>CAZHEZ010000039.1:0-44726 GCA_964531315.1 uncultured Candidatus Obscuribacterales bacterium | reverse complement strand
TGCCGGAGTGACTGTACATCTGGTAGACGAGAAAGTCGATCACGGACCGATTTTAGCGCAAGCCACTTTTGAACGTTTGCCGGAAGACACACTGGAGACTTTTAAGGCGCGTGGTCTCTCCATCGAGCATGCGCTTTATCCACAAGTTTTGCAAAACCTCGCCAAAGATGGCGTCTCATTTTTTCCCCGGCTCAAGGATGCTGCAGCCGATTTAAATGCCAATAAGGAGCCAGACAGGGAGACAGCCAGAACATGACGCAAGGGGCAAAATACAAAGAAGACGAGCACGTGCTGGAGATATCCAAGACTGCGACTATTTGCGTGGCCGTGATAGCGGAAAGCGAGCACAAATCATTTCCTCTTTATTGGCTCCTGGTGGCTAAAGAGTCTCTGGCGGATGGAAAAATCCCGGCAAAAATGGTCAAAGATCTCAGCGATGTGCTGGCAGACTCTTTGTATCAAGAAGTGCTGGTCGGCTTTCCGGAAGATCGAAAGAACTGGCTGAAGAGATTTGCCAAGGAAGAATACAAGTTTTTCGCCGAGCGTCAATTTCTGCCCGGCGTCACAGACAACCTCGCTCACACCGTCGAAGAAGCGCTCAGACTGAAGGGTTTTCCCGGCAAGGTTCGAGTGGCTTCCGGACGCGGTTTTCTTTTCAAAGAAAGTTCAGGCAATGCCGACGCCATTGCCGAGGCACTTATCTACAAGGATTATCATCCGCTTACCGATCGCTTTGTTGTGCATGAAACAGACGGAGACTGTGAAGGTCTGTTGAAGTTTCCATATGTGGTGCTTCCGGAGACACCGAAAGTCGAGCATGTCAGCCTGGAATTGGAAGATGACAAACTGGAGAAGCTCAGCAAAGAACGGCTCCTGGCCCTCAACCTCGATGAGATGAAGGCTATTCGTCAATATTATCGACTGGACAAAACCAAAGCCGGCAGAAAAGACCGGGGCATGCCCAATATGCCTACGGATGTGGAATTGGAAATTCTTGCCCAGACCTGGTCCGAGCACTGCAAGCACAAGATCTTCAACGCCAAAATCACTCATATAGACAACAGCAAACCGCGCGATCAGCGAACTGAGACTATAAACAGCCTCTATAAGACCTACATCAAGGCGGCCACGCGCAAACTCTCAAGCTGGCGCAAGGATCTGCTCTCCGTTTTCGAAGATAATGCCGGCGTCGTCAAATGGGACAACGAAACGGCAGTCTGCTTCAAAGTAGAGACCCATAATTCCCCATCGGCCCTGGAGCCATATGGCGGCGCGCTTACGGGAATTCTGGGAGTCAACCGCGATATCCTGGGCACAGGGCTCGGTGCCAAGCCGCTCTTCAACACCGATGTCTTTTGTTTTGCTTATCCTTCATCATCCTTGCCGCAAAGGCCGAAGCTTTTGCCCGCCAAAGCGATTTTGGACGGCGTGCGCCGGGGAGTGGAAGACGGCGGCAATAAGAGCGGCATTCCTACCGTCAATGGCGCCATCTTTTTCGACCCCGGTTATCGAGCCAAACCCCTGGTATTTTGCGGCACCGGTGGCCTGCTTCCGTTGCACATAAAAGTCGGCAATGAAACTCGCGATGCCGTGAAAAAACACACGCGCTCAGGTGACTTGATTGTCATGGCGGGCGGACGTGTGGGCAAAGACGGTATTCACGGCGCCACCTTCTCTTCTGAGTCTTTGAACGAAGGATCGCCCATGTCGGCAGTGCAGATTGGCGATCCTTTTACGCAAAAGCGCCTGCTCGATTTTGTCATCGATGCGCGCGATGCCGGGTTGATTACCGGCATCACCGACAATGGTGCCGGCGGACTATCTTCATCTGTGGGCGAAATGGCCACCATCACAGGTGGTGCGACCATACACCTGGATAGAGTGCCGACAAAATATCCCGGACTGGCCGATTGGGAAATTGTCGTCTCCGAATCGCAAGAGCGGATGACCATCTCCACCAACGATTTTGAAGGCATGAAAAAGCTGGCCGACAAGCACAATGTCGAAGTCAGCAATGTAGGCGAGTTTAACGACAAGGGCTACTTCGAAGTTCTAAACAACGGCGAAGCGGTGGCCTTGATAGAACTGGCTTTTCTCCACGACGGAGCCCCGGTTCTCAGTCTCGAATCGCAATGGAGCCCGGCTCAAATTACGATGAAGACGGGCAAACAACCGGAACATCTCGGTCGCGTGCTTTTGCAACTATTGAAGCATCCCAATATCTGTTCTAGAGAGCCTGTAATCAGACAATACGATCACGAAGTCAGAGGGCAAAGCGTGATCAAGCCTCTGATGGGCCCCGCTCAAAAAGCTCCTTGCGATGCGGCAGTTTTGCTGCCGCGTTTGACTGCCGACCTGGACCGCGCTCCGGCACTGGCGGTTTCCAACGGCTTGTGCCCGCGCTTGAGCGACCACGATCCTTATCTCATGGCCCAATGTGCAGTCGATGAAGCAATCAGAAATGCAGTTTGCGTAGGAGCCGACCCCGATACTCTTTCCTTGCTCGACAATTTCTGCTGGCCCGATCCTGTATACAGCGACAGCAATCCGCAGGGCAAACGGCACTTAGCCGAACTGGTCCGCTGCTGCCAGGGGCTGTATGAGGCTTGCATCGCTTATGGTGCGCCTTTGATATCCGGCAAAGACAGCATGAAAAACAACTTCGACGACGGCCATCTCAAATTGGCCATACCGCCGACATTGCTCATTTCATGTATGGGTCGCGTGCCGGAGGCGCGCTTCGCCCGCTCGATGGAATTCAAAAAGCCCGGCGATCTTATATATATACTGAGCGCCGGCGTGCTCGGTCTGGCCGCCAGTCATTACGAAGAATTCAACGGCTGGCAATCAATCATGTTGCCCGAGCTTGATCTGGACCGGTCGCCGACCATGTACAGACGGCTGCACACAGCCATCAAGAGCGGCTGGATACATTCCGCCCACGATATTTCCGAAGGCGGACTGGCGGTGTCGGTAGCCGAGTCGATCATCGGATCGAGAGCGGGAGCCAATCTTGATATCGGCGAATACCATAGATACTTGAGCGACCTTTACGAGCAACGCGGCACTCAAGCATTTAGATCCTGGGACTTTGTCACCAGAGCCGATGCACTCTTGTTTGGCGAAGGTCCGGGTCACATTGTCGTCAGCATCGACCGCACCAATCAGTCCGATTTCGAACGTCACTTCGAAGGACTAACCGTGATTAAAATCGGCGAAGTGATTGGCGATCAGACACTGAATATCGTCGACAGTGAAATGGCCGCGGGAGAAAGAGATCTGATCAGTCTAAGCGCTCAGGCAATGAAAACCGCATGGGAGACCGCCTTGCCGTTTGATTAAAAACGATAACAATCGAGAAACACCAGACAAGGAAAAACGAATCGAGGTTATGAAACCAACAGCAATAGTTTTAACAGGAGACGGCATCAATTGCGGCGAAGAAACTGCATTTGCTCTGCAGTTGTCTGGCTTTGATGCGACCTTGACCCACACCAGCGATTTGCTCAGCAACCCCAAGCTTTTAAAACCCGCTCAGCTGCTGGCTTTGCCCGGTGGTTTTTCTTTCGGCGATGAAATTGCCTCCGGAAAGGTTCTCGCCATCAAATTAGAGGCCGCTCTCAAGGAAAGTCTGAAAGAATTCGTCCAGGAAGGCAAATTGCTGATTGGCATCTGCAACGGTTTCCAATGCCTGGTGCAAATGGGCTTGCTGCCTGAATCTGAAAAAGCAGATGATAGACTGGCCAGCCTGTCCAGAAACGGCGGAAAGAAATTCATCAATCGCTGGGTGCAGCTGGCTGTCGATGCCAATGTAGCTTGCCCATGGCTGGAAGGTCTGACTGAATTCGACCTGCCGATTCGGCACGGGGAAGGAAGACTCTCTCCGGCCAAAGATTCTGAAGACACTGTCAAATTGCAGGCACCGCTGCGTTATTCACTGGACATCAATGGCAGCTTCGATCGCATTTCCGGCTTAACCAACGCCAAAGGAAATGTCTTCGGTCTGATGCCTCACCCCGAAGCATTTGTGCGCTGGACCCAGCATCCGAGCTGGACTAGATTAACAGCACTGCCGGACAAATCTCCGCCCGGTTTACGGATTTTCCAAAACGCGCATTCAATGGTGGCAAACTGATGGAACCAAAAACATACGCGCAAGCCGGAGTAGACGTGATTAAAGCGGAAGCTTTCGTCACCCGTCTCAAACGTTTATCAAAACGAGCCGACCATCAGCAGTTATGGCCGGCAGCCGGTGGATACGCTGCGGTTTACCCGGTAGATGAGCGCACGGCTATGGCTCTGACTACAGACGGCGTCGGCACCAAGTTGCTGCTGGCACTGGAATTGAAAAAACTGAGCACCATCGGCATCGATCTCGTGGCCATGTGCGCAAATGATCTTATTTGCGTGGGTGCTCGACCGGTTGCCTTCCTGGACTACTATGCAGTCGGCAAGTTGATTGACGAAGATGCCGATCAAATTATGGAAGGAATTGTCGAAGGATGCGACCAGGCCGGTCTGCTTCTGGTCGGCGGTGAAACGGCGGAAATGCCCGATTTGTACAAAGACAGGCATTTCGATATGGCCGGTTTTGCAGTTGGGCTGGTTTCAAAAGAAAAATTGATCACTGGCGAAAAGATCAAGAAGAGTCAGAAATTGATTGGCGTTGCTTCATCCGGCATCCATTCAAATGGTCTGTCTCTGGCTTCCAAACTGGTCGGCTCAGACAAAAGCCTCAAAGAAGAGCTGCTCATGCCGACCTTGATCTACACCAAACCGGTAAACGAAATTCTCGACAAAAAGCCGCAAGCGATCGCCGGAATTTCGCACATCACAGGTGGTGGCTGGCGCAATCTGCTCAGATTGTCAAAGACAGTCGGCTACAGGCTGACCAGCCTTTTACCCACACCGGAGATATTCCAAAAAATTGGACGCGATATCGAAACAGAAGAGATGTACAAAACCTTTAATATGGGCATGGGACTGGCCGTCATTGCAGATGGCGATTCCGACCTGATAATAAGGACATTTTCAGAACATGGTTTTTCAGCAAAAGTAGTTGGAGAGGTTACGGACAGTCGCGGTGAACTGGTCATCGACGGCGTTGGCGCACTGGGTGGCGCAATTAATTTGAAGGAGTAAGACAATGGTTAATGCGCTAATAAGCGTTTCTGACAAGACCGGTCTGGAGAAATTTCTCAAAGACCTCAAGGCGCTTGGCGAATTAAATATCATCGCCACTTCCAGCACATACCAATACATAAAAGAGCTGGGCATCGACGCCAAGAAAGTCGAGGATCTCACGCAGTTTCCCGAAATTCTCGGTGGACGGGTTAAAACTCTCCATCCAAAAGTGTTCGCCGGCATCTTATACAGAGACAAAGAAGAAGACGGCAAAGTTCTCAAAGAGATTGGCGTTCAGCCCCTCGATCTGGTCGTCGTCAACCTCTATCCTTTTGAGAAAAAACTGGCAGAAGGTCTGCCGCCTGAGAAAATGGTGGAGCAGATAGACATCGGCGGGCCGTCACTAATTCGCGCCGCTGCCAAAAATCACAAGTATCTGGCCATTGCCTGCCAGCCTGAGCAGTACGATTCCATTATTGAATCGATGAAAGCCAATGGCGGCAAATTTACAGATGCACTGCGTAAGCAGCTGTGCATGGCCGCCTTCACGCGCACGGCCGAGTACGATCGCCAGATTTCCAACTATTTCATCAAGCAGCATGAAGCAGCCGGCAAAACCAACGGCGCCAAGAGCAGCGAATCGGAGGCATTGCCGTCATCAATGACTTTGAATCTGTCGCAGTTCCAATCGCTTCGCTATGGTGAGAATCCGCATCAAGCCGCCGTCTGGTACGCAGACACACAAACCCGCAGTAAGGCGGGCGAAGCAGAATCCTTCCCACCATTTCTGCAATTGCAAGGAAAAGAACTTTCCTCCAACAACATCACCGACACATATTGCCTGGTTCGCATCTTGAGGGATGCAGGCAATCCTGCCGCCTGCATCATCAAACACAACAACCCCTGTGGTGTGGCTATCGGTGCCACTCTCGACGAAGCATTCGAAAAAGCATATTCGACCGATCCTGTCTCTGCTTTCGGCGGCATCTATGGATTCACAGCGACATTGACCGAAGCACTGGCCCGCAAGATCGTGGAAGGCTTCGTGGAAATCGTCGCAGCCCCCGATTTCGAAGAAGGTGCATTGAAGGTTTTGTCAGCCAAGAAAAACGTGCGCGTTTTGAAATTCAAACCAAACGTTCTTTCACCACAAGCGCATGATGCCTGGAGCGCAAAATATCTTCAGGACTTCGGCTGGATTATCGAGAAAGACGTCGAGCCACCAGTCACCGGAGAACAATTTCAAAAGGTCTCCGGCACCTGCTGCAACGAAGGACTGCTCACCGATGCCCAATTCGCCTGGTCAGTAGTGAAGCACCTCACATCCAACGCCATTTTTATCGCCAAAGAAGGAAAATCACTGGGCTTCGGAATTGGACAAACCAGCCGCATCGCTTCTGTAAAAATCGCTCTGGAGCAAGCCGGTGAAGCAGCGCGCGGTGCGGTTCTGGCCAGCGACGCTTTCTTTCCGGCCACGGACAATATTGATGCCTGCAAGGAAGCCGGCATCAGATTAATCGTTCAACCCGGTGGCAGCATTAAGGACAAGGACGTCATCGACGCCTGCGAGAAAGCCGGCATCACGATGCTGTTCACCGGTCAGCGCTGCTTCAAACACTAACTCGTATTGGAGAGCGAACTTGAGGACACTGAAATGAAAAAAGCAATCGTCGGCATCGTAATGGGAAGCAAATCCGATTACGAAACTCTAAAACATGCCGAACAAGTGCTGATTGATTTTGATGTCCCTTATGAAATCTCGGTCAAGAGCGCGCACCGCATGCCGCGGGAGATGTTCGACTATGCATCGTCTGCAGAGGATCGCGGACTGAAAGTGATCATCGCCGGTGCAGGCGGTGCCGCTCACTTGCCGGGAATGGTCTCCTCACTGACACCACTGCCGGTATTGGGAGTTCCGATTGAATCGCGTGTGCTGAAAGGCGTAGACAGCCTGCTTTCCATAGTGCAGATGCCTTCGGGAATTCCCACCGCCACCTTTGCAATCGGGCAGGCTGGAGCAGTCAATGCTGCCTTGTTCGCCGTACAAGTACTGGCGCTGGAAGACGAGAAGCTTCTTTCCACCTTGAAAAAATACAGAGAAAAACTTGCCGACGATGCACGCTCCGGCGACATTGTCGTCAAAGAAAAACTGAGCACCAAATCGGCGAAATAGAAAAGAGCGAAAGAGCAAGGGATCGATGGCGACAGTTGGCATTCTTGGCGGCGGACAATTGGGCATGCTCCTGGCAGAAAGTATCTACCGGCTGGGTGGAAATGTGGCCGTCTTTGATCCCGACGGCAACGCACCGGCGCACAGACTGGCAGCGCGCTCTTTTGTGAAATCATTCACGGACTCGCACGCTCTGAAAGAATTCTTCGACCATTGCGATGTCGTCACCTACGAATTTGAAAACGTTGAGAGCGCACCGCTCTATGCGCTTGCCAAAGTGAAGCCGATCTTGCCCAGTGTAAAAGTGCTGGCCACCTGCCAGGATCGCATTCAGGAAAAAGAGTTTTTGCGAGAAAACGATCTGCCTTTTGCGCATTTTGCCACAGCCAAGATCATTCGACATTTAGAAAGGGAAGCGCGAGCATTCCAGCTGCCCTTCATTATCAAGACTGCTCGGGGTGGCTATGACGGCAAAGGGCAGTGGTTGATAAACAAAACTTCCGAACTCGATGCCTTGCTTGATGACACAGATCTGTTGAAGCACGAAGGCAGCGGTTTTGTGATTGAATCAGTGATAAACATTGCCATGGAAGTAAGTTGCATCGTTGTCCGCAATCCGGCCGGCAAAGCCTATGTTTACCCTGTTTTCGAAAACATCCACAAGAACCACATTTTAGATTTCACCATTTTTCCAGCCCGGTTGCCGCTGGAAGTGGCCGACAAATTGCAAGACATCGCCCTTAAGACTGCAATGAAAATGGATGTGCAAGGATTGCTGTGCATCGAATTTTTCCTCTCTCACAGGCGATCGCCCAATTCGTCGGGATTGACAGTCGGCGAATGGAATATCTACATCAATGAAATGGCGCCGCGTCCCCATAATTCCGGGCATGTTACGCGCATTGCCTCCAGTGTCAGCCAGTTTGACAGCTTGGCTCGCGTGCTTCTGAACATTCCCCTTTCACAGCCGAGAGGGTTGGAGACAGGCTCCTATTGCATGGGAAATCTGCTTGGCGATGTTTTCCTGGCTCAGGGCACGGACGGAAAAAAACCGCTCAATCTGCAAGCGTTGGAAGCATTTCCTGAAGTAGTGGACGTCGTTGTCTACGGCAAACATGAAGCGCGTGCCAAAAGAAAAATGGGTCACTTTGTCACCAGGGGCGCCACCGGCGATCAGTCACTGGCATCAGCCGCTCGTTTT
Source organism: uncultured Candidatus Obscuribacterales bacterium (assembly GCA_964531315.1). GTDB lineage: Bacteria > Cyanobacteriota > Vampirovibrionia > Obscuribacterales > Obscuribacteraceae > QKMZ01. The sequence goes on along the minus strand of CAZHEZ010000039.1, from coordinate 36,231 downwards.
AGAGAAAGCCTGATGCTGAGCAAAGTCAACTAGCCCGGCTGATTGATCATAAAAGTGGCGAAGCTGTCAAAAAACTCTTTCATGGTGGCCAGATGCGGGGCAAATTCCGACACCGTATTTAGTGCGACATCCATGTTCTTGATCCAGGCATCACGCTCTTTCTGGCCAATCTTAAACGGCATATGGCGTTGGCGCATGCGCGGATGTCCGCGCGTTTCGCTGTAGGTCTGGCGTCCACCGGTACGCTGAATCAAGAACAAAGCCAAATGCTCTTTTCCAGGCGCCAAATCCTCAGGATAAAGCGGGCGCAAAATTGGGTCTTTCTCAACACCGGCGTAAAAACTTTCGACCAGCCGAAAGAAGGGCTCGTCCGAACCAATCGCTTTGTATACCAGCCCAACGGGATCTATGACGTTCACACTGCGATTATACAGCCCTGCTGGGTGAGGTTAAATCCTCCCTGCCTGTGGAAAGTAATTGAGTTAAGCATAATAGAAGCTCTAAAAAGGACCACTTATTCGTGTTTCAAAAGTGGGAGCAGTGCATCGAGGCTGCCCGAAAAGAGTGCGAAAAAGAAAATTGGCAGGAAGCCGAAAAGCACCTGGCAACGGCTGTAGCTGAAGCAGAGCGCTTTGGCTACAACAACACGCGCTTATGCGATTCGCTTTGCAAGCACGCTGACGTGCTCATTAACCTGGGGCGCAGCGGCGAAGGCGCAGACGCACTCGAGCGCGCCCTCAATATTGCCAAGAACGCCTACGGTCCTATTCATCGGGAAGTCGCTCTCATACTCACTCAACTTGGCAAGCTTTGCATCCTCTACAACGCTGAAGAATCGGAAAAGCATCTGAAACAGGCGGTTCAGGTCTATAAAGAGCTGAGAGACGAAAGAGCCGCCCTGCCCATCGACCAGCTGGCCAACCTCTACGGCATGTACGGCCGCCAGGATGAAGCGGAATGCCTGCTTAGAGAGTTGCTCGAAGAGCTGGAAGTATCTCCCCCTGAAGATCAATCTTTGCTGGGCAAAACTTTGCTCTCGCTCGGCAATATGTGCATGAGCTTCGACGATGATGAAGAGGCTGCAGTCCTCTTCGAGCGGGCGCTGCCCATACTGAGAGACGATCCAGACTGCTGCCAGGAAGCGGTGAATGCGGCATCTTCTCTGGGCAGGCACTATTTCGGCAAAGAGCAATTCGATGAAGCGGAATCTGCTTATGACCAGGCTATATCTCTGGCAACCAGCCGCCCACAAGCTTGCGCGCGCTACACAGCCGAGGCTCTGGTGCGCCTCTCTCGCCTGCAGACGGTCGTACATCAGAATTATGAACTAGCCGAGGATTTGCTGGTGCGGGCTATGGATGCCTGCGAAACCGCGGTTCCACCTCTGTCTATTAATCTTGTGCGCGCAGAGTACGCTCGTCTGGCACAGCGCACTGGCAAATACGGCCGCGTTGAAGCACTCGACAAACTGCTGTTTCAAAACTACAAAACAGTGGTGGATAATGCCCTGGTGGGCGAGTCTACCTACGGCTACGAGATGCTGGCCATCAGCCATGGACAGCAACTGGCCGAACTCTTGTGCAAACAGCGCAAATGGAAAGATGCCGAAGATTATTCTCGCTGGGTTGTAAAAACAGCAGAGCGCTACTGCGGCGACACCGCGCTGTACACTTTGCAGAGCACCATTACACTTGCCACCATATGCAGTGAAACAGATCAAGTCGAGGAAGCGTCGGCAATTTGCGATCGCCTTCTCAACCAGGATCAAAAGGACGAGATTGACTGTTTGCTTCTAGCCCGCGTGGTGCCGATATTGGTCACAATAGCTCGCAGAGACGAAGCTGAAGATTTGCTCTCGCTTCTGCAAAATCGCATCGAGAATGCCGCCCTCGACGGCATGAGAGACTACAACGCTTCGGCATACTATCGACTGGCGATGGCCAACAAATATCTAGGCCGGCTCGACGAGGCCAGAGAATTGATGACTATCGCCGTTGCCGAGCTCGAAGAAGAAACAGGCTCGGACAGCATCTTCCTGGCTTTTGTCCTGGAAGACTGGGCGGACGAACTGAAAGAAGCAGAGGGAGAAGAACTCTCAGTGGTTCTGTCGGCCAAGGCGGCCGAAATCAGAGCCAGAAGATAGAGCCCGGCAACTCGTCCGAACGACCTACTGAGTTCACTTTTTCGCGGTCGTTTCGGGAGTCGGTCCAATCAATTCGTTATAGACTTTAGTCACGCTTGCGGTCACTTTCGAAGACTGCTCGCTCTTGCCTCTCTTCAAGGTAGCGATTGACTGTTTGAACAACGCGTCTGCCTCGGTCTTCTTTTCGGCACTATCCTGTCTGGCAAGAATTTCCGCTAAAGAAGCCTGAGCAACGGCAGTGTTTTGATCCTTCTTGCCGTACAGATGTGTGAACAAACCAAGCGCGCGACGGCTGGTTACTTCCGCCTCGGCATACTTTTTTTGATCCAATTGCAATCCGGCGATCACGCTCAATTCCCTGGCCACCGACTTGCTTTCTTCGCTGGTGGTGCGCTCCCAGATGGTCAAGGCGCGCTTGGCGCTGGGCTCAGCTTCGGCGCTCTTTTTTAGAGCGTGCTGCGCCACCACAATGTTGTCCAGCACACGAGCACATTCTTTATCGTACGGACTCTTCGTTTTCTCGATAAATTTCAAATATCTCTCTGATGCCGTTTGACTCTTTGCAAATTGATTTGTCTTCAAATAAAGAGTGGCTAGAAAATCCAGGCGTCTCATCAATACAGGGTCTTCAGGCTGCATCAACTTTTCGCCGTACTTAAACGACAATTCCGCCGATGTGCAGGCTTCACTGTATTTGCCGAGATTGTCGTAGACGGTGGCAAGATTGTTGAGGGTTTTACCGCGGCGCGGATCGTTTTCTGGAAATTTTTCCGCCAGATCGAGCGCTTTTTGAAAGTCTTTCAGCGCCACTTCCAAATTTCCGCTTTCGAAATTGTCTTTGCCGTGCTTGTGATAGCTTTCCCAGGTGGGCTCAGGTGCCGACGCGTTTACGCAAAGTGAAGTGGCTTGGAACATGCATCCCACTGCCAGCGCGACAACCAAACTGCAGGTTCGATTGCGCCGACTCTTCTTGCTTCTATTCATAATGTCATTCACTGAGGAGGGATCATGGACGGGCATTCTTTGGCCTTGCCTGCGATTTCAGCATGAAAATTCGCGGCCCCGTCTCCGAGAGTGTCTACAGGAATCACTACACATTCTCTTTCCTGCGATGCACCTTGCGGATTCTGCCAGGCATCATAGGGAAAATCGCTGGCATTGTGCCGTCTGTACCAAATTTCTACATGTTGCGACTTCCAAACCAGCACTGCCGGCAGTGGCTGCCCGTCGTCGAACTTGTTTTGCAAATCATGCAAGAAAGACTTGTTGAATTTGACGTGAATGCCGCCCGGGTGGACATTGGCGCCCAGGTCTTTTATCACTTCAATTATTTCCGGTGTGATTTTATGCACTGCCACCAGCACGTCAGCACCCTGTCTGCACCAGGGAAGGGTCTTAAGCATTTCAAGAAATGTAGCGCACGTTGCTGCGGAGGCGCCTTCTGCTTCACTCATCGCTTGATAACCACCGAGTTAACTAAAGACCTAATTGTAAACGACTCAAAAGGAAGTTCAGCTATATGAATTAGATAGCCCCAGGCACTGGCTTAATTAAGGTTGCGGATTAATGCGCAAAGGGCAGCCGAAACCGGATGTCATGCGATCAGGGCATGGACGCTTCGTGACTGCTTTGCTCCCAATCGTTCCAAATCCGCCGTGCGGTCGCTCGATCGGCCACAGCTTTTATTACATCGCCAGTCTTCGTCTCCGCATCCACGAGATTGAACAATACCTTGGCTACGGAGATGTCTTCTTTGCCTTTTGCTTTCGTGAAGAAAGCTATCGCTTTTTCGAAATATTTCTTTGCCTGGTCAGCTTTGCCGCGCGCCATTTCCACAAGGCCAAGCTGATTCAAAACAATGGCATAGTTGTAGCGGCCCTTGTCGCCATTTTCTCGGAAACAAGCCGCTGCTTGTTTGAATAGAGGCTCGGCCATGTCGTAGTAATTTCGTTGCCGGAGATGTTCCGCTACCGAATAGCATGGATAGCCCATTTCATTGCTCAACAGCATACTTTGACCGCTGCTCTGCCAGATTTTCATGAACTGAAGCGCAGCATCATCCGCTTTGGCCAACAGCTTTTGTCCTCTGTAGGCGTCCACCAAAATGGCCAGTGCTTTGAGATTGTCCTGACCACCGGTTTTGCCCAGAGTCTCGAGGTCGGCCAAGGCGCTGGCACCACTGATTTGGGCAATCTGAAACTTGCCGTTCAAAATGGTGCATCGTCCACATTCCAGCCACAATTCCTCAGCTTCCAATGAATTGCCCAGACCCATGTTGGCTGCTATTTGCAGGCTCATCTGATAATGCTGTTGTGCTTCGTTATAGCGCCCGGCCAATTTATAAAAGTCGGCGATCATTCTTTCTACCGACAAACCCTGGGCACTGTCCTGTCCGCTGGTCTGGTGCGCGAACTTACGTCTGGTGCGGAAATATTCTTCCTTGACTTTGAAATCGGTGGGATTGGATGCGTAGGACGAGCGTGGTTGCTCGATGGCGATTTCGCGATCGGTGGCGCTTGGATCGGCGCCCAATCCATAGAGGGGTGAATACATGGCCACACCGGCAACAACCACAACTGCAACCACGCAAAGTAAGCTGATGACCAGCTTCTTGGAAGAACCTAAAACATTGAAAATGCGCCGCCGCACTTCATGCATTTCACGCGAAACAAGAGCCAGTGATTTGAATCCGCTGGTCTGATTGGCTGTAATCGCTTCCAATTCGTGCTTGAGCTCATCCATCGACTGCTGCCGATTATTGGGCTCTTTGCTCAAGGCCTTGAATAGGATTTTCTCGAGGCGCCCCACCAGTCGTACATCGGCCTCGACGCCGTCCAGGCTCTTGGGCAGTTCATGGACCTGCTTGTACATCGTCTCGACGATCGTTTCTCCTTCCAGAGGCACTCGTCCGGTCAAGGCCTCATACATGAGACAGCCCATGGAATAAACGTCTGCGCGTTTGTCGACGACAACACCACGGCATTGTTCGGGGCTCATGTAAGGCGGGCTGCCCAGGGCATGTCCGGTCGGCGTTTTACTCAAAGTGCTGCGGGCTTCTTCAGCCAGCACTTTGGCAATACCGAAGTCGACCACCTTCACATAATCCTCTTCATCTCCTTCTTTGACGAGCACGATATTGCTCGGCTTCAAGTCGCGGTGCAAGACGCCAAGTTCATGCACATGCGACATTCCCTCGCAGGCTTGAATAAAAATTTTCAGACATCTTTCGACCGGCAGTTTGCCTTCCTTGGCGATAACATCGGAAAGAGAAGGACCGTCCAGGTAATCCATAATGATGTACGGACTGCCATTGGGAGTGACACCAACGTCAAATATTTTGACGGCATGAGGATGCCGCACTTTGTTGGCGGCCTGCGCCTCTCGGCGAAATCGCCTGACATTGGCGGGATTGTCCAGCAAATGTGCGTGCATTACCTTGAATGCGACCTTTCCCCCGCTGGCCAGGGCGCGGGCCCTGTAGACGGAACTCATGCCGCCGCGGCCGATCGGTTCTTCAACCTCATATTTATTTTGAATTACAGAGCCGACGAATTGGCGGGTAAATTCCGACAAATCGTCCAGATCGTCATTCTCATCGTCTTCATCATCAATCTCATCCAGCGCTGAAAGAGAGAAAAAATTGTCTCTTATGAAAGCGGGATCCATTTTCCGTGGACCGGGTGCCTGCCCCTGTCCGTCACCACCAGCGGTTGCATCGGAAGCGACAGGCGTGTCGAATTTATTGGAACTGTCCTTATCTTTTTCCGGCACGTTAAATCAACTCGGTTTGCTAATGTGATGACTCCACAGGCAGTATCACTGCCGACTTCTACCGGGATACCACAACTGCCTTAAATTCGTAGCCGATTCCGAATAGCTGTTATCCTATAATTTATACATATACCCAGGGTAAATCGGACCAAATTCCAGTCGGTGAAGAGTCTTGGCGATTTTGGCTAAAGAAAAGCTGTTGTCTCTCGGTCTTGTCGCTCAGGCATTGCTGCTTGCGGCCCCCGTAGAGTCGAAAAATACCACCCCCGTGCCCGCGGCAAAGGGGGGCGCTCAGCCGGCAGCGGCCAGCGGACCGGGTTCGCCCGGCTATCGAGTGGAGGCGAGCAGCAACTATGCAGGCACTCTCTCCTGCCAGATGTGCAAGGAAGGAATTCGCGTAAAGTCCGACCGGATGGGACTTACCTGGATTTTAACCTCGCCCAAATGGAATGCTCAAATCTACAACACCAGTACCGAGTGCTACATGGACATGCCCTATGACGAATGGACCAAACGGCAGTCGTTTATGCCCATAGCCAAGAAGAAAACAAAGCTCAAGCTGGAAAAGACGAACAACACCAAAACCATTCATGGGCTCCAAACCCGGCAGTACATAATCATGGCCACATATGAGCAGGCTCCGCCCGGTACGCCGGGTGCCCCGGGCATGCCGCCTGGCGCGCAGAAAAAACCGAAATCGCCGCCGGCAAAGTCTGGTTCAACCCAGGGCGTAACCCTCAGAGAAGCCGAGATGTGGGTGGCCAAAGACCCCTGCGTGCCCAAGCAGTTCACCGAACTGATGGGCAAGATTTTTGGCATTCCTGCCGAGGAAGGTCTACCCTTAAGCATCACTTTACGTCAGAAAAACGGCAAATTTAACAGCATATGGGAGACCGTAAAGCTCACCAAGGGCAACATCACCAAGGACGAATTCAAACCTATCCTGGGATACAAAAAGGTGAAATCCGAAGTTGAAATGATGCTCGGAGACCAGGATTTGGGTCTTTCGGAGGAGGGCGGGATGGATTCCAAGCCGGTCAAGCGCCCAAAAATGGATGAAATGCCTTAATTGCCCAGTTTGACCCGACCCTCAGGCCGGCAAGCACGCGGAAACCTAAGCCAGGCAATAACGAGAGCGGATTATCGGTCGCGCCAGGGGCGGCAAACCCTTTAGCAGGCGCCGTCAAGGGATGCCAAGCCAGGTTTATATTCTCATCGTCGTGGCACATTTAATGAGTGACATATAGAAGCTGCTATTTTTATGGCATAGCAGCAGCCGCTATGTGGGGGGTGGAGAATCCACCTTTCGGGAAGGAAACGTTATGGCCACAACTTGCGCAGTATGCAAGCGCTCACACACCGAAGAAGTCTGCCCGTTTTGCACGGTTACTGACGTCAAGGTTTCGGATTTGACCGATAAATTGCATCTTCAACACGGCGGCGACGGCGCCGACCTGCCGACCGCTTTCTTGGTCGACCTGGTCTCCAATCGCAAAATTCCAATTACTACACCCAGATGCAAAGTAGGTCGCGACGATTTGAATGACATCGTCATCTCGGGCGACCAATCAATTTCCAGATTTCATTTCGTCATCACTAAAGATGCCGACCAATACATGGTGCAGGACAGCAAGAGCCGGCACGGAACCTTTTTGAACGGCAACCAAATAGCCGGACCAATTCCCATCAACGACGGCGACGTCTTAAAAGTGGGCGTGTCATTGTTCTGGTTCGTGATTGAAAATCAGGTTGTCGGCTCGGCGCCGGACCAATTTGCACCGGTGGACATCGAAACGATCGATGCGCAAGAAATGAAAGTGAGCGCAGGCGAAAAAACGTCACCATATGCGCCGACCAGAGAAACCGACATCGCCACTATGACTTCGCTCAAGGAAGTTCTGGCACAAGCCAAAGCCAAGGAAAACGCTGAGAGCGAAGAGAAAAACAAGGCGGCAGCACCCAAGGACAAAGAAAAAGCAAACGACAAGCCGGCTAGCAAATCGGAAGAAAAATCTGAGAAGCCGGAAGAGAAAGAGAAATCCGACCAAAAATCGGACGAAAAGTCCGATGCTAAAGATCAAAAAGACCAGAAAGATAAAAACGACCAAAAGGACGCGAAGGACACTAAAGACTCTAAAGAATCTGAAAGTTCTAAAGACTCAAAAGATCGCAAAGACTCTAAAGATGCTGACGCCAAATCGAATTCCGACGTCACTAATGACAAAAACAACGACAAAGCTAAAGACAAAGAAGATAAGGAAACTGCCAATAAGGACGAGTCATCTCAAAAGAAAGAAGATGGCATGCAAATTACCGCTTCCATGCTGATGGAAGCACTCGAACACGAGTCCTTATCTGAAGTTTCCAAACTGGACGATCAACCAAAAGATAAAGACAAATCCGACGCCGTCAAAGAGAAAGCTGAAGAGGCGGAAAGCAACGACAAAGGCAAAAAGAGCAAGAAAGAAGAAGAAGAGCTGTCAGAGAAGGATCTTCAAGGGCTATTCTCCGATGACAACGGCAATCTTGACAAAACTTCCAACGAGAAGGAAAGCAGCAACAACAAAGATCAAGATAGCTCAACTAGCGATAAAATAAGTCATTCAGAGGAGAGCGCGGACAAAGAGCCCGAAGACAAGTCCGAAGACAAGTCCGAAGCTCATTCCGAAGATAAGCCGAAAGGCAATGACGAGGACTTCAGTCCCGGTCCATCCGAAAAAGAGGAGAGTGACTCGGAAGCCGTTTCAAAGAGTACTCTCGACAAAATGGCTGATGCCGTACAAGAAACGGCGGAGACTGCGGAATCCAAAGATAAAGAGTCGAGTTCGAAGGAAGAAAAGACACACGATGATAAGTCTTCTAAGGACAGACACGAAGAAGCCGAACTGATTGCCAACCAAGTGTTCGAACAAGAGATAGTTGAGAAGACCAAAAACGGAGCATGGAGCGGAAATACAATGCAAGACACGAAAGTCCCCGACTGGTGCAGCAAATACTTTGCTTCCGAGCTGAACCTTTTGGTGAAGGATCTCGACAATCTTAACGAGCAAGTTCGCAATGCTCAAAACAAAATCAAGGAAGTCGAAAACCGGCTCGCCGCAACCAAGAGCTTGCGTAATACTTTGCTTACCGCGACCGGCGAAGACCTCGTGGAAGCCTGCGGAAAAGTATTGGCTCGTCTTGGCTGGCGCGTCAAAATCGTCGAAGACGACAAGCAAGAGCTGCGTCTTGAATCAGACGACAAAGTCTCGATTTGCAGAATTATCTGGACGCCCGGTTTGCCCGAGCGTACTCATCTCGGTCAGCTCTCGATCGCACAGACGAGATTCTGGTGCGAACAGGGGGCTGAACCAAAGGGCATCTTGATCGCCGCGCAAGCGGAAGACAAACCGCCGCCGAAGATTACGGACAGCGATTATTCCGGTGAATTGGCCGACTACGCCAGCAAGAAAAACGTCCTCATGTTAACGACGTTGCAGCTGCTGGCCATGTACAAGGAAGTGGCGCTCAACGAGGGCAGCTCGGAAGCGCTCCGCTCTTCCATCCACACATCCAACGGATGGTTAAAAGGCTACAGCCTTGATCCTTCCGATGAAGACGAGAAAGAGCCAGGCAAACTGGCGTCGGCTTCGGCATAAGCGGATAGAAAATGTGCGCCAAGCGTAAAGATGAGCGGGATCCCGATTCGGGCAACACCGCCCGTGGTGATGACGCGCAGCCTAATGCTGAAAAAACTTTAGAAACGGATGCCGGCAAGAAGAGCGATCCGGAACTGATTCGCGGCAAGGTAATCGGCGAAAAATACGAGATCCTTTCTCACCTGGGCTCAGGTGCCATGGGTGCCGTGTACAAAGCAATTCATACCGCTTTGAACAAAGAAGTGGCAATAAAAGTACTGCTTACTGATGCTCTCGATGATCCGGTTAAGAAGAAGAGATTCATGCGCGAAGCAAAAGCGCAGGGCGGTCTGACCCACAGAAATATTGTCGCCGTGCATGATGTCGGCTTGACGGAAAAGGATCAACCCTATTTCGTCATGGATTTTCTACAGGGCGAATCTCTTGAAGAATACATCATCAAGAATCAGTCACTCGACTGCGATCAATTCATAAATATATTCGACCAGGTTGCACGCGGTATTCAGCACGCACATTCCAAAGGCATCGTCCACCGGGATATTAAGCCGAGCAACATCATGCTGATAGACTCTGAAGATGGCGAATTGCATGCTCTGGTCCTCGATTTCGGCATCGCAGTCCATAACGACAGGGCGGAGACCAAGCTGACAAAAGCAGGCTACATTGTCGGCACCCCTTGCTATATGAGTCCGGAGCAAATCGAGGGTAAAGCGCTTGATGCACGCTCCGACATCTATAGTCTTGGCTGCGTTATGTTCGAATCTTTGACAGGCAATCTTCCTTTTACCGGCATCAACGCCGCGGCCACCATGGCGCTGCATTTGGCTCAGCAACCCGAGCATGTTTCTTCTTTTAAAACAAAGTCTCCGTTGCCCGAAGGACTGGCCGATCTGGTCATGCGCTGTCTGGAAAAGGATCCGACAAAGCGCTTTTCCACAGCCAAGGAAATCGCCGCTCAGTTAAATAGTCTAAAAAAGACACCCAGTAAATCAGAAGCAGAAATCACTCTGGTCGGCTCCGTTACCGGGCATACGAGTAAAAACCCGGCACACAGCCCGGCTCAAGCGGCAGTCGTCGACAAGGGTGACAAAAACCCAGAGGCACGATCTCCAGCAGAAAAAGCGGGCGACAAGTTACCTCAGACTAAAACGCCGGATTTCAAAATTTCAGAGGCAAAGTCAGCCGACAAAGTTGTCCTGACTGAAAAAGAAGCAGAAGGCAAACCAGCCGCAGAAGTCGCTGCAGACAAGTCAAAAGCAAAAAAGAAGTCTGTCGTCGATACAGGCAGTTCCAATGAAGTTACCGGTGGCGAGGGCAAACTTGAGAGTGACTCCGAATCAAAACCAGCTATGGAGAACCATCGAAAAATTGATGGAATTCAATTAGACACGGATAGCATCACAATAGAAAAACCAGAGTCACCAACAAAGTCACTGCCAAGCTTCAAAACATCCGATTCCGATCGAGCGCCGATCGACGGACACGACATCATTATCTACCTGATTGTGGGCGTCTTCGGAATTTTCATTTGGCCTCAAAACGGTCGTCTGGCGCTGCCGATTTCCGCATCTGAAATGAGGGACGACAATCCTTTTTTCATGCTGGCGAAATTCATTGTCGAAGTCTACAACCACTTTGCCAACCATCCGGGATGGCAATTCATACTCTGGGGCGCAATGCTCTTTTTGGCATATAAGGTCGTCGACAAACTGCTGAAGAGCGGCCACACGGATTAGCCACTCAATGCAGAAAATAACAGAGAGGACTTTCGCCCTCCCTGTGTTGCCCTTCGTATGAAAACGTTCTGTCTTTAGCTGAACATATTGGCGTCGCGCGCTGAGGAGACAAACCAATTTACGATTCCCGGCACTGACGAAGCCACTATCATGATGGCGATGCCGTAGCCGATGCGGTGGGCAGAAGTCAGGCAGGCATTCAACCCCGGCAACTGCAGCACCACCTGGCGCTGGAATATTCCATGCATAATCAAAGCGAATCCGAGTAACAAACCACCCATTTCGATGAGATTGCTGAAGATGTTGAGCAATGCTTCCAGATTGGCGAGATTGTTTACCCGCACGGTACCTGCAGTATTAATGCCGGTCACGTAAGTAGCATCCGCGCCTTGCGGCCCGATTGTTCCATTGGTGGCACCTTGCAGACGAGGAGCATCTTCGTCGCTGGTCTGAGAGGATTCCGGTTGTGCGCCCAAAGTCAGGTTGGTTCCGGGCAGGGCTGTTTGCACAATGGCTGAGCTGACCGGAGTCACCAATCCGTAGGTGGCGGCAATTCTAGCAGCGCGAGCAGCTTTGCGTTCTGAGAGCAATTGCTCGCAGTATGCATTGGCGCGCAGTGCCATCAATTCTGCTGCTTCCTTAGGCGTGGCCATTCGGCAGGTCGGCTTCTCAGTCGTTTCCGCCAGAGCAACTGCATAGTTGATGCGGTCACTGCGCCAGCGAGAAAGGAAGTTTGCTATATCCTTGCCCATGGATGCGCCCTTGGGAATTTGGGTGAATGGACCAATCTCCGAATGATTCTTGAAAAATTCGAGCGTATCAGTCTCTCCGCTGTCGATCGAATATTCGTAGAATGCAGGAACATTCGAGTATTGCGACATGATGTAGATCTCGCGGTTGAAGGCCGGTTGTGGTCCGTGTATCCAGAGAACTGCACCGTTGGCGCTTTCACCGGCAATCTCGGAAGCCTTCACAACGGCTTGCAAGTTGTCTTGTCCACCGAGGAATTTCATGTCCGTGATCAATTTGATACCACTTCCCACACACAGGGGCTCCACCACCTTCTGCTGCTCGTCGGATGCCACCATGACGGATGTGATCACTCCTTTTGGCACACTCAGCAGTGCTTGTTTGATCTCTTCGGTTTGATCGGCCAGAGCGGACGATCCATCCAGAACCACAATCAGGTTCTTAGGTGGCTTCACGCAAATCGGCTTGATTGTCTCGACGACATAGCGGTTCGCCACCTGTCCCTTCTTCAATGCTTGAATGGCTTTTTTCTTCGCCTTAGCTCCCGGCTTGAGGACGCGGGCAACATCCTCCAATTGCTGCCGCACTCCCCGGGAGCCATCAATCATTACCACGACTTGCTGCGGTTTACCTTCCTCCTCTTGAAGTTCCGCTTCGACGCGAGCCTGGGCGGCAAGCTCTTGTTCGTGTTTACGCTTGATTTTTTCTTTCTCCTCCTGTTCTTTCAATTTTGTAGAAATCATGTCGAACACTGCCACCTGTTCCATTTTGGCCGGCAGCTGTGTAGAGATACCTATCTCACTTCCTTTCAACTCCTCTTTGGTCAGTGGTCCGGCAATTATGTGCTGACCTGATGTGCTCAGTGACGGTTTTAAATTAGCGCTGTGCGCTTTGAGCACTAATGGTGATTTAAGCCTGAGCAAATGCTCTCCTTCCAATGTGAAGTTGGTGGCTACAAAGCGCGGTACAGGCAGGGTCGCTTGTGAAGCGCTTTCAGCCTTAAGAGGCACGACCATGGTCAGACGCACTTTCAACTCTTCATCTTGCTCCACCGGATAGCAGTGCAATAAGAACCGACCATGACCAATAGGAGTGAGCATGGCCGGGCAGTTGTGATCGGCTTGCACCCAGCTTTGCTCGCCCTGACCAGGCTCGCTCACCGACACGGCAATACGCGCATCACTGCCTTCTCCGTTGATCCAGAGCGTCATACCGGTGACTGCGGTGCCATCGGGCAATGCAATTTCAGCGCGGGCCTCTTGTGCTTCAGCGGATTCGTTTTTAAGGACATAGGTCCAGTTGACAGTCGACGTCAAGGTAGTCGGGCTGAGCGCACCACTGACAAGAGAGCGCACCAATGTCAGACCTTTAACCGGTTCTCCCACTACGTGCCGGCGCAAATAGTCATCGGACATTGCCGATAGATCGCCAGTGTTCACATCTCTGAACGGTTTGCCGGTGACGGCAAAGTAAAGCTGCCTTTGTGTGGTCAACTTGATCGGAACAAACAATCCTGACAATCCGGCCGCTCTGTCATCAGTGCACTCCATGCGAAGCTGCCGCTCGATATTGAGCGTTCTAAGAACGCGCAGACCTCGTTGCCGTTCTACCTTTTCATTGGAGACGGCGCTCTTTTCGGCAAAGCGAACATAAAATGATTTGGCTTCTGTGGCGCACAATGCGGCCACGGAGATTATCACTCCAATGGTCGAAAACATCACAATCTGGGCGCGCGACGCTCTAAAGTCGCGGGCCAGGCGAAAACGATTTACCTGGTAAATCGCCACCAACATCGACACGAAGGTGAAGGAATTCAGGAATGTGAATCCCGTCTCAAAGGATGTGCCGATTCTCGATTGCAAAGTATCACAACCGACTATCAAAGAGGCCGTACACACTGCACATATTGTCAGCGCGGTGCCAATAGCAGCACCGGAAAGAATGCCTCTTACGGGCGAAAATCGATGATCGTCGCGTTTTAGCGAGCGCCACATTCTGTAATTCGCAAGTGGAATCAGAAGTGCAAAGAAGAGCTGAACGGCTGTCTCCAGCGGATGATTGAGAAGAACCAGCGTCAATCGCTTGGCGGCAAAGGCCGAGCCGACTAACAGCATGCTAGCCGGGATTAAGACCCCGAGGCAGAAGACGCAAAGATCATGAAAACTGAATGGCGGCCGCCAGCGCCAATTGATTTTCAGCCTGGCAATTTGCGGTCGTCTTGCCGCGATTTCATCATCAATATAAGCGGTATCGCTTTCGGTATCTTCAGGTGAATGGTTGGAACTGCTTGTCGAAGCTTTGGAGTTCTTCTCGGCTGCCGCATCTTTTCGTTGGGCCTTAGCGTTCTGCGGCGTTTGTTTTTTGCCGTTGCGGTTTCGTCCATTTCGATCCGCCACTGCCACGGCTGTCGCTGCAACTTTCGGTTCTTCTTCCATTGAATTTTCATCATCGAATAGATTTTCATCATCGATATGATCTTCACCCTCAGGCGTCAGGCCTGGATCTTCATTGTTATCGTCGCTCATATGAGTTACTCCACTCATGGTCAAGCAGCGCGCATCATCGAGGACACGGCGACAATTGCTGAAGCCGTGCAGCAACTCGATGAGGTGCTTGCTCTGTAACTAGTTTTGTTTGTTAGTAAGTGCTGGAAAAACCAGCCTCGCCAATTTAACCCGAATAGCAACGAGAATCGATAGGGTTAACCCTGAAAGCGCCCCGGAGCCAGACCTAACTTATTCTGCCTTATCGTTTTTCAATTCTTGTTTCGGCTCAGTTCTTATCTCGGTTCATGCATTGTCTCGGTTCAATTCATATCGGGCTCTGGCTTTGCGGGAGCAGAATCGGTCTTTATCGTTGCCGCTCTCGCCTTCAAATCATCGGCGTCCTTTGTCCGTCCGAGTTGCCTGACGTCATCCGAGAGAATTTCCAGCGACTCCTTCATGAGTAAACCGGAAGAGGGACTATGCTCTAAAATGGCAATCGCCTTGTTCAGACTGCTTTCTGCTCCGTCCTTGTCACCGGACTTGATCTGCGCGACTGCCATATCCTTATAGAGGGCAGCCAGGGCAGGGCTTCTGCTGCCATATAGCTTGACGGCAGTCTTGATCAGGTCTTCATAGGCCTTCAATTCATCCTGTTGCATTCCGCATATAGCATAAGTCTTCGCCAGCCACTGCAAGCGACGGACATAGGCAAACGGTTCCTCGCACCTCCAGTTAATCGCTGCCGCCCGCTTCAGCAGAGGAATGGCTTTCGGGGCTGTGGCCGGATCATTGACGTAGCACGATGAAATAATTGCAAGCAGTGAGGTAAGTTCCCAATAGTCTTTGCTCTCCTTTTTCTCGCTTTCGACAAGTGCCTCCTGAGCCGGCTTTAGAGCACCCTGATAATCCTTCATATAGAGACGCAGGAATGAATGTGTTACAACCAACTCTTTTTCTTGTGTCTTCTCCAAGATCTCCAGAGATTGTTGAGCATATTTTTTGGACTGCGCAACATCGCCCTTGGAATTGTAGAGTTCGGCAATTTGAAAACAGATAGAACCGGCAATGGCGCTGTTTGACTCCGGCCCCCCAGCCAACTCCAATTCCTTTTGCAGAGCCTGAATTGCCTTATCAGAATTGCCGTGCAACTGGAAAAAGTGTGCAGCATCATTGAGATAATCGGCTCTCTCGAGTGGAGATACGGTTGGAGAATTCTTCAACAGACTCTCGGCGGATTCAAAACATTTTTCCGCCAGGTCCGGCTGGCTGGTGGCCAAATATGCCAGAGCCAATGTATGCAAAACCCGCCCGTATAGAGCATGTTGCTCCCCGGTGAGCTTCTTGCAGATCTTGCGAGCCGTAGTTAGAATCTCCAGGCATCGAAGTGCATTCGGACCATGAATGATAGTAAATTGGTGATTGTCTATTTTTCTCACAAGCAGTTGCCTGCAATCTCCTAAAACAACAGCCAATTTTCGCTGCAACTTTAATTCCATAGCCGCTCGCTGTGGTCCTGATGCGGGCAGCGCATTCATCTGCTTTTCCAACTCAGCAAGAGAAGTCTGGGCGATATCAACGATACGATAGGTGCGCAGACCGATTTGTGTCTCTTCTGGAGAATTATCATGCTGGCTTTCATATTCCGCTACTTTGTCCTGCTTGTTTATAACAAAGTTGAGATCGATCAACTCTTCGAGTGTTGAACTTACACGCGTGGCATTGTTTGAGCGTTGAGCCTGCTTCAGTGCCAAAGTGAAAAAAGCACCAGCCCGCGTATAATCACCAGCGTCGAATGCCTGCTGTCCACTCAAGTCCATTTCGGGCCAGCTCTTGACGCTGTCTTCTGCGAAATATCGGTCCAGGGCATGCCAGAGGGCAACGCCGCCAATGGAGACGCTGACTGCGAACATTAACCAGAAAATCTTGATTGGCATGCCTCTGCTTTTCTTGGCGGCAGCCCGGTTGAAGCCGAGATCGATCATGGCTTTGAGAGCGCCAAAACCGACCATCTCTTCTTCCAATCCGATCTTAGACAGGGCTTCGTCCAATTCATTCACTGTCTGATAGCGCTGCACAGGCTCTTTGGCCATCGCCTTAAACAAGACAGAGTCAAGCTCCATCGCATAGGGCAGATCTCGACGTCTGTTGCTGATCGAATCAGGCTGCTCGTGCAAATGCATTTGAATGGTTTCAAACGCAGTCGGCCCCTGAAAAGGCGGTGCCCCGACGAAGATTGCATAAAGAACGCAGCCCATCGAATAAATGTCGGATCTATGATCGAGTTTCTTGCCCTGACATTGCTCGGGGCTCATATAGAGGGGGCTGCCGAGAATTTCTCCGGAGCGAGT
This sequence comes from uncultured Candidatus Obscuribacterales bacterium, assembly GCA_964531315.1. GTDB lineage: Bacteria > Cyanobacteriota > Vampirovibrionia > Obscuribacterales > Obscuribacteraceae > QKMZ01. The sequence goes on along the minus strand of CAZHEZ010000039.1, from coordinate 19,359 downwards.
AAAATTCTGTGCATCAGGATTATCTTGCTGAACGATTTTGGCAATGCCGAAATCCACAATTTTGACGACTTCCTCGCCGCTCGGCAATTTCTGAAGCAAAATATTGGCCGGTTTGAGATCTCTGTGCACGACACCATTTTCGTGCGCATGGGTCAATGCACTGCACATCTGACGCAAGACGCTGATTCCGCGTTCCAGACCAAGTGGTCCCTCGCTGGAAAGCACCTCGGCAAGCGACTTGCCTTCGATGTACTCCATCACCAAATACGGTGGTATCGTGTTGATGTTAAACTCAAACACAGTGACAAGATTGGGATGCTTGAGTCTGCTGATTGTCTGCGCTTCCTGTTGGAAGCGCGGCAAATCCTGGGTGGTGTGCCCTGACTGCAGAGGCATCATCTTAATGGCTACATTTCTGCCCAGAGAAAGGTCTCTGGCTTGATATACGACGCTCATACCGCCAATGCCGAGACTTTTTACAATGCCGTACTTCCCATCGAGAATCTCTCCGACCAGGGAATCTGCGACGATGGTCATGGGCTGCTCTTCTTTTTTGATTCGAGCAGAGGCACCATCCCCCGCTAAATCCTGAGCCGTAGGCGGCGGACCCGCGCGCGGGGTTTTGTCTTCCTCAATCGAAAACTCGTTCTCTTCAGGATCCAAAAGAGTCTCCAGCTAGCGTGAATATTAAGCCAAGCGTCAGATAAAAGTAAGCGTATCTATATTTGCTTATTAACTATTCCCGCTAACCTTAGTCTTTAAGCCACAGCTTATAGCTATGCACGAGTCCCAAGAGTGCCTGCTTTCGGCACTTTCGGCGGAGTTGGGGCATATAATCCGCTGCCCCGGATTCTAGACATGAGCAGTCTCCGGTCCAGCCCGTCAGTCAGGGTTGAAAGCTTTGCAAATGCCGGGTTACAAACATCACCCGGCACCATATACGGCATCATATTTGGTATCTGATCTAAATCAAACGGCGCAACTGGTCGTGGATAACAACGCTCCAAATAGTCTCTGGAAAACAATACATCGTCACTGTCCAGGTGATCGAATAGCCATTGAGCGCCCTTATCTCTCAAGTACTTAAGGCTGGCAAGAAAAAGGGATGGACCCCTCAAATCCGCCGGCAAATGCACATCTATTCGATGAAATCCTTTATCGATTGATGATGTTTTTGCAGCCGCAGATTCAGTAGTATCAAGCAGACAGCCCCTCAGGATCAGCTGACAATCAGCCTCATCTATTGAATAAGCATCGGCAATAACAGCTTCAACAAAAGCACGAAGTTTCATCCTTCTGGCGTGGGAAAGAGCAGGCATCTTCCCGTTCTCCGCCATTGTTGTATTGCCATAACCGACCCCTTCTGCAAGCAAGGCTTCATGCATGCTCAACTCGCAAACTGCGCTGTATAACTCACGGCTTCCGGCAATCTTGCTCAGATCGGGAACCAGGCATTCCTTCAAGATAAACCAATTGAGGTTATTGGCTGAAAGCCTCATGCGCAGGAGGTAGTCAAAAACGAAGCTGTTGAGACAGGCTAATAGTGCGGCAAGTTGTTCATAACTGCCGGCGCCGCCATTGCCGGTTGAAAGAACCGGCGCCGCGTTTCCGCAAGGCCAGTCACCAATCATCGAAGCTATACAGGAGCGAGAATTGGTAGCGGCTCCGACGGCAAGATAAGCAATCTTGGCACCTCGCTCGGGCTGCATTGCGAGATAGTCTTCCAGCTTGAGCAAGTATTGTGGCAGGATTCTCTTCTCGTCAAAAGAAAGTTCGCCCCAGGCGGCCCGACGCCCCTTTCCTTCAAGCCAAGCCTTCTTTGCCCAGTCGTATTGCCCAATCATCCTTCCTTCATAAACTGGCAAAAGAACACGCCCAATATCATCTATGGCAAGCGCGGCGTTCCCATCTGCAGAAATGGCAAACTCACCTGGGTGGCGAGAGTTGAATTCATCAATCGAACGCCAGCGCCCTTTCAGCCAGTGACCAAAGCTGTCGAGCACATAACCTTCTTTTTGCGCCGCCGACCTGTCGACAAACAGGCCAGAATCATTGGTCATGTCGAATTCGCGTCTGAATGAAATCGAAAAGTCATCCGTTCCCTCAATTTCAGTCTTGCCCTGACACAGGGCCGCCAATGGGGAACATCTCTCAGCCAATTTCTCAATCAGGCTTAGGTCGGATGCATGCGAAAATTCCGTAAAGGCAAGACTCTCAGGAGACAGGCGTTTGATTGTTTCGATATTCAATGAGACTGCATCTTCTTTCAATTCACCCGCCGCTAAGCGCAAAAATGAACAGTTGACGCGCTCGGTTCGTCCACCTTTTACGATCGCCAGCGTGCAAAATTTGAATGATCTGTGAATTGAGAAAAGTCCTTCACGATTATGATATCCATGCAAAAATAACCAGCGGCATTTCTCCATGAAGAGGCGACGCAAGCCAGTCGCACCCTTGTCGCTGTAGATTCCAGACGGCACTATCTGCGCCATCACACCGTCTTTCTTCAACAAGTAATAGCCAAGTTCTAAAAACAATTTGTAAGAATTAGAGTCGCCGCCACCTTGATGTGAAAACGGCATTGCCGCATCGTCATCATTGGTTTCATAGAGCGTGCCGGCGGCGCGCTGGAGAAATTCGCTTACCCCATCATGATAGGCAACGTAATACTTCCATTCCTCCGCAAGCGTTTTATCCTGCAGCAAAAGCTGCTTTTGTTTTCGCAGAGCGGCTTGCTTACTGAGTTCCATGTACTCAGAATCATATCGTGAGAAAAACTCCCTCGAATTGGCCTTTTCAATTTCCCAGGGAGGATTTGTCAAAACCAGATCAAAACCTGGATTGTCCCCTGAGAAAACATCCGAGAATTCAAGGTCCCAGTGGAAGAAGTTCAACCTGGCGATGTCGCTCCTGCAGGCAAGAGGATTTTCAATAGAGTCCGCCAACCCGCTAAAAAAGCTCATGCAAACCAGGTCGCGGCGTTCTTTCTCACTCAGGCTCTGAGATTTTACTTTCGAGAAAATCTGAGATTCAATTTTCGGCGTTCCCCACATGCCAATCAAAGCGTTGCCATGGCGCAGATTTCTGAATCTCTGAGAAGCATCGGTTACAGGAAGCTGACAACGTTTTGCAATGCCAATTTTGCACAATTCTACAGCTGCATCGTCAACGTCCAAACCATAGAGGCACTGAAGCGACACTGCTTGCATTATCAATTGGTTTAGCTTGTCCGTCGGTAGTGACTTCAGTTGTCCTGCACCGCCCTGAAGTTCACTGAAACTCTCAATAGCACCATTCAGTGCACGCCAGTCTTCCTGATGGTTATCGACTTGAATTTTTGTGAGCACGCACTCCGTCACAACCTCAAGAGCAGACAACAAGAATGTTCCTGCCCCCATAGCCGGATCGACAATCTTCAGTCCGAGCAATTTTTCAACCGATACCAGTGCGTTTGGAGTCGATGGAATCGCTGTCCGCATCTGCACATCAGACCCTTGCTTGCGCGACAATACTAGAGGCAGAAGAGCGCCAATCGTCAACTCTCTTGCCAGCGCATCAGGCGTGTAGAAGACGCCGCGCTTACGTTTTTCGTTTTTCGAAGTGACCAGCTTGAAACAACCCGCACTTCCTGCCAGCCTTTGATCGAGAAGAAATTCATAGGCATCTACAAACGCTCTAAAATCTAGAGACCTGTCGCAATGCTCAGCAAGCAGTCTGACAACAAATTTTCTAACCACCTCATAGACTTGCGTCGAGTAGTGATGCCCGCAATCTATCTCGAACTGCTGTGAGTTCGTATTAATCAGCTGTATCAGATGATTCGCCAATTGACCGGCGCTCTCAACCAGCGCGTCTATGGTTTCGACAGACGCTAACTGAAACCGCGTTTCAAACTGAATTTCGCAGCACAAACTCTCCAGAAATGTCTGAAGCGTCATATGTTTGCTCTCAGTTCTGAAGATCGTTTTTTTCAAAGAGACTCTCCTTCTCTCTCAACTAGTTTACACGCACTGTTTGATATTCTTTGATTGAAATACAGTTGATCAGGCAATATTTGCGGTACAAATCCAATAGATATACAAAAGTCAAACACCCAGACCGGAAAAGAAAACACCACAGAGGCTCATCCTTGACCGCTACACCTGCAATAGAAAAAGAACCCCTGCTGGAAGGCGTAGGCGTCAAGCTGGTAGCCGGTTCGGCGGCTTGCGTGGGCTTGCTGGATATCTGGTTGGGCATCAAGGGCGACATCTCGGATAGTCCTTTCTCGTCATATCTGCCGCTGGAAGGACATCTAACCAAGAGCCTGATCATCTGCTTTGGTCTCATCCTCACATATCTGGCTGTCAACCTGAGTGAGCGCAAGAAAACCGCATGGATTATGGCTTTAACCATCACTTCTCTCTCGCTCGGGACGCACCTCATGCACAAAGATCTGGGTGCAGGCGTGTGGGCGCTTGGAGGACTGGCGACTTTGCTGGTTATGCTGAGAGCCGATTTCTCGGTAAAGAGCGAACGTCAATCGATTACCAAGGGTATTTATGTTTCCATCGGCACAATTCTGCTGACGATTGTTTACGGAACGGTCGGATTCTTCCTGATGGACAAGCGGGATTTCGGAATCGACTTCGGTATCATGGACTCGATTCGGCGCACCATGGATGAGTTTTTTCTGGTGGGCAACGCAGATCTGGTGCCTGTCACCCATCACGCGAAGTGGTTTCTCAAGTCGCTAAATATCGCCGGTGCCACCACAATATTCCTTATCGTAACCAGCCTGTTTAAGCCGCTCAAATATATTTACGCCACTCAGGAGCAAGAAAGAAAACTGGCACTTGCTATCGCGGATAAGTGCGGCAGATCATCGATAGACTTCTACAAGACCATGCCGGACAAGTCGCTTTTCTTCTCCAAGTCAAAGAACTGCTTTGTTTCATATGGTGTCGCCAATGATGTCGTCGTGGTACTGGCCGACCCGGTTGGTCCGGAGGACGAACTGCCGGCGGCACTGCAAGAATTTGTCGACTGGGTCACAGACAACGGCTGGCTGCTTTGTTTTTTGCAGGCAGAGCCGGAGTGCCTGCAACTCTACAAAACGCTGGGTTTCGACGAAGTGAAAATCGGCGAAGAAGCGCGGGTGGATATCGATAAATTCACAACTGAAACAATCAAGAAAAAAGACTTCAAAGGAAAGGAAAACAAATTCAAGGGATTCACGCTTGTACGGCATGACCCGCCGCATAGCGCAGAACTGATGGATACGGTTGAATCAATCTCAAATGAATGGCTGGCGCTTCCGGGCCGGGGAGAACATAGTTTTACGCTCGGTCGCTTCGACAGGAGTTATATTCAGACGACACCACTCATTTGTTTGAACAACGCGGAAGGAAAGTCAATCGCCTTCGTCAACGAAGTGCGTTCTTACTATCCCGGGGAGATAACCATCGACCTGATGCGACACCGAAATGAAGTGCCCTCGGGCACCATGGACTATTTATTTTTGAAACTATTGCTGGCTTACAAAGAGCGTGGATATCGCTATTTCAATCTCGGATTGGCTGCCCTCTCAGGAGTCGGGGACAACCCGGACGCCTCGCTCAAGGAACGCGCTCTTTTTCAATTGTGCGAGCACCTCAACAAAAAATTCTCGTACAAAGGGCTGCAAAAATACAAACAAAAATTTGACCCGATTTGGGAGCCCCGATATTTTATTTACCGCTTCGGTCCTGCAAAATTGCTGAAATGCGTTTTGGCCTTCAAGAAAGTAACAGGCTACTAAGTTCGTTATCTGGCAGGTCTTAGCAGACAGATAATATTTAAGGTTACCTTTTCTCCAACGGGTACAAATAACTCGGATGCCTGACTGAGGACCCGGAATGCGTTTCAAACCTCCCCTGGCGTGCGGCTTGCTTCTGATGCAAGTTATCTTGGCTGCAACTCCGTACTCGCCCGCTAGAGCCCAGGGCTTGTACGGCGCCGGCTATCAACTAACCCCGCCCCAGAGACACCACAGAGACAGCACAGATGCCCCTGCTCCCACTAATTCCCCTGCCAACGAGCCACCGGCGCCTGACACCCATGTGACGCCTGTTTCGCCTCCTGACACCTTTTCCATTTCGCCGTCAAATACACGTTCATCGGAAAGCACAACTTCAAATTCCACCGTCAAACCAAGAGTCGGAAGCGAAGGTCCTTTGCATGACCAGGATAAAACCGCGGATCCTTGGTTCGCTGATGCAGAAAAAACTTATTTCTTGAAAAAACGCCTGGCTGAAAACTCAGAGAAAATCCAGAAAGAGCCACGCAATTGCGACCTTTACATTAGCTGCGCGGATGCACATCTGCATCTGGGTCAAAGCAATGAATCGATAGAGGACTCGAATAAAGCAATTGATCTAAACCCCGCTTCGAAAATGCAACTGAGCAATGCTTATTGCAATCGAGGCGAAGCCAAGTTGCAGCTCAAGCGATATGACGAGGGGATAAAAGACCTTATCAAGGCTATTTCACTGGACGACGAAAATGCTGAGGCTATCTATTTTCGTGGCATGGCGCGCGAACGGCTGGGACAGCTGGAAATGGCTATGAAAGACTATGCGGTTGCCCGCGACCTTGGGTTTGCTCCCAAGGGCGTCAAAGTGGATTACAGCGAATACATGGCTGAGATGCAGCGCGCTATCAAGAAAAACTGGCATCCTGTCAGAACAGGCAGCTCCAGAAAAACGGTCGTTTGTTTTCACTTGCTCCGCAACGGTCAAGTAGAAAATGTTCGCATGGACAGTGATACAGATTCGGCAGGCTCAAATGAAGCGGCGATGGCGGCAGTAAAGAACGCCGCTCCATTTCCGGCACTACCTAAAGGCGCACCACGCGCTGTAGATATCGCTTTCAATTTTGACTACAACGTCATTAAAGATGGGGTGCCTCTTCCCCCAGTAGCAGCCAATTCTGCACGCGCGGAGGAGGAAGGAAAGGCAAGCATTGCAGCTGCTGAGAAAAGCGGCGATGAAAAAACACTGTTTAATGCGCTTATCAAACTAGGCGATAACAGTCGCGAACGCGGCAGTCTTACAAATGCTGCAGAACTATATAAAAAAGCACAAACTGTCCTTGAAAAGCGTGGCGACAATGGAATCGACAAAGCCAAAATCCTGGCGCGCCTAGCAATGATTGACACGCTCCAAGACAAAAGAAAGGATGCAGAAACGCTGTACAACCAGTCTCTGGAAATTGCATTGCAAGCCGGAAAGCCGCGTAGCGATCCGGACACCGGCGAAATCTTGCGAGGCTATGCAAAGTTGCTGTACAAAGATTCAAGATTTGACGACGTGAAAAAGATGTACGACCGCTTTAAAGCTCAATGAGCGCGCGAGGGAAGAAAAGCCAACCATGTCCATGACGACAATAGAAAAAGGAATCTCGGTAGATCTGGTCGACACGCCGTGCTTGCTGGTCGATATGGATCTCGTGGACAAGAATTTGGATAGTCTTTTCTCAAAATTCCGCCAGAAAAATGTAAATGTTAGACCACATTTGAAAACAGTGAAAAGCCCTGAATTTGCAAGGATGCTTCTGGATGCCGGCGCCGTAGGGGTCTGTGTTGCCAAAGTCTCAGAAGCGGAAGTAATGGCAGAAGCAGGCATCGAAGACATCTTAATCACCACCGAAATCATTGGTGCACCAAAGCTGGAACGCCTGGAAAGATTGATCGGCAAACATCCGCAAATCAAGGTTGTTGTCGACAGCCAACAAGGCATTGAGGCAATGCAAAACGCGGCAGAAAGCGCCAAAGTAAAACTGAACGTGCTTATAGAACTGAATGTCGGTCAAAATCGCGCTGGTGTGGAACCAGGTGAACCGGCATTGAATTTGGCCAATGAAATTGTGAAACATAAGAATCTATTTTTTTTGGGCGTACAGGGGTATGAAGGTCACCTTCAATTGCTCACAGATGAAAGCGAAAGAAAGCGCTTATGTGCTGATGCAATGGAAAAATTGATGGGTACTGTCAAATTGTTGAAAGACAATGGGCATCAAATCGCTGTCATCACCACTGGTGGCACCGGAACATCAGAGTACTGCGCGGCAGCTGGGGTCAATGAGGTGCAACCCGGAAGTTTCATCTTCATGGACGGCGCCTACCGCCGCGCCATTGGAACGCGATTCAGCCATGCGCTCACTGTTGTCTCAACAGTAATAAGCAAACCCTCGGAAAATCGCTGCGTAATCGATGCAGGTTTCAAATCCCTGTCGACGGACAGCGGCAATGCGGAGTTGAAAGACTATCCGGACATAACCTACAGACCAGCCGGAGATGAGCACGGCATCCTGGAAAGCACTTCCGGGAATTTAGCGCTGAACATCGGCGATCGTGTTGAGCTGATTCCGAGCCATATCGATACCACAGTCAATTTGCACGACTATTACTATTGCCATCGCGGGGGCAAAATAGAACACATCTGGCGGCTTTCGGCGCGCGGGAAAGTTCAGTAGCACCAATGATATTAAATGGTTGCGCCTCAGCGCCTGTGAAATCCGTTGTTGAGATCGAAAGTAGCACCGGAATAATGTCGCGCATCCTCACCAAGCAGGAAGAAAATAGTTTTGGCGACGTCCTCTGCTTCAATGGGCTCTTTTACAAGCTCCGTTCGACGATACCATTCTAAAACGTGTTCGGGCACCGCTGAAAACATGTCAGTTCGCACTATCCCAGGAGCCACCGCATTGACCCGGATGTACGGTGAGAAGCTGAAAGCGCAGCATCTGGTCAGCGCAGCCACAGCTCCTTTGGAAGCTCCATAGATAGCATCAGCACTTCCATATTGGGCGACGGATGCTACGTTAACAATGACTCCTTCACTTTTGTTTTGGATCAATGGGCGAGCAAAAGCTTGCGTCATGAAAGCCGCGCCCAGGACATTAATGTCGAATACCGCATTCATCTCTTCCGGGGAATAGTCCAGAATATTGCGCGCGGGATAGATGCCGGCATTGTTAACAAGGTAATTGGGTCTGGTATCAAGCGCAGCAAAAAATTCGGCGACTGCAGCATGATCTGCCACGTCAAAACAATGGGTGGAGACTGCAGTAGTGAACTTCTCCTGCACAGCGGCAAGAAGTTGAGGATTAACATCACAGGCCAGAACATCAAAGCCTCCAGCCACGCATGCACACAAAGTCGCATAGCCGATTCCTTTACCTGCGCCGGTAATTATTACGCTTCGTTGGGTCACGAGATCCTCCTAATTCTGCAAATCGCCATACTTGAATTAATAGCGATCCCTTATTTTTCCAAGTGTGTTCAAAATTGCAGATAATCGCAAAAGCTACAAGTCTAAGGCTTATGGAGGCGGCAATGTCGATACAATCGCCTTTGCCGTTTCGTCATCGTCCCAATACTGAGTATGCGCCCAGGGCATCAGCATTCCAGTATCAACTTCTAAGTCTCGCAGGGACTTGCCAGGCTGATCCTTGAAGATGGGTTCGAGAGGATATGCTACAAGGTCATCTTTATCCAATAGATTCAACCATGTGCGGATCTTAGAGGTGTTGTCGACCGGGTTAATTAAGTTGCCGAAATCGTTCTGCCAAAGGTCTCGATGTCGCATCATGAACAGACCTATAGGGGAGCCCATTGTGTAAAGGTTTCGAAAACCATCTTGCCAGCTTTGAATCTGTGGAGCAGTTAAAACCGGGGCGGTTGCAAAATCGAACAATTTATTGCGCACCATCAATGCAAAGATGAAATCATACGCAATAACCGAGCCAAGCGAGTGTCCGATTATGCTGTAAGGCTTGATGCTACCATCCTCCGACTCAAGGTATTGCCTCATACTTCCCCATGCGGTTTCTCGAATTTTGTTGTCAGCTTCGTCGATGTAGGCGACAACATCGCCGATAAGGAATGTAGAAAAATATCGCCAAGCACGGGTATCAATCATTGCCTTTCCTGTCTGAAACAGATTTCCATGGACCAAGTACTTATCGCTTTCTCGAATACCACCAAAGCAAGCTTTGAAGATGTCGGACTCGCCCTCACTGGTAGCAGCGTCCCACTCAATTGGGGCCTTCAGGAAATAATCGTCGAAAGAGACTTTGTGCAACTCCGAATAAATGCCAGACAGACGCTGCCAAAACTTGTCAAAATCGTGGGGCCCGTCTCCATCACTTATTCCATGAATCAACAGCAAGGTGTGTTTCAAATGCAATTCGCCTCATAGGACTTTGCCGTCTTCAATAGGCTATGTACCCGAAACTTTGTTCTTGCATTACACAAGGTAATTTACTAACTGCGTTTCGCGAAGCGCATACAAATTGCATACACAAGTTTTTCGACTACCCCAAAATTAAAAGGCAGCAACCATGCCCAAATTGACGAAAATGTTCCTTTCGAGTATCAAGCCCCCGGACAAGGGGCAAGTTATCTATCGCGACTCAGTTCTAAAGGGTTTGGGCTTGCGCGTGACTCCCAAAAGCATGAGCTACACAGTTGAAGGAAGAGTCAATGGTTCCTTTCGCAGAGTCACCCTGGGCAAAGAATGGCAGCTGACTCCGACCGACGCAAGAAAGAAGGCAATCAAGGTTCTTGCAACGATGGCAGCCGGGGAAGATCCAACTGCCGAGAAAGCCAAAAGAAAAATACGAGGCGCGACCCTTCAAGAGGTTCTCAACCAATTTTTATCTGTGCGCATCTTAAAGCCGAACACTGTTCGCACATATCGGCAAATGGTTCCTCGATGTCTGGGTGATTGGCTGGATTTACCAGTAACAGAAATTACACGGGAGATGGTCGAACGACGCCACATGAGCTTGCGCAAACCAACCCAGCAAGGCACATCGGGTGAAGCACAAGCAAACACGGTTATGCACATTCTTGGAACTTTGCTCAATTTTACGGCCGCCAACTATGAGATCGACGGAAAGCCAATCCTTCTAGTGAATCCGGTAAAGAGGCTTTCAAATAATCGACGATGGTATCCACACCGCCGACGGCAAAGCATCATCCCCGATCACAAACTTCCGGCATGGTATGCCGCCGTGATGGAACTCCGTCACCAAAAGGTCAAAGACTATTTGATGCTGCTCTTACTCACAGGATTGCGCCGCACAGAAGGTGCGACACTCCGATGGCAGGACATCGACTTTCAATCGAAAGTCTTGAGGGTCAGAGCCGAACTCGCGAAGAACGGAAACGAGCATCGTCTGCCCCTGAGCGACTACCTGTTTGAGATGCTGCACCGCCGCTACCTTGATCGCGCTGATTCGGAGTATGTGTTTCCAGGGCAAGGAGGAAAGCACCATATGGTAGATTCCGATCATGTCATTGAAGGAGTTGCAAAAAAGGCCGAGTGCCCTTTCATCCTTCACGATCTGCGCCGGACTTTTTTGACTCTTGCCGAACGTTTGTCTTTGCCATATGTTGTGCTGAAAAAACTCGCTAATCATTCTGGAAGAAACGACACGACATTTGGTTATATTGTAGTCGACGTGGAACGACTTCGCGAACCGATGCAAATGATCACAAATGAATTTCTTCGATTATGCAATGCGAACAGTCAAGCACAAAAGAATCCGTTCGACTGGCAGTAACACATGTGTTACCATTGAAGAGTGAAGACCCAGGGAAATAAAAGAGGCATAATGCTCGAAAAGCACAGAAGAAAAAGAAGAAGAGAAAAAAGACAAGAAGCGAATGAGGTAACCGCTATGGCACTAACTCGTGATTTTAAGGAAACCCTTGTGGAGCGCGTTCAAAGTGATCCGGAATTTGCACAAACTCTTCTCAATGAAGCAGTTTCATTGTTTCTCAATGGAGAGCCGGAAACCGCTCGTTTAATTCTTCGCGATCTGGTTAATGCCACGGTGGGATTCGAGGACCTCTCTCTGCGTGTCGGCACTCCCTCTAAAAGTCTTCATCGGATGCTTTCGCAAAGAGGCAATCCAAATATGGATAATCTGTCTGCCATTCTTTCCGCTATGGCCGCCAGCTTGAATATTTCCATTGGAACAACCGTCGTTAAAGTGAAGAAAAAAAAGGCACTCAAACATGCATGAAGAAATGAAAGTGAATGCAAGTCTGTTGAAGTATCGTTTTTCCCAAGTTGCATACACTGGCTATACAAGCTCTTTTCGGGCACACGCTTCCGGATACTGAAAAGCTTGGCGTCATCTGCTCTTCCTCGACATTTACGAGATCGGCGCACCTAAAGATCGATTATCCGGGGGTGAATAATTTCAGCCAGTTTTCGTATGATGGACTTTTGCGGAATACGAAGATTGTAGAAACGACGTCAGGTTCAGTGACAAGTACGAAGCAGTTTGTTTGGTGCTACAACAATAGACGCGTTTACGATAGAAGCGAAGAACGAGATGCGACCGGGACTTTAACCAAGCAGTTCTTCGGAGATGGCCAACTTGGCGGTTCAACAAAATACTTTTATTCGAAGGACCATTTAGGCTCTCTACGTGAAATCACTGACAATAGTGGTGTTATCCAGTCCGAGTACTCATTTGATTCATACGGACGCCGGCAAGCTATTGCAGGAGCTTTGGTTGCTGATTTTGGTTATGCTGCCTATTATTCTCACGTTCGTAGTGCATTGAACCTGACTGGTTTTCGAGACTACAATTCGAGTTTTGGCATATGGATCAACAGGGATCCAATTGGAGAAGACGGTGGTTTAAATCTAATGAACTACGTAAGCAACAATCCAATTAGTTTTCTTGATCCTCTAGGACTCGATGGCGGACCGGTCGCGACTGGTGGACCCTATCATACTCAAACTAGCACATGGGTTGATCCGTTCAAGTATTGGCATTGTCTTTATGTACGCTGGCCATGGCAAGGACCCCAATGGTATAAGTTTCCCCTCTGGAAGGGCTTGGATTTTCCTTGGCCAAAGAATCCTCCGATTCCACCGGGTTGTCCTGGCAACGAATGTCCGCACAAATTCGACTCTCCGAATGGTCCGTCGGGGCCGAATGGCCCGTCAGGTCCCAGCGGTCCGTCGGGGCCGAATGGTCCGTCAGGTCCAAATGGCCCATCGTCCGACCCAGGTCCTTTTAACCCGCCCGACCCACCTCAGGAGAATAGGCCCCCATGGACCGATCCCTTTCAGTTGGCCCCGAACCAGACGCGTCCTGGATAACAAAAAATATTGGCTCTATAATAATGTCAGCATCAGAATTGCCCATCCCACTGTGACTCAATGATGAGACTGAAAATTCAACCAGGCACAAAGCGATGGCATTGGCTGTTAGCAGCCTTTTTATTGTCTCTCTTAGTCACATTTTTTTATTTCCTTCAGACCTATTTGAACCTTTACTGGAGTACACAGCAACCGTGGGAGAGGTTTAGACAAGGCAAAAGTGACAGTTTTGGTGGCTATGACGCAAGGTTTCCATATCAGCGTTAATAAAGTGTCCGTTCGGCGGCTTGTAATTCCCCGAAGTTTCCAGGACCTTTTTGACCTTTAATTGCGCACCAAATATGGCGGCATATTTATCGGCGGCGACCGATAGGAAAGACTATGCTAAGCTTCGCATAATCTTTCAAATGCAAAGTAAGTAATTATCCGAACAGACTTACTCTCAGAATTTGATTCAATTGTCGTCAAGCCATTTTTCATAATCGGTGGGTGTCATTTTCAGAAGACGTGTTCAGCAAATTTCAAAAGTGCTGTTCAGCGGCGTCTTTGCTGCTGCTTACCGGCTTTCAGCAGTTTCTTTCCGCTGTCCCGCAGTTTACCTGATGGACTCACATACCGATAGGAAAGCGTTGCAGGAACACCATACTTGAAGTTTGAATTCGCCCGGTGTTCGATCTGATCATAACTGATCGACGGGTGCAATCTGTGAAACGACGACCGAAACGCGACAAGAAGAAAGAGCGATTTTGGAGACAGAAACTAGCGCTGCTCGCAGAGAGTGGACATACACAGGCCCTCTGTGTCTATGATAGCTGAGACAACCTACACCGTTTAATTTAGTGTAGTGCATAGTCCGAAAGCATAGAGGCTTCGCATGCGAGCGATATCTTTTGCATTGACTTTGGTTAGTCTTGCGTCAGGTATCTTTTTTGGTTCATGCTGCGCTTCCAATGGAGGGAGTATGAAGAAGAAACCAACAGAAGAATTGGAGTTGAAGTTGCGCGAACGCTATTGGGAAAGATTCATTGAAGAGTCTCGAGAATATCCAGGTGGAATTACTGAGTTCATCAAAAAGAAAGGCGTTGGCAAATCGCTTTATTATCACTGGGTTAGGAAGCTCAAACCATTTCATCCTGAATGGAACGATCTTGGAAAAGATCGAGAACATCACCAAAAAAGAGCCGAGACAAGAGCTGATCGCGAGTTACCAAAGACGGAAGTATCAGAACGACCAAGACGTCGTTTCTTTTCACGCGCGGACAAGAAACGCATCCTAACTGAGTTAGACAGAGTTCCTACGGGAAAGGTTGCAGCTTTTCTCCGGAAAGAAGGACTTTACTCCTCTCATGTCGAAAAGTGGCGCCAAGAAGAAAAAGCATTAAGTACGCAAGAGAGAAAGCGAGGACCAAAGCCAACCATAGGGGCCGAGGAAATTTCGAAGCTTCGGGCTGAGCTCGCACGTTCGAAAAAAATGCTCGCAAAAGCAAACGAGGTAATTCAGCTCCAAAAAAAAGTTGCCGAAGTCTTGAGAACCCACCTAAACGAAGACGAGTTCTCGGAATAATTGAAGAAATAGAAAAAGCTACACGTGAAAAGCTCATATCAATAAGAACTGCATGCGATGCCGTCGGACTACCTGCCTCGACTTTCTATAGAGTTTCTAGACCGACCGAAAAGAATACTCAGCCAAAAAAGCAGCGGAGATCGCATCGAGCATTAACGCCGGCAGAACGGCAACAAGTATTGGACGTTCTTAACTCTGATCGATTTGGTGATAAACCTCCGGCGCAAATTTATGCGGCTTTATTAGATGAGAATATCTATCTGTGCTCCGTATCGACGATGTACAGAATATTGCGCGAGAACGACCTGGTGAGGGAGCGGCGTAATATTCTGCGGCATCCTGAATACAACAAGCCTGAATTGTTGGCGACAGGCCCAAATGAAGTATGGTCATGGGACATCACCAAGCTAAAAGGTCCGCAGAAGTGGACGTTTTATCATCTTTATGTGATTCTCGATATCTACAGCCGATACGTGGTTGGCTGGATGATCGCAAGTAGAGAAAGTGGTGCACTTGCCAGAGATCTCATTGAAGAAACCTGCAGACGCCAGGAGGTTGAAGCGGACAAACTCTACATTCACTCTGACAGAGGCTCAGCAATGACTGCAAGGTCTGTTGCTCTCCTCATGTCTAATCTCGGAATTACGAAATCGCTTAGCCGACCTCAAGTGAGCAATGACAATCCATATTCCGAAAGTCATTTCAAAACGATGAAATACCAGCCAATGTTTCCAAAACGGTTTGGTTGCATCGAAGATGCAAGGCAATTCTGTCTAAAGTTTTTTGACTGGTACAACAATGAGCATTACCACTCTGGCATTGGCTTTATGACACCAGCTATGGTTCACTATGGAGCGGCCGAAGAATGCAATAGGCGCAGGCAAGATGTTCTCTCGGACGTGTATGCCAGATTTCCTGAACGATTCGTAAAAGGTGCTCCCAAAGTTTCGAAATTGCCACCTAAAGTCTGGATCAACCGGCCGCAAGAGCCCGATTATCTCGACACCATATCTGGCATCACAATTATCAGCGAGTCGGAGGTCAGCGTCCGGTAATCGCAAGTATGTTTCATCGCACGATTTCTAAAAGGCTCGCGCAGTGAGCTTTTTAGAAAATGAGGGATGAAATTTGGACTTATGGGGGAGGTTTGACAACGGTGATCTCGGCAAAAACACCTTTTTCTACAACAACACTAAATTCATCAACAAAAGTGTCTCAAAGTTATTGACAGGTTCCGCAGCAATAGATTGGAAGCTTGCTGTGGAACACTGGTGAGATACGAAACGTGGTCGAAAACGGCTGTGCTTTGCGTGGCACCATTGACAGTACTACTAACTACAAACCCTGCGTAAAACTTATTCGGCATTGGATTTGTGTTGGCTTCTGCAAAGGAGCCAACAGAAGTCCAATTGATTCCGTCACTCGAATACAGTCCTTCGACACTGTATCCATTGGTTTGATCGCCGTAGCGGCGCATTTTTAAATAAACCGGAGCAGAACCGGCAGCTGTTGCCACATTGCTGCCGCCGCTAGTTTGATAGCGCTTAAAGAAGAAAATCCCGTTAGCGGGTGTTACGCCGATAATGTATTCTTGGGAGTAAGACATTTGCACGCTATCGCGCATACAAAATCCAGCAATTGCTCCATTGCCGGTATTCGTTTGACTTGCAATTTGTCCTTGAATCTCGCAGGCACCAAATGCTGGGGTGCCGACAAAAGTCAGTGAGCTATCGATGAACCCGGGTCCGGTTCCGCTGCCGGCGATTGTATAACTGGGTGGACTGCCGGCGGAATAAGTGAATGATCCGGTCGAGCCAGAATTTATATCCGTCTGTGTCCAGGTAACCACCTGTGCTTTTGCCGGAAGCGGCATCGCGAAGAATAAAAGAGAAAGCGGCAAGGCAATCAGGCAAAGCTGCAAGATAGTTCGAACGTAGTTATATGCAACGTTTCGCTTGAACAGATTCAAGCAGTTGCAAATTTGAGAATAAAACTGACTTAGCGCGTACATGACCGTAACGACCTCGTTTGAAAGCTCGCGTTGAGTTGAATCGCACGAACAGTGTTCGTGTGAGTAGTTGTGATTGACTTCAGCTTGGACTATCCCGAGCCTGCCACAGGTGAAATCGAGGTGAGACAATTTCACCTGCGGGCAAACTGGGTTGTCCCTCAAGATACTTGGATGAAGAAATCTATTCCGCCAAAAATCTTTGCCACTTAGGGGCTTTAAGAGCCAAACTTAGAGCCTTCGCAATCAAATGATTGCCAGTGGCAATGTCGAAAATATTGCTTGACTTAATCAGCTCTTTATGGCTGAATTTGATTTACTTTTTTCACTTGTCTTAAGTGACATCTACATCGCCTCCTCATTGGTAGAGCGATAGGATTGAAGTATGTATGCCTTTTAGTGATTCCTGGCTGTTCATGAGTGTTCTCCGCCATTCAGGTCGGGCACTGCATTTACTTGCCAATTTGCATTTTATCGCCGAATGCCGCAAACTGTCAAGGTTTCGGCGTTTTTGCTGCCGTAATTACGTTACTTTCAATATCAAAAATACTATCAAGACGAAAGCTCTAAATAGTTGATACCACAGCTTATACGAAGGCATAAGATTTAATAGACAATTTGAGTACGGCGCATTCGAGCATGGCGCCTGCATTTGTGAAATTGTTGTGAAAACGTTTCGACACCGTTTAGCCCAAGAACAGCCATGGCACTGACTCTTCGAGCAGCGTTTTAATGCCGGTGATATAATAGTGGTAGCGCCAATGGTGCTCATGGAGTCACAGTGTTTCGACAATCATCCGTCTCGGATTTGCAAGAACCAGGAAACATAAACATTGCAAGAAATCGCTGGAGCAAATTATGCAAATGAAAAATGAATCTGAAAACCAGCAATGCGGAATTACATCTGAGCAAATCGCTTCTGCAACAGGTTGCTCTTTGAGAAATGTGAAAAACAATTGGCCACTCATTTGCAGAGAATTGCTGAGGTATTCAATCGCTGATAGAAATGTTCTTCTGGCTGCGGCAGCAACAGTAGCTGTGGAAACGGAGTCATTTACGCCGATTGAAGAAGAAGGAAGCAAGGATTACTTTGATAAATACGAGGGCCGCAAAGACCTGGACAATATTCATCCTGGTGACGGCTACAAGTATCGGGGACGTGGATATATTCAACTGACAGGACGCGACAATTACAGAGTCTTGGGCGCATATTTAAAAACAGATCTGCTCGATCATCCCGAGATGGCACTGCATCCTCCAATAGCTGCAGAAATTCTTGCTATTTATTTCAAGACAAGAGGAGTTGATGTAGCTGCACGCAATGCCGACTGGGCAAAGGTCAGACTGCTCGTTAATGGAGGACTGCACAAATACTCGGTTTTTCTGGACATCATCCACCAACTTTCAAGCGGTACACGCTTGAAGTTGGTGGATTAGATGGAGGATG
The DNA here is from genome assembly GCA_964531315.1 of uncultured Candidatus Obscuribacterales bacterium. Classification (GTDB taxonomy): domain Bacteria; phylum Cyanobacteriota; class Vampirovibrionia; order Obscuribacterales; family Obscuribacteraceae; genus QKMZ01. Next base: position 1,192 of record CAZHEZ010000039.1, on the reverse strand, counting down.
TTTTCAACAAAGCGATGGATATATTTCGACAACACAAATAAGAGGAGGAGTCTGCGTATGCAGCACTAAACAAAAATGAATCAATTCAGTGAGATAAGAGCGTTACCGGGCAGCATTAGAAAAACGTTCTCAGGTGGATTTATTGGATACCCAAATCCAACTGAACGCATTGATGTCACTCTCCATCTCAAATCAAAAAGGCATTTTGAGGAGCGCACAAGAAAAGGGCGGTTTCTGCCCCGCGAAGATCTATTGCACACCTGTCCAGAAGACTTTAGGCCTCTTGGGGTTCTTGCAGATTATTTCTCTGCCTTCGATATCAAGCTGTCCGACATTTATTCTCATATGCGGCTGGTCAGAATCACTGGCACCATCGCGGCAATGGAAGCCGCCTTTCATGTCAAACTTGCCAATTTTGTAAGCGAAGGAAAAATATTTCGCACACGAGCCGGTGCAATTTGCTTGCCTGAGGAGCTGCAAGAGATTGTCTCGGGCATTTTCGGGTTAGACAACCGGCTACAGGCATTCTCTCATTTGCGGCTTGCAGACAACACACAAAGTTCTTTTGCCAAACCAAATGCTTTTGATGCAGTCCAATTGGCGAAAATATACGATTTCCCCGATGGTGACGGCAGTGGCCAAACTATAGGGATCATCGAACTGGGCGGCGGATTCTTGCAATCTGATATAGAGGCATTTTTTAGAACTCTGAATCTACCGATACCTGAAGTAAAGGCAGTCTCAGTGCTCTCAGGAAGCAATCAACCAAACAAAGACTCAGGCGCCGACACTGAAGTTGCTTTGGACATTCAGGTGGCAGGTGCAGCCGCCCCTGCTGCAAAGATCGTAGTCTACTTTGCACCCAATACCGAAGAAGGATTTCTTCAGGCAATTGTGACGGCCATTCATGATGTTGATAACAAGCCTTCGATTCTTTCTATTAGTTGGGGAGCTGCTGAAAGTGCCTGGACCGAACAAGCGATGCTGGCAATGGACGACGCGTTTAGAACTGCCGCGTCCATCGGTATGTCAGTGTTTGCGGCAGCCGGCGATGACGGCGTCAACGACAACGTCAACAATTTGAAGGCTCATGTCGATTTCCCTGCCTCTAGCCCATGTTTGACGGCATGCGGAGGGACTAATTTAAAGATCCAGAACGGCCAGCGTATTGAAGTTGCCTGGCACTCTGAGT
>CAZHEZ010000038.1:33224-44798 GCA_964531315.1 uncultured Candidatus Obscuribacterales bacterium | reverse complement strand
CCCGCAGAGATTGCCAGCTGAGCAGTCCGGCATTGCAACGCGAAATCCCATATAAATAGATGATCTGGAACGTTCTCAAGATGCTGGGAGCGTTCCTTTCATATTTGGTTAACAATTGGAAGACATTTGCATTGGGGCGTGTATACTGAATTCTGTTAATACCCCGAGAACGGACCTAATGAGCTTCAGCTCCACATCGCGCATACAAATCAGCGCTACTTGCCCATCAATGGCCGGCAAGATGTGTCCGCTTTCGCTTTGCTGCACCTGCAAGATGTGTCCCCCACTGGGGACAAATTAACTCAGGTTGCAGTACAACCATCTTTAAATTGAATATTTTTTATTGCTTGCTTTTGCGTCCGGCATGAGAAAGTTCGACAGTCACTACCAGGACTGCCGAAAAGCTCCATAAAGACTGCAAGGCGGTGGTATTAATAGGCACCAAATATGGTGTCGCATTTGAGGCAATCCGATTTGCACCTTGATGCGGCTGCCTTAGTGCGGCTTTGCATGAATGCGTAAATTGAACAAAGACCCCGTCCCTGAACAAGACGAAAGCACAGAAAATACGTCCCTGAACACGACGAACAACAACCAACTAAACACAAGATATTAAGGAGTACGAAATGGCAAATCTGTTTATTACAAACGCAACTGGTTATATTGGATCCGCAGTTGCCGAACAATTCAAATCTCGCGGTTATACAGTGACCGCACTGGCTCGCAACGACAAAGCGGTTGAAGAACTGCAAAAGCGCGGCTATAAGCCATATCGCGGCGATCTGCGCAAGCCACAGGAATTCGAGCAAGCGATTAAGGAAGCGGACATTGTTATTCATACCGCTGCCACCAACGACAAAGACTACGGCACCGTCGATCAAGCCGCCACCGAAGTTATTCTCAATGCGCTCAAAGGCACTGACAAAACCTTCATCTATACGAGCGGCACCTGGGTGCTCGGCAATACAGGTAATGTCCTGGCCGATGAAACCACTCCGACCAATCCAATTCCCACCGTCGCCTGGCGTGTCGAATTGGAAAAGAAGGTGATTGATGCGAAAAACCATGGTGTTCGTTCAATTGTTATTCGACCGACCGTTGTTTATGGAAGAGAAGGCGGGCTGATCGCCAGCTTCTATGCCACTGCACAAAAAGATGGTTATGCTCGTTATATTGGAGACGGCGAAAACCATGTTTCTCTGATTCACATCGACGACCTCGCCAATCTGTATTTGATCGCGGCTGAAAAAGCACCGGCCGGTTCGCTCTTGCACGCCAGCAATGAAGCGCCGCAAACTCTCAGGCAAATCGCAGAGCTGGTCGCCGCCGCCGGTGGTTTGGCTGGTCAAGTCAAATCCTGGCCGATTGACGAAGCGAAAAAGATATATGGTCCGGCTGTTGATGGCTTTGTTCTCGATCAAAGAATCGAAGCCAAAAAGACACGCGACTCTCTGGGCTGGCAATTGAACGCGCCTTCCTTGGCGAATGAATTGCCTGTTTATGAGCGCGCTTATGCAGGTTCTACCAAGAAATAGTTTTTCTCCCATGTGATTTGACAGCAACTAAGGCGCAGGCTCCGACTAAACCCCGGGGCCTGTGCTTTGGTGCGAGCGAACCCTTGCCGGCTCGAGTTATTTGCCAATCTGATTTTTTTGAACCCGGTAATGCTATAGAGAGTAGTAAAAATGGTCTGTCACGGAAATTCCACCGCACAAACGTACCTTTGCGGTCTGCCATTGAGTTGCAAGGTGCTTAAAATGTCGACTCCCGAAATCACGCAACAGCCTGAGATATCGAAGTCAGAACATACTGTCGGTTTGAGCGACGTTATTACTGATTTTGGCAAGTCGTTTATTCAGTCTGCTGTCATAAACCCGGTCTGGAACGGATTTGGGCAATTGGTAACACTTGGCCATTTGCCGCGGATTTCGATAACCGATGAGGTAAATGCAAACAATAGCGCCGCAGATTCAATCGCGCAGAAAATAGGCGGAGCACTTGGAGCCGCTGCTGATTTCTATGTCTTAGGCAAGTTGAAAACCAAATTCTTTGGCGCTCCAAACGAAGCAGAGCAACTCCAATCTATGTCTCTGCGAGACCGGGTCGCATTTCGAACAGTGGAAGGCGCCAAGCTAGGTGCCTTTTACGGAGCCGTCTTTACGCCGTCTGATCCCAACAAAAATCTGTTTCTAGGACGATTAGCTAACGCTGGCACAAATGCAATTACTTTCGGGATGTTGAGCGGCGGTACCGAAGCACTTCGTGGTGTAGCGAACATCGGCAGATTCGCGCCAGGAACTTTGAAATATGCAATTACGGATATGGGAATTGCTGGTGTTGCCGGACTTCCAGCGGGCGTAGCGAATGCCGTTTCAAATGACGTTTTAAACGGTAAGGAGATTAACGCAAAAGAAATCGCCAACTCTGCTTTGGATTTTGGGTTGGTGGGGATGGGACTTTCTGGAATTGGAGGTGTTGCCGAAGGCATCGGCAAAAATGCTGGCAACCAGCCTAAAGCGCAGGTTGATGCTCACGAAGCTATCCAAGATAGTGCACAAAGTGCGACGCATTCTTCCGACGAAATTCCGCTCGAAGATCCGGCTGCAATGGCGCTCGCCAAAATGTCCGGAATGAAGTTTGTCAAAAAGGGTGACCAACCCTTCGATACGCTCTCTTCTAACTCACCGTTTCCCGATGTTTCACAAATTGAGGAGAACATAAGACAAATAGAAGAACTTATGGATCAGCAAGCGCTGCCTACATCAGTGCAGCCGAATGGCGAACCTGAGCGTTTCATCCCTGAGAGTCCCACTGAGCTAGAAGCTTCCAATCTTGAATTGAAAGATCGATTTAGAAATAATCCTGATCCAAATGCTATTGGCGATGCGGTTGTTGCGATTAAACGCCACATTAATGCTAATGGAGCACCAGCGAAAGATTATCTTGCGAATGTAATTGGAAATAGCAATATCACAATCATCGGTGAGCAACACAACCTTGAGGTACCAAATCCACATCGCGATCTTGGCGCAGAGGTGATCAAGACAATGCCGGCAGGATCTAGATTAGCTTTAGAATTACCGGCATCCCTAAGACCACTATTTGAGGATTTTCAAAACAATCCAGATCTACGGTTTGTCTCAAGTTCACCCATCTCTCAAAGCATGAGCTTACAGCCGTCATTGTCTCTCTTGAAGTCGATAGAAACTTTCCCAGATTACACAAATATTTTGGATGCAGCAAAGAGTGCAGGTGTTCGCCTTGTGCCGATTGATGTTGAGACAGATCCCACCAATCATGATATGACGAGTGAAAATAGAGAGAGCACGTTAGCAAACAATATGCTTTCTCTATATGCAGAGGATCCTTCGACTCCGATAGTAGCCTGGATAGGAGATTTGCATGCTGCTCGAAACTCGCTTTTAGGCGTTCCATCCTTAGCCGATCGAATTGCTAACTCTCCTGACTTTGCCAGTGGTAAGGCGAAATTAAGCACCGTATATTCAGAAATTTCCGAAAAAGAAAGCTCGAGTCATCCTCTGCACACGCTATCGAAAAAGGTGACAGAACCGGTCGCAGTGCCAGTTAAGGTTGAAGGCGTTGATTCACCAATGACTCAATTACCAGTTCTCAGTGAAATTGGCGCGGAAGGTCTGAAATCAGATTTGAGATTGGGCGACTATGATCACGTGGTTCTGTATCCGCCGACTCCGTTACGAAAAATGGGCGACTATTACCTGGCTCGCGCACAACGCTTAATGGAGTCTATCTCACCAGACGATATGCAATTCTCGGCGCTTGATGATGTGGATCCAGTTGCACTAAGGCTTCACGATATTCAAGGGTATTCGCCATTTAGAGATTCTCAGAGCTATTCGCCATTTTACGATTTCCCAGACGTAGATTCGATAATGCGTGAATTCATGGCTTCGAGGTACCCGCGCGATTTGCCCAAGAAGGATTGGACGACTAGTCCGAAAAATGATCCGTCGCAAGCGGAGCAGTTTCGACTCAAATCAAAGCAACCAACGAATCTTAAGCCACCGAAAAATTTCAATCGACACTAAGCTCGAGAATTGAGTTGCTTTCTAAAACTCAGCAATTTTCCGGTTTGCTTGATGGGGCTACCGCTCTGGCAAGACGTACGGTCGGGCTAGTGGATAAAAGTAATTTGGGGACGATTCATATCGTTTCAGTATTTTGTCGACGCGGCCGTCCTGAACAATTTCCAGAAGAGCGACGTTGAGAAAGTCGCGCAGTTCTGTTTCGCCGGTCTTAACGGCGAGACAGTTGCCAAAGATTCGAATGGGTTTGTCCGCGCCAATTTGGCGCAGTTTATCCTTGTTGGTCTTGAGAAATTCAGCAACTATCATGGGCTCAGCAAACGTTACATCAGCCTTTTTGCCGACAACATTCAAGAGATTTTGGACAAATGGACTCAGTTCTGGAAGCGAAACTCGTGCGGCTTTAGGAAAACTTGTTTTGGCGATTAGGTCTTCCATGGCACCGTCTATAGTGGCGATCTTAATTGATGGTGAGTCTATTAGGTTCAGGTCACTATCGAAGCGATGATCATCTGGGCGAACCCATGCTGTGATGGCGCTGTAGTTGACCGGAACGGTAAAACTGGCAGCTTTTGCACGCGATGTGTTAGGCCATAAACCGGCTGCGAAAACATCATATCGATTAGTGTCCAGTCCAGGAAAGATCGACTGAAAACCTACTTCCTCCACCCAATCAATTTGAAGGCCCGCATCCTTGCCTACCTCTTCCATCACGTCATAAAAGATGCCGCTTAGCTTGCCAGTATTCGGATTCTTTTGAAAATAGGAGGAATAGACAAGATAACTGCAGCGAATTTTGCCGGATTTGAGAACGCGCTGCAGTGCAGTTTCACGCGGAGCGCTGCTAATCGAGCCCGCGCACCCAGTCGTCAACAGCAGAAAAGTTGTTAGGCAGGCACCGTAGACGGCGATAACCTTGAGCTTTAGAAGTGAATGCATGCGAATCAGAAATGTGTGGCTGCTGCTGATCAATTCTATCGCAATGGTTGTCATTGGGCGTTATCCTTCTTTCTCAAAGTCCGGCGGCTGCTTCCGGGTGGCTGGTAAGGGTTTCGACAATGCCGGCGTCACGGCGTCCTCAAATTTTGGGTTAATATACTAGCGACGCCCCGAGGTCCTGCTTTTAATCCATGTCAAAGATTCTCCTTGTTGAAGATGACACAGAGATGTGCGGCTGGCTGGAAGACTGGTTTAAGCAGGAAAATTTCGTCTTTGAATCAGCGCACAATGGCGAAGACGCCCTTCAGCTGATGGAGCAATTCGAATTTGATGTGGTGATTCTCGATTGGGGACTGCCGGACATCACCGGACTTGAGGTGTGCAAGCGATACCGAGCCAACGGCGGCGATGCCCCTGTACTCTTTCTGACCGGAAAAGGCGAAGTAGACGACAAAGAGCAAGGGCTTGATTCGGGCGCCGATGACTATCTTGTCAAACCTTTCGACGTTCGCGAGTTGGCGGCGCGGGTGCGCAGCTTACTTCGCCGACCCAAGCAAATTTTGCCGGTAGAACTGACTGTCAATGGCGTTGCCCTGGACTTGAAAACGCGTGTAATGCGGGAAGGATCCAACAACTTGCGCCTGATGCCCAAGGAATGTGCCCTGCTTGAGTTCCTGATGCGGCACCCGGATACAATTTATTCGTCGAAAGCCTTACTGGATGCAGTCTGGCGCTCAGACAGCGAGTCCTCTGAAGACACGGTCCGCACTTGCATGCGCACCCTCAGGCTAAAACTGCAAAAACTGGGGCGCGATGATTTGATCAAAACCATCCTCGGCTCCGGCTACATCATCGAATTGCCAAAAAAATAAGTTTGCACAGAATGCAAGTTTTAAAAAGCAGCAAGTTTGCGAACACAGCAAGTTTGCGCAAACAGAAAGAGCGAACTGCCGAAGGAGTTAGAAAAGCAGTCCGCCCTGACTGTGTTTTCTGCGCCTACTTCATCTGCACCGAGCAAAGGACGGGTTGCTCTGAATTGGTCTTTTTGAATAAAGCCACCATTTGCAGCGGCTTTTTCACGGCACCTGGAGAAGGAAATGGTGCTGAGTCTTTGATTGCCTTCATGAGTGCGGTTCTGGTCAAAGAGGATTGCCCCTCTGCAGGAGCATCTGCATCATTGATCAGATGCAAGTGATTTACATTGCCGTTGGCATCGAGGCTAAATCCGATCTTCGCTTTCACCACATCAAAACCGCCGGGAACCATGTAGTTTTTTGCGATCTTGGATGACATTTCTTCCAAGTATGCCTTGTTATCGCTCCTGGCGCTTTCACCATTGGTAGCTTTCTCTTTGTGAGATTGAGCCATGGTAGCAAGTGTGGTGCTCATAGCAAAAGCGCAGAGCAAACTTGTCGCTGCCGGCAGAAGATTTTTCTTCATTGCATTTGTCCTTTAAGTCCAGTATTAACTAGAAACGGTGGCGAATCGCCACGATGACAATGGCGATTTTAGCCCATGAGAGAGCGCTTTTCGGTTAGTTTGATTTATTCTCCTTTCGGGAACATCGCACAAAACATTTCGTCGCAGCCGCTTGAGATCGATGTATATATTTATTCGGCACCCTATATTGGCGCTTTCAATGGGGTTTCTCACATGGCAATCGTGAAAATTCACTTGCCAAAACTATTGACACGCCGATAATAGCCAATACGCTTAAATCGCACAAATCGGACCAAGAGTCGCATTCCGCGCACTCTCCGCTTGGCGTTCGATAACTATAGTGCAACCATAACTGTCAAAATTCGGATCCACGCAGTCGATTTCGCAGGAGATATCCAGCGCAATTGATTTTCCGAAACTCTATTTGACCGTGCACCGTTTCAACGGGCTTTACAGCCCTTTCATCTGATGGCGCGCGGACCTTCACATCCATTGCTGCCGCATGCCTGCAGATCTTTGTGTCTGCAAGCCAGGCATTTCACAAATTGCCACCATGGAGGCCTACGTTATGCCGAGGTCTAATTCGCCATCTTGCTCACATGAGTCATCGAATTATCAGTGTGAATGCGACCTGCGGAAATTGGACAGCAGGGTGATTTCCGAACACGCAGGAGCAATCTGGCGAAGCGTGGCCGCAGCGGTTTTTCTTCTCCTAATACATGGTTTGTTTGTCTTTCAATGTACAGGATTCGACTTTGTCGGATTTTGTGCATCGCTCGAGTCGGCTCGCATAAGTTTGTCATCCGTACGTCATTCTACGGATTCGGAATCGCGAACGAAATACGTCAAGCCGCAAAGTGAACGATGCGATGTTCCTTTAGGTCGACCACTTTCAAGTTCTCTCAAAGGTGGGCTCATGGCTTCAATGGGAATTATCGCGCATGTTTTTGCGCCTGTACTTTGGCAGCCGGGAGATCAAACATGGATTCGCATCTTCGGCGAAGTGTTGGCAATTGCTATTCTAATTTACTATGGCTGTATCGCGATTCTGCTCCTGGCGCAGTTGTGTTATCTCCTGATGTACGTCGCATATCAGTCCTTTCTTCTGGGACTTCAGACAGGTTTGTGTTCTTTTTCTCTTGCCTGCACTAACGATAACAGGAGCGAAGGATTCGCCGCAAACTACTTGTTGTTTTGGGTTGAACTGTCACTATGGGTAGTGGCGTGGACCGCACTCATTATTTTCCTGAGACACATTCTCTTCAGTGACATCAATCCGCTTTCGAAATTTGGAACCTCTTCAATAATTCTGCAGCTTATGATTTTTACGCCGCGTTTCATATCTGCACTTAATCTGAGTCCTGCTTCTGATTATCTAGCCATGGACCCAATTCGCGGTTTCGCCCGCGGTGTTTCTCATTTGGTCAAAACAGCTCGCGAGACCTGCAAAAGCTCTCATGACCTACAACAGCTTTCACCCGCCGAAATAGATTGATTACGCCATTCAATCTATTCAGCTTTCATGAGGGAACAGAGGAGCAGCGAGTTAACTTGCTGCTCCTTCTGTAATTTCGAATTGCTTTATCGCAAGGGTAATTTGAAGCGCGCTTCAATCAATTTGCGATTGCGGATGCGTCGGGATTTTCTGCGGGCGATTTTAGGCGCGCCCGGTGAGACCCATTTGTCCCAAACCTTCAGTGCCACCGTTTGCCATCCCGTGCGCCAACCGTTTTTGAATGACGAGTTTTTGCACACTCTCACCTCAGAACGAGGATAACGCGCTTCTTTGCGATCTGGGGCTGAAAGTCTGGCGAAGAACCGCCTGGCTAGAGGCTTCAAGTTCAAGGCGATCGATTTTGGTTCGAACATGGGGGAGGGGTGAAGCCCATTTGCCTTGGGCGCGGGTTGCCGGTCTGTTTCTCATGATGCCGACACGTCCTAACTAACCTAGTTAACAGTGGCCATCGAGATGAAGGCAATATGGTACACCAATTCGGGCAAGAAGTAGCGCCTGGCAACCTGTAGCCAAGCTGTGAAGCGGCGGTAAAGGCGGCATTTTATCTGACCCTTTAGTGGCGTGAAAATGCACATGGTCACAGTATCGGCGACTACTAAAGTGAAGTGACATTTGATGGTTTCGGCGCGAACCTGAAATTTGAATAAAGGAAGTCAAGAGATCTGCATTTCTGTGAAATGCTGGTGTCAGTAGGGACAGTATTAGCGTTCATCACAGTGACCGCGCCAGGAAACAGAAAACGAGGATTGCGCCATGGAAATGATGAAGAAAGCTGCTGTGATTGCTGACGAAATGCTCAGCACAATGGGTTGGCTGCTCGGTCGAGTCAGCAACACCTCGAAGTTGTACGACATAAGCGATGCAAAAGGATTGACGGCTGAAGTGACAGTCTCAATTCAAGCCGGAAAACCCGGAGAGGTAGTTGTTCTTCTTGGTCATTCTCTGCGCAACTTCCAAGCGCGTTCGATGAGCGAATCCGGCAGTTTCGCAAGGGGGCAGCAAGTGTTGGTTGTCGATGCCGGACCGAATATCTTGTATGTGAAAGCGCTCAGCAAGTCAGAGCCTGAGATAGCAGCTGGATAGAGCACTTGCAGCTACACTCTATTCGTCTTCGCCGACGCCGAAATCTACAGTTGCCGACATATTGATGATAAATGATGCACCCTCGCCAAGCCGGCTTTGGCAGCGGATTTTGCCGCCATGCGCCTCAATGATGCGTTTGCAAACATACAACCCAAGCCCTGTATTGGAGCTGCTCTTGGGTTCACCGGGTTCTTTCCAAAAACGCTTGAAGAGCGTAGGAATTACTTCGGCGGCGATGCCTTTTCCCTGGTCTTTTACGAGGATGCAAACGCCTGAGCCGGCGCGGTTGGCGATAATGGAAATCTTGCTTGCCGGTGGACTGGCTTTGATTGCATTGTCGGTCAAATTGATCAAGACGCGTCTGATGCCGATGCGGTCTGCAAGGATCATCGGCAAGTCGTCGTCAACCGCCGCGGACAGGTCCACATTGGCTGCCACGGCGAACGGCTTCAGCTCCTGCAGGCATTCCTCGACGACTTCTTTCACATTCATGGCTTCCATAAAGAAAAGCTGCACGCCCTCTTGTTCTTGATAGGTGAGGAGCAGGTTTTGCACCATCCAGAGCATGTGTTTATTGCTGCGTCTGAGCGTCATCAGAGCATCTGACAATTGTGGTGCAATCTCGCCCAGAGAGCCATTTAGCACGCTTTCAAGAAAGCGCTCCGCTCCAGCCAGAGGCACTTTGAGATCGTGGGCGAGTGCGGTAATAAATTCGTCGCGCTGCTGGCTCACTTTGTGGCGATCGGTGACGTCCTTGATGATCAGAACAAAGCCGGTGACCACGCTTTCGGTTGATTTGACCGGCCAAATGATCAAGTCGCAGTGCAGCCCTTCCTGGTGGGTAGGGGTAGGTCCGAGTTGGTAGTCGTTGATCTCGATGGGGTGATCTTCGGCAATCGCTTCGTGAAACTGTCCGGGCGAGAGTGCAGAAACCAGCACACAGATGTGTTTGTTGGCGATCTTTTCGTGCTTGAGCCCGAATAGCTGGCAAAAGGCAGGATTGGCGTCTTTTACTTTCAGCTCGCGGCTGATGCGAACAATGCCTACAGGTGCACATTCCAGAATTTGCTGAACCGTCTCTCGCTCGCTATCGAGCTGCTTTTGCTCATATTTTTGAACGCGGCGGCGCTCAACGCAACCGCTCAAAGCATCGAAAAGTAAGTCACCATCAAGTTTTTGCCAAACCAAGAACTGCTGGGCACCCCAATTCAGGCTGTCGATGCCGACATGCTCGTTTTCAGGCGAGCAGAGGGTGATAATGGGCACGCCGGGCGCCTGAACCTGGAGCTTGAGAACGGCATCAAGGGTCTCAGTCGGTTGCCGATGCGCTTCAATAAGGATTACATCGGTCTTGCCCCTGGTCAGGGTCTGCAGAGCAGCGGGCAGAGTGTCAGCGCAATCTATAAAGACCGGAACGGTACGCCCCTTTTCCAAAAGATGCTTCACTTTTCCGGAATCCAGGCTGTCTCCAGGCAGAAGCAGAACATTTATGACGTTCATGTCCGCAGTGGTTTCAAACAAGTTAGTCATGGGTTCCGGACGCCCTTTTCAAATGCGCTGCCTCGTTTTAGTTTCATACCACGCCAATTCAAAAATCGAACTTGTTTTTGCCATCCAGGAGGGCGATTTGGGATTTTTGCCGCGGGATGCCCGTACAGCCCGGCGGACCACCTTTTTAAGACCTGCAGGCTGCTGATAAAACGGCAAGATGCCGACTAATAGGGGCAAGATTGCAATTCTGGGTATGTTAGAGATGGTCGACCGGAGCAGAAAGCGGCATACCGGCTGTCAGACATGTCTAACGAACCAGAACACGATAACGAACCAGAGCGCGATAACGAACTAGAGCGCGACGACAAAGCTAAAGGCGTTAGTGAACTTCTTAAAGAAGCCGCTACTGCCATTAAGCTGCACCGTTATGAAGATGCTGAAGACTATTGCGTACAGGCACTGGGAGTCCTGGACAAGGCCAGCGCCACCGAGCATCCCAGCAAAGCTATGGCTCTGGAATTCATGGGCGACGCTTTAACAGGCATGGAGCGCTATGACGACGCATCCAAGTTCTACAGGCGGGCAATGGACCTGTCGGAGCGGCTGTTTACGCAAGAACATCAGGTCTATATATCAATTGTCTATAAGTTGGCTCGCACCTACGAAAGCCTGAGTCTTCTAGACGAATGCGTACCGTTTTTCAAGTCGGCCGATGAGCTGGCTAAGCGTAATCTCTCGCAGGATCATCCGCTGCGCGAAGCGATTGAAGAAGGCTATGCTCACTTGATCTCTCGCACTAAAAAACGCCGGGAGAAGGTGTTTGAGATCATGGATTCGTTCCGCACTGGAAAAGAGCGAAACGTTCTTGAGCACGACGCTGCACAAGGTGATGAAGATGAAGAAAGCGAGTCGGCACAGCATCAGGAAGCCGCTTCGCACCACGAAAAACATTCTCCTGCCACCTATAAAGATCTGCGCCAGAAAGCACAGCTTTATGACACCTCTGCCGAGACGATGCAGACTTGGATAATTACCATCGTG
>CAZHEZ010000038.1:0-33214 GCA_964531315.1 uncultured Candidatus Obscuribacterales bacterium | reverse complement strand
TGCTGCTTGCTGTTGGTGCAGGTGCTGTCTATGTCGGCTATAAGCAAGTTTCAAAACATATTGCTCCAGCGCCACCACCTGCAGCGGTGGAAGAGAAGAGCGCACCGACCGAATTCACTAAGACATATTCTTCGCTCGACGGTAAGCGCAGGTTGAAAATTACCGATGACAATCAGGGTATTGTGGAATTCGGCACCACCAATTTAAAAGCGCAGGTTTTCCAGGGCGCGGATGCATGGAAGGCTGCCGAAGCTACATCAATGAAAGACCCGCTCAAACTGACTTATGTGGAGTCACAAGGCGGCATCATGGACGATGCCGGCAATTTCCTGTATGCGGAAGATTCGCCGGAGATGAAGACTCGCGCTGCTATGCAATCAGTAGCCAAAGCATTGCGCAATGGGTTTCTCTTGCGCGGCAGTTTCCCTCAGAATGCAGATGAATTGAATCAGGCTCAAATCACTTATAAAAACCCGGTGAGTGGCAAGACTGAAGCGCCGATTATTCAGGTTTATCGTGGCGATCAGGGCTGGAATCCGAGCGATCCTGAAGAGAAATCCACGTTTGAAACTTCCTTTGAATCCGGAAACTTATGGACCAACGAGCCCCCCTTCCTGCCCGGCTCGGTACATATATTTCAAATGGCAGGCGCACCCACTGACACGCCCGGCGCTACTTCCAATCGGCCAGCCGTCGCCATTATCAAAGGTGCCGACCGCAACAGCGCACCCATAAAAGTAGATAAAGAGAAGGCTTATCTTATTGTTCTTACGCCGAAGTCTGAAAGAACGACTGTAGGTTCTGCGCCCATTCCCTTGATTCCGGATGGCTCAGAGGGCGCGATTGTCACGATTAGATCGGGCAAATAGGGACAGCCGGTGAAAACAGAAACGCCGGGCAAATAGCAACAGCCGGTTCACATTTGGCGATTTTTGGTTGATTTTGAAAACGGCTGTGTTAGTATTGCCTGGTCTGTCCGCGACCAATTTCCTTAGGGAAGTGACTATCTTGCTGACTTCTGGAAGACTATTTCACATCAAATTTGGCTGGTGGCGCTGGTTTCAATTACCGGGTAAGTCGTTTGCGACTAGCTGTGATGATGCGCGCATAAGTTAAAGCCAAATAGGCAAAAAGCATCTCAACCGCAGGCTTACCCGAGAGGTACCTGCGGTTTTGTTTTGCCTGTATGGAATAAGGAATTAAGAGATGCAAAAGACAATGACTGGTTTGGAAAATAAAGTGAAAAATAGTGCCGAAGCTGAACTGATAACCAAGCGCGTGACAGGCGATAAATGTTCTGCAATCACGTATTCGGCTGATTTCGTCACTCCAGTGGCTCTGTTCGATAGACTATCAAGAAGTGCTCGTGATGCCTTTCTTTTTGAAAGCACAGAAGGCGACGGCAGGCTGGCCCGATATTCATTCCTTGGTGTCGATCCACTGCTTGTTGTTGAGTTTGACGAAACCCATGCCCATGTAGAAGACTGCGCTGAAGGTTCTAGGCAGTCGGTTGCGATTGACAGTCCGATTGACCTTCTGCGCCTGTTGCTCAAGCAAAACCCGATTCCGCATCACCCATCGATAGCCGACTCTCCGTTTGCAGGCGGACTGGTCGGATATCTCGGCTACGGTGCCACTGGTTTTACAGAGCGAATTGAGCAACAGAAAAATTCGGTCGCGCCTGTGCCGATCGGTCGCTATGGTTTGTATGATTCATTTGTGCTATTCGATCATCAGTATCGGCAGGTCACTTTTTTCTCTGCTCGCGGAGAGCAGCATATCAACGAACTTGTTCATCGATCGCTTTTGCATTCGCAATTGCCGCCATTTCGATTGGACATGCAGAAAGCTAGCAAAGATGAGCTTTTCAAAAATGTGACCGGTCCATTTACTCGCGAGACTTTCATTGATGCGGTGCTGACTGCAAAAGAAAAAGTGCTCGCCGGGGAAGTGTTCCAGATTGTTCTTTCTCAGCGTTTTTCAGTGCCGATATCCGCCCCGCCGATTGATGTCTATCGCGCGCTGCAGGCGACTAATCCCAGCCCCTATGCGTATTTCCTCAAGTGCCCCGGCTTCTCTTACATCGGCTCTTCGCCGGAGACCTTTGTGAGAAGTAACGAAGGGCAAGTATTGCTCAGGGCAATTGCCGGAACACGACCGCGCGGAAAAGACCGTCGTGAAGACGAAGCATTGGAATTGGAATTGAAAAATAGCGAAAAGGAGATGGCCGAACATCGCATGCTTGTCGATCTCGGGCGCAATGATTTGGGCCGAATTTGCGCACCCGGAACGGTCAAGATCGGCGAACTTGCATGTATGACTCGTTATACACACGTCATGCATCTGGCCACCGAAGTGACAGGAACCCTGGCTCCCGGCAAAGATGTATTTGATGCTTTCGAAAGCTGTTTTCCGGCCGGCACCGTATCCGGAGCGCCGAAAGTAAGGGCGATGGAAATACTTTCCACCCTAGAGCCGGAACAAAGAGGAATTTACTCTGGTTCGGTCGGTTATTTTGATACACGCGGCAACATGGATGGTGCCATCGCTATCAGATCTGTTTTGATCAAGGACAGTGTCGCTCACATAAATGCCGGGGCGGGCATCGTCTATGATTCTGAGCCCGACATGGAGTATGAAGAGACTCGCAGCAAGGCGATGAGCGTCTTGCAAGCTGTTCGTATAGCCCACCAGCTCACGGGGGCGAAATAAATGCGCACTATTATTATCGATAACTATGATTCTTTCACTTTCAATCTCTACCAGATGCTGGTGCCGCTGGTCAGAAAACTTGAGAAAAACGAATCCGCGGATGTTGAGGTTTTTCGCAATGATGCCGTCAGTCTCGATGAAATTCTCGAGAAGCGACCTACACACATTGTGCTCTCTCCAGGACCAGGTCATCCATCTGTTGAACGAGACTTCGGCGTCTGCAAAGAGATTATCCTCGCCCAGAAAAAGCTTGGTGCCGCACTGATGGGCGTCTGCCTCGGGCATCAGGGCATCGTTGCTCATCTGGGCGGTGACGTCGTCAGAGCACCAGAAATTGTTCACGGCAAAACCAGTGAAATAATTGTCGAAAATGACTCGCGCATCTTTTCCGGAATCGGCAAGAATTTTGAAGCGATGCGCTACCACTCACTGGTGGCCAAAGAGGAATCCTTTCCGAAAGAGCTGAAAGTGACTGCCAGAGAGAAAAAACTTGGTCTGATCATGGCCCTGGAGCATAAGAGCGAACCTATATACGGCGTGCAATTTCATCCCGAGTCGATAGGAACTGAAAAAGGATCATTAATGATGGAGAATTTTCTTTCCATATGATCAGCCGTGACAGAGTTGCAGATATCGTCAATTGCCGACTGGCGGAAGATGAGTTGGTCTCAGAGTTGAGGCGACTCTCAGGGGACAATATTTCCCTGGAAATTCTGCGTATGTTTATTGAGGAAACGCGCTCTACTGCGGCAGAGAAAGACAAATTGCCGGCCGGGTATGGACTCATCGATGTGAGTGGAACGGGCGGCAGCGGCATTGCTCATTTTAACACTTCGACCTTTTGTGCATTTGTGCTGGCGGCCGCCGGAGTAAAGGTTGCCAAATTCGGCAATCGTGCCTCTCGAAGCGGCACCGGCAGTGCCGATCTTCTGGAAGCACTGGGCATTCCGCTTGATCTGCCCGCAGAAAGAGTGGCAGACGTAATCGAGCGCGCCGGAATTGCTTTCTTGTTCGCGCCGCATTATTACCCTGGATTGAAAGGTCTAGCAGCCGCTCGCAAGGCGGTCGGGCAGCCGACCATCTTCAATCATATTGGCCCGCTCTTGAATCCTGTCAGCCCCGAATTTCGTCTTTTGGGAATTGCCTCTGAGCACGCTTATCCCATTATGGTTGATTACCTCAATGAGGTTAAAGCAGGGCGTACTATTGTTGTACGCTCCGAGCTGGGTGTTGATGAATTGGTGCCCGGCTCTTCCAATGCTGTTAAATACATAAGTGATGGATCGGTTCAAGATCTCTCATTTTCTGCCCAGGGCATTTCACCATTCTCTTCTGATAATGGAAAACAGCTTGATTTCGACTTGAAACACAATCTCAATGTCTTCAATGAATTGATAAATATGCAATCAGGTCATGAACCACAACCATGGTTAGACCTTGTTGTTTTAAATGCCGGAGCCGGATTTTTTGTGGCTGGAACCGTAGACAGTATTAATGACGGTACCATCCTGGCAAAGGATCTTATTTCCGGTGGACGTGTAAAAGAAAAGTTCGACGAAGTGAGGCGCGTATATGAAAAGTGTGCTGCGTGAAATAGTCGAAAATAAAAGAGGCGAAATTGCCGAGCGGCAAGCCGTTCGCCCGCTTTCGTCTTTTGAGAATAAGGTTGTCGCTACCGACAATCGATTTCTGAAAGCCTTTTCCCGCAAGGATGTCGCCAATATCATTGCCGAAGTCAAACCGCGCTCTCCTTCGATGGGAAGTGCCTCCAAGAGTTTCGATCTGTCCACCATTCTTTCAACCTACAACCAGCACGCTCGCGCCATATCGGTTTTGACGGACGAAAAATACTTTGGTGGCAGTCTGCAATTGCTATCGCAAGTAAAACAACTTTCGAGCCTTCCTGTTTTGTGCAAAGACTTTATACTGACGCGCTATCAAGTCCTGGAAGCACGGGCTGCAAAAGCTGATGCAATCTTGCTAATAGTGAAAGCATTGAGCGATGAAGAGCTGAGCGAACTCTACACGGAGTGCATCGGACTTGGTATGACTGCCGTAGTAGAAGTGCAGAATGAGAAAGAGATTGAACGTGCGCTTGCTGTCAATCCGCAGCTGATACTCGTAAACAACCGCGATCTCGACAGTCTTGAGATTGATCTGTCAACTTGCGAGAAATTGATGCCTCTGATACCGAATACAGTAGTAAAAGTGGTGGCAAGCGGTATTGAAGATGCTCAGGACATCAGAAGACTCGCTCATCTATCCAACAATTTTCTCATCGGATCCAGCCTGATGAAATCCGAAAATGTAGAGGAAAAGCTCAAAGATCTGTCCAGTGCTCTGGATGAAAGCAAGGTGAAAAAGCAATGAGTACCAACATCAAAATCTGTGGTATCACATCGCTTGGAGATGCACTGGCTGCGCTTGACGCCGGTGCGGATTACCTCGGTTTGATTTTTGCCGAAGGCTCACCGCGGCGAGTTGAAGAGGCGGCGGCTCAAGAGATCATTTCGGGAACCGAGGGGCGAGCCAAGGTCGTCGGTGTGTTTAAGGATCAGGAGTTTGATACAGTCGCCGCTCTGGCTGAAAGGTTGGCTCTGGATTTTGTTCAGTGCCATGGCGCGGAATCAATCGATTACGTGCGCCGAATGCCGACCAGAGTAATTCGAACCATAGAGCTGAACGGCAATACGGAAGAAACTGCGTCAACGATCGATCGATGGAAAGACAAAGCGGCAATCTTGCTATTCGATCGCCCCAAGTCGGTTTCTGACCCTCAATGGTACCAGCGAGCAGTTGAGCAACTTATTGCCGTAAAGCCGCAAAAAGTACCGTTCTTTTTTGCCGGAGGCTTGAGCGCAGTCAATGTAGGAGAGGTGGTTGCCGCGCTGGACCCATTTGGAGTTGATGTCGCCTCTTCGGTGGAAAGCGCACCAGGAAAGAAGGACATTGGTAAAATGAATGATTTTTGCAACGCAGTTAAGCAAGCAATTTTTGCCGAGCAATAGAGAAAACCAAGGAGTAATGGCATGCGTACGTTAGGAAAATTCGGCAGATACGGCGGCGTGTACGTGCCGGAAACCCTGATGCCGGCTTTAGAAGAACTGGAGGAGGCGTTTGCCACCATAGTCACCGGTGACGAGTTTAAGTCGCGATTGGCTTCTCTTCTTGCCGACTATGCCGGACGTCCGACCCCTTTGTATCACGCTAAGAATTTGTCAGATAAGTGGGGAGCGCAAATATTCTTGAAGAGAGAAGATCTTCTTCATGGCGGTGCGCATAAAACAAACAACGCGCTTGGTCAGGCTCTTTTGAGCAAAATGATGGGCAAGGAGCGCATTATTGCGGAAACCGGTGCGGGTCAGCATGGCGTCGCCTGCGCAATGGCTGGGGCTTTGCTCGGTTTGAAAACCGAGGTCTATATGGGTGAGGTGGACATGGAGAGGCAAAAGCCTAATGTCCATCGCATGCAACTTTTGGGCACCACTGTGCATCCTGTAAAAACCGGCAGCAGAACGCTGAAGGATGCCATCAACGAAGCCCTCAGAGATTGGATCGCCAATCTCGAGAATACTCATTATTTGCTGGGCACTGTTGCCGGACCTCATCCCTTTCCCAGTCTGGTCAAACATTTCCAGCGCGTGATCGGTGAGGAAGCCAGCGCCCAGATTGAGAAGAAAATCGGCAGGCAGCCGGACTATGTAGTTGCGTGTGTCGGCGGAGGTTCGAATGCGATCGGCATATTTGCCGAATTCATAGACAAACAGTCCGTCCAGCTTATTGGCGTAGAGCCGGCCGGTGCCGGATTGGATTCAGGCAAACACGGCGCGGTCCTGGCGCTGGGTTCGTTTGGCTGCGTGCACGGCATGAAGAGCCTTGTTTTGCAGACTGAAGAAGGGCAGATACAAGAAGCACACAGCATCTCAGCCGGGCTCGACTATCCATCTGTGGGACCCGAACATGCTTTTCTCAAAGACAGCGGCAGGGCCAGGTACTTAAGCGCTACAGATGAAGAAGCACTTGCCGCCTTTCATGAGCTTTGCCGTGAGGAAGGAATTATTCCGGCGCTGGAGAGTTCGCATGCTCTCTTTATTGGAAAGAAGCTTGCGCAGGGCGAAGCGGCGGGCAAAGCAATTGTGATAAATCTATCGGGGCGCGGAGACAAGGATTTGCATGAGGTAATGAAGCATGCTAAGTAGAGACAGATATCGAGCCCGCTTCAGAGCGCTTGAGGAAGCCAATAAAGGTGCATTTATGCCCTTTACCGTGCTCGGATGGCCGGACGAAGAGACTTCATTTCGCATCATCAAAACTATGATTGACAGCGGTGCTTCTGCGCTCGAGCTGGGGATTGCCTTCAGTGACCCTGTAGCCGACGGACCGATTATTCAAGCTGCCGCTCACAAAGTAATTGAAAATGGCTTTACAGTAAACAATGCCCTGGATTTGGTGGCGCGGGCTCGAGAATACAATGCTGATATACCGATGGGATTGTTGGTTTATTACAACCACATCATGGCGATGGGCATCGAAAAGTTTTTTGAGAGAGCCAGCAAGTGCGGTGTTGATGGTGTGCTCGTAGCCGATCTTCCTGCGGAGTCGGCTGACGAAGTCTTGTCCGTAGGGACAGCAAATGGAATCAGCATAATCTTCATCGTCTCTCCGCTTACACGAGAAGATCGCCTTGTCAAAATCGTCGAGCATGCTCGCGGTTTTATTTATCTGGTCTCCCGACTGGGAGTAACAGGCGTTTATGAGCGAGATGCCGCTCGCGACAATCGTTTGGCTGTGTTAATTGCTTCCATCAAAAAGGTGACCAAATTGCCGATTCTCGCTGGATTTGGAATATCCACTCCCGCTCATGTTGAGAAGATGGTGGCTTCTGGTGCTGATGGTGTAATCACAGGGTCGAAGATAATCGATCTGGTGACAAAGTCCGATCCGGCCAACATGGAATCCGATCTGAGCAATTATCTGAAAGAGATGGTGGCAGCGTTGAATTCGGTGAAAGTATGAACGCCCCATGACGAATACCGCGACCAGAGACAAGATTGCCATTATCGGTGCCGGTCCGGTTGGCATAAGTGCGGCGCGTGCTCTTAAAAAGAAAGGAATCCCCTACGATCAAATCGAGGCTGAGTCCGGTGTCGGCGGTAATTGGCGACACGGTGTTTACCATACCGCGCACATCATTTCATCAAGAAAGACAACTGAGTTTCCCGACTTTCCAATGCCGGATCACTATCCGGACTTCCCCAGCGCCAAGCAGATGCTCGAGTATTTGAACTTGTATGTTGAGCACTACAAACTTGATGAAAACATCCACTTCAACACACGCGTTGAGAGCGCCAGACCTTGCGACAATGGACTCTGGGAATTGCGTCTCGATAATGGCGAAACCCGACTCTACGACGGAATAATAATCTGCAATGGACACCACTGGGATCCACGTTGGCCTTCATATGAAGGGCAATTCAGTGGTGAGATGATGCATTCCAAAGACTACAAAGACCCGTCGCAATTGCGCGGAAAGCGTGTAGTTGTAATAGGTGGCGGCAATTCAGCCTGCGATATTGCAGCCGAGTCAGCGCGCTGTGCAATCTCAGCACACTTGAGTCTGCGCCGCGGTTATTGGTTTCTCCCCAAAACCTTTTACGGAAAGCCGACGGCTGAATTGCTGACCACCTGGATGCCGGTCTGGATGCAGCGAATGTATATAGGAACGCTGCTCAAGATTTCTGTGGGCGACTACCGCAACTATGGATTGATGAAACCTGACCATAAATTGTTCGAGCACCATCCGACAATCAATTCTGAGCTGCTGCATTATTTGAAACATGGAAAGATTAAGCCCCATCCTGATGTGAAAAGATGGGACGGCAAAACGGTAGAGTTTATCGATGGCGGAAAGGAAGAAATAGACCTGGTTGTCTGCGGTACTGGATTCAACGTCTCGATTCCTTTTTTGGAACCAGGTGTCATAGATATTGAAGGTCCCGTCGTGAAAACTCAATGGGGGCTGGTTGCGCCCCATCACCGGCAGCTCTATGTCTATGGGTGGGCGCAAGCGCGCTATGGATTTGGCCCGCTCTTAACGCCAGCTTCGGAACTGATTGGTGATCTCATTCTTTTGCAACGCCGCCTGTCTCATCCTATAGGCGAAGTTCTTACGACAATGAAACAACCTTTGCCGAAGACACATCTTCTAGATCCGATGGCGACCATCAAGATGGTGAAGTCGGCGAAACGCACCCTTTGGATGCTGCCGCTGGTCGATAAGTATTTGATGAACGGGAAACAAGAAGAGTGAGTTGGCATGCCGCTCAGAATTCACCAATTTAAGACCGGATCAATTTCTCGTAGTGCCAGTCTTTTCGTAGTAATTGCGCGCTTCTTCGTAAATTTTTTCTGCTCTTGTTTTCTCGTGCATGCGGTCAAGCAAATCGCCGTAGCTCTCAAGCATCGAAGCATAAGTTCTTCCCTGATTTGGAGGTTTTCTCAATGCTTTCAATGCCTCTTCGTAATATTTGCAAGCTTCGGCTTTGTGTCCGCTTGCGGCGCTGAGACGAGCTAGATCGGCGTTCTGAGCCAATGTTTCTGGATCGTCAAAACCTAGATTTTTTTGCTTTATTTGCAATGCCTGCTTGTATAGCTTTTCCGCCATTGGCAATTGCCCATCTCGCTCGAGACTCCATGCTGTGCGATCAAGCTTCTGGGCCATTCCCAAGC
The DNA here is from genome assembly GCA_964531315.1 of uncultured Candidatus Obscuribacterales bacterium. Taxonomy (GTDB): domain Bacteria; phylum Cyanobacteriota; class Vampirovibrionia; order Obscuribacterales; family Obscuribacteraceae; genus QKMZ01. The sequence goes on along the minus strand of CAZHEZ010000038.1, from coordinate 23,773 downwards.
ACTCTAGCTCTCTTTTCCAGTTAGTTGATAATTCTTCCGCGCGAGCTTTCGTCTTTTGAGAATTAATTACCTCTTCTGCGGTCAGACCCGAACGTGTACCTTGCTCTTCTACTGTCTGGTTGATATCAGCTTTTACTTTCTTGAGCAAACTTGCTTTCGTGGGCAGACTCATATCAGATGTGCTGATGTTCTCTACTACTTTGCCCAGATCCTCAATGGCGGCTGAATGGTTTCTTTTGATCCTAAGTTCATGAGCTGATTGGCAGAGTTTGACTCGTTCGAGACTCTTTGTTGATCTAATCAGTTCATACTGGTCAACTTCTTTATCCGCTTGTTTCGCTGCTACTAATCTTTCGTACAATTTTTGTGCCGGAGCATACATTCCCAGCTCTTCAAATTGTTCGGCATATCCTTCAGCAGTTTGTCTGTGACTGAGACTATTCAGCGGAAGAGACTCTATGCTTCCTTCCAGCCAGCGCAGTGAGTTACGCAAATCATATTCGCGCCTGCTTGGCGTGTAGTCATTAACTATCGAGTACGGGATTCTATCCAAAGGCCAAGAATGCAAATTGGGGACCGCATGTTGTTTATGAACATTGATTCCTTCATTCAGAACCCGTTCATGCTCTGACATATCCGGACACGAGTGCATTTGCTCCTCGGCCAGGGCAGAAGGAACGCTCGAAACAAGAGCAAGAATAATGAAGCGGAAACCACTAAGCAGCTTTACGTTCATAAAACTCCCCACCGTCAAGTTGCTGTCAGATTGGAGCGCACTACTTTCAACTTAACATATCCCCCTTATCCATGGACAGGAAGGAGTGTTGCTGCTGATGAATACTCACAGCCCGCGGTTTTCTGGTTTTCCTATCTTTGCTGCCAGCGACTCAATCTTCTTGTCTGTCACTTGCTTGATGAGTCGCGAGTATCGCTCGGGCATGAATCGTTTCAGTCGCCAGAGAAATCGGGCGTCGTTTGGAAGCACTATGTACAGCTTTCCTTCAGCCATGTTTTTCAGCGCAGTATGAGCCACTCCGTCCGCAGACAAGGGTGAGTCGTCAATGAGCATTTGTGAATATTTCTTTTCGGCTTCCGCACCAATACAGTCTCTGCCAATATTGGTGCGAACATAGGTAGGACATAATACCGAGACAAGAATATTGCGATCCGAAAGCTCACTGCGCAGACATTCGCTAAGCGCGATGACACCGGCTTTCGACGTACTGTAAGCAGACATTCTTGGTGCAGTTACAAATCCGGCAGCGCTGGCGATATTGAGAATGTGTCCATGTCGTTGCTGTTGCATATTCGGAACGAACAAGTGGCATCCGTTTGCCACACCCATCAAGTTGGTATCGATAACCTTGCGAAAAGTTTCAATTGGCACTTCATCAAACATGCCACCGCAGCCAATGCCGGCGTTATTGATACCAATATCAATACCATCGTATTTCTGGGTGAAGTTTTTCACAGCGTTCTCAAACTCACTGTAATTTGCTACGTCAAAAACATAACCAGTCGGCGTTCCGCCGCTTGCTTTTACTTCTGCAATAGCCGCATCGAGGGTTTCTTGATTAATGTCAGTGATTCCCAGGGTCCAACCGTCTTTAGCAAGTGCTTTTGCAAACGCTAAGCCCAGCCCGCTGCCGGCGCCAGTTATGAATGCGCGCTTTTGTGGATATTTGGCTGAAAGTCGCAAATTACTCAAAGGGCTGGCCGCTCTGGAAGGTAGAACCGCTACAGCTTATCAGCTTGCAGCGGCTCCATCCAGCTTTCGCCTTCTGGTTTTGCTTTCTAGTTCTGCTCTCTAGTTCTGCTTTCTTGTTTAAAGCGAGTCCAGCCAGCTGCCGCGCTCAATGGTTCTAAGGTCCTGATGGCTTTGTTGGGTCATATAGCTGGAATGGTCCATGTCCTTCAAGCTGCGTTCGCCCCAACGTCGGTTGGCTCTTTCTCTCATGCCTTGCAACTCAAACACAAGACCGGCAGTGCCGTTCAACCCGTGACAATACCTGGTGAAATACCTGAGTTCATAGTCTAAATAGCGTGCTAGTTCGTTTAGCTCTGACTTCCTGTTCAATTGTACGCAGCGGCGGACTATTTGAGATTGCCAGCATTTTGCCACGCGAAGGCTGAGTGCTTCTTTGCGAGTTTGTTTTAAATTGCGCTCTTCATTGACGAACTTAAGCGACCGCCGCAGATTCTTTCCCTGAACCCGCTCAGTCTCTCCAATCCGTTTCCATGAGCAATTGATCTCGAAATTCAAGGCGTCCCCGGAGCGGCCTTCAGGTGTAGTCAGGCGGAATGTTACCGGTCTGTTGCGTTGTGGTGCCAGCATGCCCAGGTGAGTGATAACGCTTGAACTGTTCATTGCCGTTGGAAAATCACTGAGGTTCTCGATTTTTATGCTGCCGGGAAATGAAAGATTGACGGAGATATCTTCGAACATAGTTTCTTGCAGCGTGTGCAATTCACCGAGCACAACCTCAATGATCTCGTGCGGATACTGCGCATCATGGAGCATGCCTCCTCCGTGATCTGCGAGCGCCTGCAGCTGCTCGGAAGAGTAGTGGTCGCCTATGCCGACCGTTGATGTGGCAATGCCTCTTGTCCGCAATTGTTCTGCGTGATGTCCCAAAATCTGTGGATCGATGACGCCATAATTAGCGCGACCGTCTGAAAGTAGGATAACGTGATTGTGCATGCCCGGATGTTTGTCCATTATCTGAGCGAGACACTCGGCACCTTTCATCCATCCGGCACCAAGGTTTGTGTGATCTCTCGGTCTCAGCTCATCAATTGCAGCCAGTGCTCTTTTCTGCTGGCTAGGATCGCCCGACACTCCTTCCAAATGTGTGATTACATCGGTTGAAAATGAGATCAGGGAAAGCTTGCTGTCGGGCGTCAGCGCGTTCACAACACCGGCCGCCGCCTTTTGGGCACAGTCGAGTGGAGGCCCGGACATAGAGCCGGATGCATCGATGACCAGGGCTACATTGAGTGGTTGCTTCTCGCGCTTTTCGCTTTCTTTGACGAATGGTGCGGCCACGTCTACTTCCAGGTAGCGCACTGAGCGTCCACGCTCCCAGATCAATTCTCTATCAAACTCTGCAATTATGGAGATTCCGTAGTCATCACTCATTCTGTCCTCCGATGAGGAATTCGCGCAAACGATTGGCGATGTTTTTCATTCGTGCCATTTGCTTTTCCGACTGAATTCCTCGAACTGATAGTTCAACATCCGGTGTGATTTGAAACCTATGCCAGGTTTCACTGGCGGGCAGCTGCCTCTCGCTTTGATAAGCTGCCTGCTTACCGCTGCTCACACCTTGTTCTGATTCTGGAGATGCCTTTTGGTCCTGGCTCTGAAAGAACAGATCTGCTTGATGAGAGACCTCATCTATTTTCTGCGTTTCAAATGTTTGAGGATTGAGGGAGCGAATATAGTCCAGCGCTGATGAGCGCTTGCTGTCCGTCCCCGTGGTCACTGTTTCCGCCAGAGCCAATATTTCAGTTTCACCCATGCACAGCAGTGTTTGTCTGATTTCGCTGTACGTGAGTCCCCGCCTATCTTTCAATGCCTTTATGGCAAGCAGCCTTACCAAATGCCAATCAGAATAACGCGCATATCTGCCAAGAGAGCTTGGACCCCGCAATAGGCCCTGCTCAATAAAACTGCGTATAACTCGAACTTCGAATCCGGTCTTAGCCGACAGGTCTTCCAGCGAATATGAAGCTCGGTCGGTGTCCATGAATTCAATTTACCATGGCGAATTGAAGCTGTCAAGATTAAGCGCCGGAGACTCCTTTGTGGTGGCGTTTTTACGGACTATGCCAGGATAATTTGCCATAAACTAAAGAGCTCACTCTTCTTTAAAAAAGAAAGATGCATATCAATCAATATGGCGCTTTCATCAGCCGTCAAAATCGGAAATTCACGGATCGTTCCCACCAGTGCATCATCAAGATCTCCAGGTGAAAGCCTGTATTCTTCCAGGAAAAGGGTATGCATAAAACGTTCTAACAGCGTTTTGTCTTCATTCAATTGGCTGCCGAATGCGGGAGTGCTTTCCTTCAGTACGGAAAGATTGGACTCGACAGCCGCTTTTAACTCGCGGCTTGTCTTTCCGAAATATAATTGTTCTAAAAGCTGGCGATAGGCACTGGCTTCTTCGTACTTGCATTCGTACATGCGTTTGATCACCGGCTCAACTGTCAATTTTGCTCCCAGATCGATGACGCAACCAAAAATCAGGTCGCGTAAACCATGAAACCTGGCATCGGAGAGCGCGCAGACAACTGCCTCGGCGCTGGCATGATCGGGAAAGTAAAGAATACTTTTCAATTCTTCTATGGAAGCTTGCTTTGATTCGTTTTCCAAAATATCCATAGCCACGGCTTTGATTTTTCTGCGAAAAATTGCCGAATAGCCACGCAACTCCGAGAATTCTTCATTGATTTTAAGAGCTAGCCCGGCAAATTTGCTCACTTGCGGATCGTTATGACTGGCTGCTTGTGCTAATGGTTGTGCAAACCAGGGAAATCCGGCGATAAAGCAAATTCGCAAACCGGAAATCAGTTGTTTTGGTTCGCTCGATCGCAATAGTTGGCGTAGATGTTTTGTGGCATTGGCCAACTCAACCTTTGTCGAATTAGCCGAATAGGTAGCCAGAACAGAATGAGAATTGAGATCGGCAAGCCCGCTGGCGGCGGACAGATCCGAAGTAGCCGCCTGCAGATCGACAGTCGATAGAGTCTCAGCGTGTGGCTCCTCTTCCCACATGCCTGAGCGTGTTTCTTGAAATAAACTCCAGAGATTTCGTATGTAATAAGAGTCCAGGCTGGTGATGGCGAAGAACACGACCGAGCCCAAAAGTAAAAGGACAAACAAGAAATCTTGCAAATGCATTGAATTTTTCAATACAGCCATGCATCCGCTCGTAAGAACTGTGGAGAGCGAAATGACGATCGAAATTAAAGAAACAATCGTGCCTCTGCGCTGGCGCGGCACCGGCACCAGGCATTGCCTGGACATCGGCAATTGAATACTTCTGTGAATGATGTTGTACGTGACCATCAAAATGACGACCGGCCAAAATGGTGGAAACAATAGTGCCAGTCCACCAAAGATCAATATATTGATTGGTTGAACACTTAAAAGTGTGCTCAACTGCATGCGAGTGTTCATCAGCCTGTTGATGAAGTGGTGGCAGGCCAGCGATAAGGCGTAAATGGTGATGGTCATTGCGCTGACAAAGGACGCGATTTGTCTTGCTGAGCTGAAAGTTGCATCTGCCACTTGATAAAAAAGATTTTCCAGTACGAACTTCGTCACCGTTGACCAGACCATGATGCTCATGGCGACACGAACCAACGGATTTTCGATCAGGAACCGCACCGAGTTGCGGACTGTTTCAAGGGCGGGCGGTGTTCTGTCAGGATGGGTTTTGTTCTTCAGTTCGGAAACACGCATGCGCCAGACTGTTATGTCGAACAGAATAAAATGCGCGATCAGCATGCTCCAGGCAAAGGGATATAGATAGACCAGCAAGTGGAGTTGACTGAGGATCCATACGAGACTTGCCGCAGAAATTCTGGCCAGCAATTCCTGGGTGATGATGTGCTGGTAAACGCGGCGGAAGATTGCTGGATTTACTGATGTTTGCAGCACCATTGGTCCGAGTGTAGTGCCAATCAGATCCACCGTCATCACCGATACGACGAACAGGTAAAGCATGAGTTCGTTGTATGGCTTTAGAGCGTCAAAGTAAGGCTCCAGAAAACAGCCGACGGAAAAAATGGCGGTGAATATAAGCACCGCTCTGTAAACGTTGTAGGGCTCTTTGTCCTTGTGTCCCCGCAGTGCAAAGTAAATGTAGTACAAAAGAGACGCCAGTCTGGCAAAGAAAAATAACTGCGAATAGCCCTTGCTTCCCACTACCTTTACGAACAAGCTGGTAGCAAATATCCAGCATGAGTTAGTGAACAGACTTCGGCATAGCGCGCTAAAGAAGTGCGTCTTGTAAGTAATAGAACGTGCCTTCCAGAGTCTCATGCATTGTCACTGGGCTGGGTGGGCTGGATTTCGGATGGTGTCTTAATCTCGGGCGGAGCCTCATCCTCTTTAATCGGAACGTCATCCTCAGTAATCGGAACATATTCCACTTCGGTGTACCAGAGATTGCCCAGATATTCGCTCTTTTCGATCTTCTCGGCAAGCAAGTTGATGCGCTCCGAGAGATAACCTATTTCGTCCTCTCCTTTGTAGTCGGTGCGGGCGGAGAAATTTCCCTGATTGATTTCATTGACCGTCTCGGCCATTGCTCTAAACGGACGCGACAGTCTTTCGCCAACCACAACTGATGCAAAAAGACTGAGCAAAAATCCGATAATCAGCGCGAAGAACAGGCGGTTGGACAGTTCATGTGTTTTCTGATCGATTATGTGAGTGTTGAATCCAAGCGTCACGAGCAGTTTTAATTCCGGTATCGGCAGCGACATAACAACGAATGACGAATCTCCCACCACCGCTCTTTCATTGACATAAGGTTTGTGCTCATTGATTTCCACATCTTTGAAAAAGTGTTGTGCGGCACCGTCTGTTTGATTTTTGAGTGTTCCGACCGCATCTTTCTCGCTGATACCATCGCTGGTGATGAAATTTCCTCTGCTGTCGGTAATGAGAATGAAATTTTCAGTGCCCAATTTCAGACCTTGAAGTAAATATTCGATTTTTTTCAATCGCGGAAAGACGCCTCCGCTGAGCACCCCCATCACCGTCTTTTTATCTCTGTCTGTGTAGACGGGTGTTATGTATGTCTGATATAGAGCACCGGACCAGGTGAAAAAAGCCTCGCTGCTGTATGCGCGTTTTTCTTTAATCACCTTGTGGGCTAGCTCGACAAACGCCGCTTCTTTTTGATTGAAATTCGGCTTTGGATGATAGGGGCTGGCGCTGAAACTCTTGCGACGTTCGGCAAAAACAAGCTGCCCGTCGGCTTTGTACATGTGCACGGTGGTGAAGATGTTTGGCAGTGCGAGAAACTCTTTGACGATGTCGCGCGCAGTCGCTTCGTCAAACGGAATGAAACCATTCATATCGGCGATTTGATCGATGGCCAGCAACTCAGATTTGTAATTGCCTTCGATATTGTTGACGATGAACGACAGCGATGTGGATGCATCTGACAATGCAAACTGCTTGATTGCTTCCGACGTTACGAAGAACGTGAAGCCTGCAACCACCGCGAAGAAAATGATGATTATCGAAAAGAGCCGAATGAAGATAAGGCTCTGAATTGAACGCACTGCGCATTCCCTCTTTACGAGGCGTCTACCCGGGCTTCCAAATCAAAAGATAATTCTCCCCGATTATGGAAACTAAGCCAACTTCAAGGGATGTCAATTATTTGCAAACAAGCTAACGTGAGCGGTTTTTAATACGTGTAAAATGAACGATCACTGTGAGCGATAAATATGAGCAATTCAAATCCGCAATTCATTCCCGGGCTGGTGCTGTGCGAGAGCTTCTACAAAGAAGCCGTTGTGCCCATATTAAGCAAGCATTTTCCAGATTTACGTTACGCTGCGGCATTGGTTGGCAGTGGGTCCGAAGTGCTTGGTTTTGATACTGAAATGTCCAGCGATCATCACTGGGGACCGCGCCTGATGATGTTTCTAAAACCTGATGATGTATCCACCTTCAAGACTGAGATCGCGCAAAAATTATCTAACCAATTGCCGCGCGAGTTTCGCGGATATCCGACCAGCTTTACGGCTGCCAAAGCAGACGATCTTGGAGTTCAGTTGCTCGATCGCAGTGACAGTGGGCCGATCAATCACCGAGTGGAAATCATGTCGGCCGAACAGTTTTTCCAAGACTACCTGGGATTCGATATCACTGTTGATCTGGTGGCAATCGACTGGTTGTCCTTTCCCGGGCAGAAGCTGCGGTCGATTGCCAGCGGTAAAATCTATTGCGATGGCATTGAGTTAGAAAAAACGCTTCATCGCTTTTCCTATTATCCGGAGGATGTCTGGTTTTATTTGCTCGCCTGCGGTTGGGCACGCATCGAGCAAGAAGAACATTTAATGGGCAGGGCCGGGTTTGTCGGCGATGAGGTAGGCTCGGCGATCATAGCCGCACGCCTGGTTCGCGATCTCATGAACCTCTGCTTCCTAATGGAAAGGCGGTATGCGCCCTATCCCAAATGGTTCGGGACCGCCTTCCAACAATTGGAGCCCGCATCGGCGCTGGAGCCGATTTTCCGTTCCATACTTTCTGCCACAAGCTGGCAGGAGCGGCAGGGATACCTGACGCCCGCCTATGAGATTGTCGCGCGCCGGCACAATCAACTGGGCATCACCGACCCACTTCCCGAACAGGTCCAGGAGTTTCACGGGCGACCCTTCTCCGTCATCAGCATGGGGGCTTTCTCAAAGGCAATCTGCAATAAAATTTTGCAATCAAAAGAAGCGGACCCGCATATCAAGAAACTGGTCGGAAAGCCTCTAATCGGCAGTGTCGAGCAATTTAGTGACTGTACCGATTTACTTGCCGATTCGACCTGGAGATCTGGTATAAGAAGCTTATATAGCGGGTAGATTAAGTATAGAAGTAACTTCACTGAGTGAGCGACTAATGAGAACTGGAACCAAGATGAAGTTTTTGTCCGCAGCAAATTTGCTTGCCTTTTCTGCGATTTTTTGCACTGCATGTGGTGGTGGTGGCGTGCATGCGCAGAAATATGAAAATTTATACCCTAAGGACATCTCTCCACCGAGTGGCTGCCAGTATCCGTGCACTCTCACGGCGCTTCCTGACGATCTGTCGGGGATTCCGGACACGGACAAAGAATTTATCAACCACGTATACAGCGCGATTCTGAAGGCCTTGCAGGTGAAGATGGTTATGCTTAAGGCCTTGAATGGTACGAGCGGCTTTGCTGGTGCCTATTCAGTGTATTCCATGGGAATCGCCGCTCAGCGAGCCAAGATACTTGCCGAAAAGCCACCTGAAGGTCTGGAAGAGTTCAAGACAAAGGTGGTCGGCGCAATAGACAATCAAAAATTGTTCTTCGAAAAAGCGCAGAAGATGAGACAGGAAGGAAAATCCTTTCAAGAGGTCATGCAACTTACTGAAGGACGTACTGCCTCACAGATGTTGCAGGCTGCCTGGAACGAAATGACGAACCGATACCAGTACTGGAGTACCGAGGTGAAAGATAGCATGTATCATCACCTCTGCGCTCTGGACCTGTTCTAATTGAATAGTCGAAGAAAGTGATTTCAGGTCCAATGAATCGGCTTCCAAAGCTTTTCAAATCCATTGTAATTGTTCTGCTCTCCGCAACCGTTCTGATTCCCCCCGGCATTGCAGCCGGAGATCGTGATGGTTGGCAGCATTTTAAGGATGAAGGAAGCAAGCACGAGGTGTTTGGTGATTTTGCCGGGGCGCAGCGTGCCTATGCGAAATCTCTCAGCCTCGCTAATCCGCCTAACGCTACCGCAGCAGAGCGCGGAGAAGTAATGGCTCGGCTGACCAATGCGCTGATCTGGCAGCAGAAATTCGATGCTGCCGAGCCCTATTTCACCGAGTTATTGAAAATCATTCCCGGTCTGAAAGCCGAGGGAAAACGCAACGAGGACTTCTTCTCCTGCGTAGAAGCGCTTTCCAATGCATATTTCGAGAGGGTCTTCGGCTACAAGCGACTGGCTGGAATACAGCATTCAATCCGCCTGATTGATACCGCATTTGGTGAAACACATCCGGAGCTTCTCAAAGAATTGGTTGCACTGGCCTATACGTACAGTGCTCTAGGTATGAATCAAGAAGCCTTAACCTTTGCAAACAGAGCCCTTTCGATTGCCAAAAGAGACAAGAGCGAGAAGGGACAAGTGGATTATTGGAAGACTCTTGCTCTGGTGGGGAACTGTCGCAAATCGATTGGCGATTGGGAAGGCGCGCATAAAGCCCTGGAGACGGCTGTGTTTCTCATGGACCGCAGCCAGAAGAGGTTTTCCTTGACTGCGGCATCGGCCAAAGCGCAGCTGTCCATCATTGACTATCATATGCATAGAAAAGAAGAAAGCCAGAATTATTTCCGGGAGGCTGAATCTCTCTACCGGTCGAAGATTAAGGCTCTGGAAGGAAAAGAAAAAAGGCAGCTGGGCACCACCGGTCCAGAACTTCTCGCCTTTGCAGAAATGTATATCTCACACAGTCAATACGAGAAGGCCGAGCCGATTTGCAAGCTATCGATAATGTGGACGCAAATTTCCTTTGGTCCCAAAGATCCAAATCTCATCAAAGAATATCAGGTGCACGGATTCGTCCTTTCCCGCTTGGGTCGCATGAAAGAGTCAGCCAAAGAAGAAGCCGCCGCTCTGGCATTAGCCCACGAATACAAAAGCACAAAGTAAGTGGCTATATCGAGAAGCCGGAGCGGTTGTCCCAAGCAAAGACCTGCCACGCATCTGTCTTTGCGCGGGATATCCGCTCCGGCTTCGGAACCGAAGCATTGATTCCGCCTTGCTTTGGCTTGAGAGCTTTGGTTTGAGAGCTTTGGCTTGAGCGCTATTCTTCGCGCGATTCGAGCTTGTAGCCGATGCCGTGCACAGTTTTGATGATGGAAGCTTTCTCTTCGATATCGAGCTTCTTGCGCAATCTGGTGATGTAGGTGCGCACAGCCGTGGCCGTAGCTTCCGAGTCGGATTTCCAGACATGATTCAAGATATCGTCAGTGCTGAAGACGCGATCTGGGTGCCGCATGAAGAATTCGAGCAGTGCATATTCGGTCGGCAATAATTTCAATTCTTCTCCGTCACGCGTCACTTGGCAGGTGGCGGGATCTAAAGTGATGTTGCGGACTGCCAGAACCGAGGCGCGCGGTGAATGCGATCGGCGCAAGAGCGCTCGCAAGCGCGCCGATAGTTCGCGCATATCGAAAGGTTTTGTCAAATAGTCGTCGGCGCCGGCATCCAGCCCTTCTTCTTTCTCCCCGACCGAACGTTTTCCAGTCAAGATCAAAACCGGTGTCGTGCCGCCGTCGGCCCGGAATCTAGAAAGAATTTCCACGCCGCTCTTACCGGGCAGCCCCCAGTCAAGCACGACAATGTCGTACTGATAAAGTTTCATCAAATCAAGAGCTTCCTCACCTGTGTGCGCTTCTTCGACCGTGTAGAGCTCATGCTCAAGCCAGTCTCTGACCATGTCGCAGGTGACGAGATCATCTTCAACGAGCAAAACTTTCGACATAGATTCCGGTTTCTATCGCGGAGGTGCTGGCCAGGAAACAGTAATAAGATTCTACGCTGTCTTATCCGGTTTCTGTGCACCCGGGATGCGAAACCAGAAAGTACTTCCTTTTCCTACTTGACTTTCTACCCCGACCGAGCCGTTGTGCTGCTCCAATATTGCCTTGCAGATTGCCAACCCCAGCCCTGTTCCGCCTTTTACGCCGGTTTTACTGGGGGCGACCTGGCGGAATCGATCGAATATATGTCCGACATCGGACTCGGCGATGCCGGCTCCGTGGTCGGTGACTGAGACTTTCACATAGCCTGGTTCCACAGTTGAGGAAATAGTCACTGTTTCGCCCTGGGGCGAGAACTTGATGGCGTTGGCAAGAAGATTTTGCAGGACCTGAACCATGCGGTCGAGATCCGCCAGGACATCGGCGTCTACGATTTCGGCCATTTCGATGGTCACCTTTTGTTCGTCGGCGAAAGACTTCACCATATCCAGCGATGAATCGATCAAATGTTTGAGGCTGTATGTGTTGAATCGCATCTCCATGCGCCCGGCTTCCATCTTTTCTACGTCCAGCAAATCGTTCACCAGGTTGACAAGCCTGCTCAAGCTCGATTGAATGCGAGTTGCCGCATTCACACCTTTCTTGTTCAATTCGCCGTACACTCCTGCTCCCAACGTATCTAGAAAGGCGCGCATGCCTGTGAGCGGCGTTCTCAGGTCGTGGCTGACCATATTGACAAAGTCCGCCTTCATTTGGTCCAGCTCCTTGCGGTCGCTGATGTCGTGGGCGACGCAATAATAAGACTCATCAGGAGGCGACCAGTAAATCGACCAGAGCATCCAGCCCTCGCTCAAATCATTGCGAAACATCCGCACGTCTATGGAAAGCGCTGTTTCTTTCTGTTGTTTTGCCTCGCTTAAAACACGCAAGAGGCGGTCTCGATCTTCTTCGACGACGTAATCGGAAAATGGTTTGCCAATCAGGTCGATAGGGTCAAAGCCCCAATTGCTTTTAGCGGCCGGGCTCATTTGTTTGAATTTGGCTTCTTCGGAGAGCGAACAAATCACATCTTTGGCATTGTCGATAATGGCCTTTTCGCGCTGTGAAACCACTTCCAAAGTAATCGCCATTTTGTGAAACATAGTATCGAGAGCGGCGATTTCATCATTGCCAGAGACCGGCCGCCTGAGAGGCTGGTGCTCGGAAAGCAATTGAGCGTTGCCGGAAATGGTAGCCAGCCTGTCTGTAATATTGCGTCCGAAGTAATTGACCAGCCAGAGTGTCATGAGAATCTGCACGATCAGCATGAGCAGAAGCCATACTTGCACGGCCATGCGCCATTGCTGCGTTTTTTCCGGATGCAGCTCCTGGTAATTCATTTCTTGCCGATGGATGGCGGCTGCGCCGGTGACAATGGCACGCAAATGATCGGTGACCATCATGCGCGCCTCATGGGTGAGAATATAATGCTCGCCGGAAATCATCCGCTTCTTGTAATGCAAGAGAGTATCAACCGCTGTCTGGGTGACCTTCTCCATCTCGGCGACATTCTTTTCTTGGATCGGATTGCCCTTGACCATCTGCTTCAATTCGTTGAGCTCGCGGGGCACTTCGTTGATGTTGTTCATCATGCGCTGATCAAAAGCGGGCGAGTGAGTGAATCCCCAGAGCGTGAAGTTGGCGCCGCCTTCCCAGATCAAGCGCACCACCGATTGGGTTTGTCCGATAATCATTTTTGAGTAAAAGGCTTTATGCGCCTCGGCTTCGGCGGATTGCTGCAAAAAGACGAGAATGGCCACGAAAATCGTTTCTGTCAGCAGCGGCAAGGCCACTATCAGAATTCCTTTCTGGCGAAGTTTCAGGTCCTGAAGCATGAAATCGGTTTCTAAACGCCTATTTCCAATACTTGTACTCCTATACCCGGTTAATTTGCCGGCCCTTGGTAAATTAGGCGCAACTGGGGTTTTCGGGCAATTGAAGCCGGACTTCGGTCCCTAAATTACGCCCTTGTGTTTTAGCGCTATAAAGAGAAGGTAGAAATATAACTGTTGGAGGTTATTGGCGAACTGCCGATAAAAATATGGCGTTTTCTCAAAAACAGTTAGACGGACTTCTCTACATGGCCGGTCGGGCATTTGACAATGCCGACTACCTGGCTGCGCAGCGCCATTATGAAGACGCGCTCGACCTGATGGAGAAAAACGGGCTGAGCGAGTCGGAGCAAGCGCTGGCCTGTTTCAAGAATTTGGCGGCAATTTACTATTCTGACGGTAAATTGGACCGAGCTATCACTGCCTATAGCCGGCTGGTTGTCACTTCCGAGACCCTGCACGGTGAGGGCAATCGCGACGTGATCGCCAATATGTTTATTCTCGCCAAGGTTTGCGACGGAGCCGGCGCCACCGAGGACGCGGCAAACATCTATAACCGAGTGCTCAGATTGGCGGAGCAGAATTTGCCCAAAGGCGATATTTTGATCAAGCACATTCGTGAAGCTGCTGCGATCAGATCGGCACCGCAAAAGGAATTCAAACAGAAAGTCACGGCCCTGGAATTGCCCAAGCCAGTCTTCAAAGAGACGATGGAGACACTGGTGGGCGGCGGCGAACCGGGCGGACGCAGCCATTTTTTGAAAAAGAATTCTGTAGTCTTTTCCACGATCGGATCGGTTCTGGTCGCTGCCATTGCTGCCGGCTGGTTTTTGTGGATGACGGCTGGTACGACACTGCAAGCGCCTACCGCACCAGGTATCTCGACAGAATCGTTTAAGGTGGAAGGTCAAACTTTTAGAACACCGGACAACAAGATCAATTTGACGATTGGCGATAATTTGACAGGGACGCTAAAAACGCCAATCGAGACCATTCAATTCAAGTACAAAACAATCGACGTTTCACTGGAAGGCATTCAGACGCTCATCACCGGAGCATTTGTCCGAAAAGAATTCTGGTTGGAGCAAACGCCCAATGGTCTTATGGGAACCAATGGATTCCTGGTGCATACGGAAGAAGCGCCGGAAGTGAAGACTGTAGAACAGATGAAGGCGCTGGGAGCACACTTAGAGCAGATCTACGCGAAAACCGGCACCTTTCCCGCCAAACTGGACAAATGGACGGGCGATCCGGCTGTAAAGCTGGCTAATGCGCTCACCAAGCAAGAGATGATTCCGACCTATCAGTTGTTTTCCAAATATCAAATCGTCTATCCCGGCGTCTCCAATGTGGATGATTTCTCCAAGAATCTCAGCCTGGGCGAGAAATGGAACAACGCTCCGGAGTCGGGTCCGGGAGGAATAAACACTTTCGGCATTATCACCGACAAGAAAATGGAAGATGAATCTTTCCGAGTTTCTCATGTATTCATGCAGGGATTCGATCGCAAGGGAATGGTGATTCCATCTGCCATTCCAGGGGTTTCCTATTTCTATTGCGCCATCCCTGCCAATCATTTGGAAGGCGGTGACGGCGTCGGCGATGCTTATTACAAAAAATTGGTTGCCACTTTCAATGGTGCAAATATTTTTGTAGTAAAAGAAGGGGCTTCCTTGTTTGGGCTCTTGCCGCTCAGATTCACGATGCCGATAATATTCGGCTGCCTGACAGGCTTTACGCTGCTTCTCTGGGCCCTGGTCGACGCGGCCAAGCGCCTGGAAAACAGAAAGATGCTTCCTACATTGCTGGAAGTGATGACAGCGGTCTTTGCACTAATCTGGCTGGTCTGGTACATCAATCGCGCCATTCCGTAGAGGAGCCCTGATGTCCGATATGGCGGAAAGCTTACCCACAGGCGCTTATTATGCGAAGCTCGATAAACATCGCCCCAAAGACGAGCAGGATCGCTGGCGTCGGGCCCTGTACTTTTCCACTGCCATAGGCATTCGCTGCCTGGATCTTCTTTCCGATTACATGCGCTATTGCCTGAGGCCAAACCGCATGGGCGAGAGGCCTGACTATCCGATGAGCGAAGAGTCCACAAAATTGCATCACCAGTCCGTTAAAGAACTGCTCGGTTTGAGTATTTGGCTGACCATGGTCGACCAGCTGGATGGTGAAGTCCCGCAATGGCTGCGGGAATTCTTCATTGACTGCTGGGCGGCGGCGGACAGACTGTATCCGGAGCCTTCCAGTCAGGAAATCATGCATTTGTATGAAAACGAGCTCGGGGCGGAGAAGGTGTGCGAAGCCGTGTCTACACGTTTGTGCTACAGGCTGGAATTGGAAGACACCAAGGGTGATGCCTGCATCAAGCTCGGTGAAATGCTGCAGGGTGTTGGCCCTGCACGCGCCGATCTCCTGTTCTACGCGCTTTCAGCACCGCACGATGCGCTCGATCAGTCTATTGACCGGCTGAAAGATTATTAGCGTAGTTTGTCTTGCTATGCTTCTCGTGTTCGCGCTATCAGTTGTTTTCTGCTGTGGCGGCTCAAGAAATTCCAGACTGCGTCAGTGGCTTTGAATTCGCCAGCCGGAGTTGTGCTGTCGGGGCCGCCCGGCCAATCGTGGTTGCCAGCTTTCAAATTGTAGAAAGTCACTTCTCTTCCGCTGGATGTATCGACGGCACTGTAGGTTTGAATGGGCTCTGAAGAGTTTTTCCAGAGTGTCGGTTTTATGCCGTTTGCGTCCGCCCACACTTCAAAAGCCTTGAGTGCCGAAAGCACTCTGGGAGCGCCGACCAGACTGACGAGCATGCCGCCGGAGGCGGGGATAATTTCATCCAGCCCGCCATGGATGAGCAGTGCATTCATGTCGCCTTTGGGTTTGTCTTGTTTGTTGAGCATGCCTCCGCTCACACTTGCTACCGCTGCGATGCGGTCATTCAGTCTGGCGGCTGCTTCCTGCGCCATCATGGCGCCGTTTGAAAAACCGACCAGATAGACGCGATCGCTGTCAACGTTCACTTTCTCTGGTATTACTTCTGTCAATTGTCTGATGAAGTCGACATCGTCTGATCTATAGAGCTGGTTTTTGCCGACATTCCACCAGCGCAAATGATCGCCCAGCCAACCTGTCGCATTCGGAAAGACAGCGATGAAGCCTTCCTTGTCTGCTTTTTGTTTGAATTCCGAGACGCGGGCGATATCATCCTTGTCTTGCATGAATCCGTGCAGCATCACCACCATGGGCATTGGATGACTGCCATCATAGCTGGGTGGAACATGCACGGTCACATCTCTCTGTCTGCCTTGCAGAGTGAGCGTGTAATCGGTATCGCCTTTCCTGTCGGTCACCTTGCTGCTGAAATCTCGGACATTGTCTATATATTTATGGATGTCTTTGAGCGAAACTCCGTTGTTTTCGAATCCCCATTCGTCATTGGACGAACCCATCAGCGATTTGTATCTTTCGCTGAGAAAGGTTGCAAATGCATGCGGATCGGCGCCGTCTACCTTCCCCGGTGTTTTGTCTGCTTTGATAATCTCTTTTTTGTCGATGAACCCGTCGTGGTTGAGATCGAATTGCCCGAAAAGCTCAGCAATCTTTGCGGATTCTTGCTCTCTGGACTGACTGGAACTTTCAGAGACAAAGTGCTTGCTTTGTGGCGTTTTGGGCGTCACTCGATACTGTTGTAGGTTGTCGCCGCCGCTTTGATCAGCATTCTGCAATGCTGCCGCTTCGGCAGATTGCTGCTGTCGCTCGAATATCGCCATATTTTCGAAACTTAGACCGCTTCTGTCAGGGAGGTTGTCCTGGTATATACGTATTTCTGCCGGATTCGACAGGGGTGCCAATTTCCCGGCTGATTTTGTGTTCGGGTCCATGCCGCGGCTGATGCCACCGCCCGACAACCTGACTCCGGCAAGGTATTGGGGTATTTGAGGCTGTCTGGAGTGATATGATCGACAGGTGGCGAATCAGGACTCAATTGAAGTAACCGGTCCGATCTATTTCGGGCTTTTCAGCGTAGCGATGGCTACTCTGATGTACGAGATTTTGTTGACGCGCATCTTCAGCGTGACGATGTGGTACCACTTCGCTTTCATGGCTATTTCCATCGCCATGTTCGGCATGACGATGGGCGCGATTATTGTTTATCTCTATCCGAACTATTTTAGAGAAGACAATATCAATAAGCATCTCACCTTGAGTTCGCTGTTATTTAGCGTCTCTATTATTCTCAGTTTTGTTTTTCACCTGTTTGTGCCCTTTATTGCCGCCAACTTGCATTGGACCGAACAACTCTTGCATGTGGCCGGGACGTTTGTCGTTATCTCGATTCCTTTCATCTTCAGTGGAATCGCTGTCTGCCTGGCTCTGACGAAGTTTACCCAGAAGGTTTCAAAACTGTATGCCTTCGACCTTTGCGGTGCGGCTGCCGGGTGCGTTTTGCTTGGTGCTCTGCTCAATGTTGTAGATGGGCCTTCGGCTGTCTTTTTCATTGCCGGATTCGCCGCGGCCGGTGCATTTCTCTTTGCTCTTGGCGGCAAGGCTCAAGGCGCGAAGCGTTTCAGCCCGCTGGCCATCGTGTCGCTTGTGGCAGCGCTCGGGTTGATTGCATTTGCTACAACCAATGCAGTAATGGCCAACCAGCAAAAGCCCATCCTCAGGTTGAAGTGGGTGCACGGCTATATCGAGCCAACGCCTTTATTCGAGAAATGGAATTCTTTCTCGCGTGTGAAAGTCTCCGGTGATCCCAACGAATTGCATCGTCCTTATGCCTGGGGGCTGACGAGCAAGTGGCCGGAAGATAAGAAGGTCAGCGAACTGGAGTTGATGATTGATGCGGGGGCAAATACCTGGCTGACTAAATTTGACGGTGACGAAACCAAGGTCGAGCACTTGAAGCGCGACCTCACCAACATCGTCCATTACATTCGACCCAATTCACGCATGTTGATCGTCGGCACCGGTGGCGGCCGAGATGTACTGTCGGCGCTGATTTTCAAACAGAAGTACATAGAAGGCGTTGAGATTAACAACAACATCATCTATGCGGTCAATAAGGCTTTCGGCGATTATACCGGGCATCTGGATCGCTATCCTAATGTGAAATTCGCAAATGACGAGGCGCGCAGCTATATTGCGCGCTCCAAAGACAAATTCGACATCATTCAAATTTCACTGATCGACACATTTGCAGCTACGGCCGCCGGTGCCTTTGTATTAACCGAACACTCGCTCTATACGGTGGAAGCCTGGCGCAGTTTCCTCAATCACCTCGAGCCGAGCGGTGTGCTTACCATCTCGCGCTGGTATTTCAAAGACCGCCCCGTTGAGATGTACAGATTGGTCGGCCTGGCCACTGCTGCATTGAAGGATCAAGGCGTGGAAAACCCACGCCAGAACATCGTCATTGTTGCTGCCATGAAAGGAGCGCAAGGCGGTCGCGGGATGGACGGAATCGGCACCTTGATGATCAGCAAGAAACCGTTTACTGCCTCCGACCTCGATAAAATTTCTAAGTTTGCCGAAGATAACGGTTTTGAAATTGTCCTCAGCCCCAAAACTTCCATTGACGAAAATTTCTCCAAAATAGCTGAAGCTAAAGACTTGAAGCCGCTTCTGGACAGCTTTCCCGTCAATATTTCCCCGCCCAATGACGACAGCCCCTATTTCTTTCACATGCTGCGCTTCAAAGACATGTTCAACGCCGGCCTCTGGAACAACGGCGTGATGAGCCACAATCCCATGGCTGTAAGCGTGCTTGGCTGGCTCAGTATCACCGTCATTTTCTTGACCACGCTGTGCATAGTTGTGCCACTTCTCTGGCGCCTCAAGTCGGCTCCGCTTAAAGGCTCAGCGCCGTTGCTGCTCTATTTCGGCATGATTGGACTGGCATTTATGTTCGTCGAGATATCGCAGATGCAGCGTTTGATCGTTTTTCTCGGCCATCCGGTTTATGGTTTGTCCGTTGTGCTTTTCACTTTGCTTTTGGCTAGCGGACTGGGCAGTTTTACCACCAATAGTTTGTCTAAGACCGCGAAGATGTCCAGTTTTAATTCCCCGGTTATGCGCTTTGGTGCGCTACTTATCGTGCCTGTCATCTTCGGCTCTATTACGCCTGCGCTGATTGCCAACTTTGCCGGCGCCGAAACCATCGTCAGAATCGCCATTGCCGTGTCTCTGCTTTTCCCGCTCGGTCTCTACATGGGCATGGCTTTCCCAATAGGCATGATGATGGCGGGCGGGGCTCAGCGCGAGTTGACGCCCTGGCTCTGGGGGATAAACGGTGCAACTTCTGTGTGCGCTTCCGTTCTGGCTGTGGCGATTGCTTTGAACTTCGGCATCACCGTCACCTTCTGGTGCGGCGCGGTCTGCTACCTGCTGGCGTTTCTTTTCCTTCTCTGGGATTGCACAGCCAAGGCTAATGTGACTGTCGCCGATTTACCGGCAGTAAGCCCCTAGGTTGTCCGAAACAGATACCAACCGTCGCCTAAATCTTCAACCCAAATGTACTCGCTGGCACTGATTTCGGGCGGTGTCCTCTTTTCTGAGTAGAGAAATCCGACTGAATTATCTGTGATTCCGCCGATCACGAAATGCAGATCGTCATCTTTAGTTTCTGCCAGTGAGAGTGCTAGTTCGACTAATAGCTTCTTAATTGGCGCCTCATCTGCTTCGGTAGATTCGGCTCTCACAACAATCTCTGCCGGCATCTTTACGAAGGCAGCACGCAGTGCTTCCATTTGCGCTTTATGCTGGCCAAACCAGTCTCTCAATTCTTGATCGGTTTTCAGAGTCAGCTCAACATTGGCCATATTGATTGTTGAGGCAGCGGCCCTTGCCATAGGATTGGTTTGATTCAAATACACCATTGTCCTGAGCATCCCGGTTTGTGCAAGCGTGCGAATCGCCTCCAGTTTCCAGCCGTCGTCGTCCGCCATGTACATGTAGAAGTCCTGCCGACTTTTGTCCGGGTTGGTCAAATATACGCGCCCAATCACGTGTGTTTCATCAAGTGAAACCATTTTGTTGGGCTGCAAGTCGAATGGACCGGCGCAAGGATAGCGATTATCCTTTAGCTCACCGGTCAAAAGACTTTTGCCTTCTTTTGAGAGCAATGCACTTTTCTGATTGAGTGCGAGAAATCGTTCCAAGGATGCCTTCGCCCCTTCAATTCGTGCCGACTCGGCTTTGATTGCTGTTTTTGCCGTTTGACTGTCCTGGCTGATCTCAGCGGCAGCCGGCTTGGCGGACATGCACAGCATCGAAAGAATCACGATCAAAACTGGCCTGGCAACCAGCTTTATATTCTGATTCATCCTCATTTGCTCGGACGGCTTTGAAAGAAGCTCCAGATAATTTCGTTGGCGGAATGCATGGAGTGTGTAGCACCGCAGATGACGCGCAACAGATGATTTCTCTCCTGGGCGCCTGGCCACGTATGACCGCCGCCCAGCACCTTGCCGAGCACTATATGTGAGCCATTTTTCTCGCTGAGCGATTGCGAGACGATCAATCGAGTCGGCCCGTCTGCACTCGGTGCGCGATGTTTGAAGGCGTCCAGCGTCTCGGTAAAGGCATTTTGCAAAGAACGCGTCGATTTGGCGTCGTTGTGTTCGCACCAGAATTTGTAGGTATCGGGCACGGACATCCATCTTGGCGCCTGCCCTTTCCATTTATTCAAACGATCGCGCGTGCCGCTGAGCATGAGCATTGAAACAGGGTGTTTGTGGTTGACGGACTGAGACCAGCCGGTGTCCATGTTGGAGCAAACAGGGGCAAAGGCATTGAACATTTCAGCCAGATTACCCAGGGTGGCAAAAAAATGAAGCAGGTCGGCGCCGCTGGAGAAGCCGGTTGCGAAGACTCTGCCCGGATCCGCCCCTTCCTTTTTGACCAGATGGTCAATCAGAGCTTCAATAAAATGTGAGTCGATGATGGCCTGACCGTCATTGACGTCGAGAGTCAGTTGATGTCCCAGCTGGGGATAAACGGCGATAAACCCTTCGCGGTCAGCCAGAGGATTGAGGTGAGTGTGCCGCATCATGTCTTTCGGCGAGGAAAAACTGCCATGCAGGCTGAGGACGACCGGGAGCTTTTTGCTTGTGCGGGGGCGATAAATCAGGAATTGCCGGCGGGCGCCGTCCACCTCAATCTGGCCGGCGTTCAGTTTTTCAGGTGCTGTTCTGGTTCTTTCCGGCACAAATGAATCTCGGGTCTGGTTTCTTTTCCAAAACGGAAAATCTAAAATACCCGTGATCGCCTGTGCAGTCAAATCCGTTTCCTCTAACGTCGCTTTCTGCTAAGCGACGTCTTGCTTGGAAGCTGGAAGCATTCTTTTCACTTTGTGTGTGACGATGGCGAAGAGGCTTGTACCCAGGAATGCCTCCAGAAGATTTTTGACCAGACCCAGGTCGACGCCGGCCGGATAGAAATAGAAGTAGTTTTGCTCCCAGTAACTTGGTTTGAACTTGGACTTAAAAAACTCGAGGGTCTGAAAGTGGTAAGCCCAGGAAAGGCGCGTATAGGCAAGGCGAAGGATTCTGTTTACCCAGGGATGATTCTCATCTATGTCGGGCAATCCGGCTAATGGTGCCAGAGCCAGGGTGGCCAGTTCGAAGCCTTCTTCAGCCAGCTTTTCCATGGCTCGGGTGAGAAGCAATTCGCTGGTACCGTTGGGGGCGCAATCATCGCGAATCAGGTCTTCCAAATACCAGCCGTTGCGACCATATATCGGCGAACAGGAGAGAAATGCCCGCAATTCGCCATGTGCATCGACAGCCAGGAAGAGCTTTTTGTGCTCATGTAATTCAAGTGGGCGCAACTGAAAGAGGAATTGAAGGGCCGGGACCTCGCGCGTGTCCTGCCAGCGCGAAGACAACTTCTCCAGCGCGCTTTTATAAGACTCATCATATTCAACCACTTTTATGCCGCGCCTTTGCGCCCGATTGACCGCCTGGCGAATGGATTTCGGCAATTTGGGCAGATGCTGAAGGTCAAAGATCGGCTCCTTGCCGATATAAACAGCGTCGAATCCCAGACTGAGCAAAAACTCTTTGTTGGTGGCGCGACAGGGGATCATACCTAAGCGTTTGCCCCTCTGAAGCGACATCTTCAGGATGCCGTTGACCAGCGGCCGAAGGGCTTCCGGTGAGGCAATAGGTTCTCCAGCTACGAGAATCAAGTGTTCGGTCTCGGCATACGGAATATAGCCTTGAACTCCTTCGATTCTGAAGTGTTCAACGTTTGGATAGAGGCTCAAAAAAGAGTGGGTGTTTAGACCCCACTGCTTCAGGTTTTGAAAACTTTCTTCAGTGTCTGTATTCATCAGCACTTCCGCACTATTTTGGTTGAAACAGCCTGGCCCCATGTTGATACTATACATGGTGCACGCGAACAGGGTAAGCGCAGATGGTGGTCAAATATTGATGAAGAGCCGGTTCGCGCAACTTACCGGATATAGGTTGGAAGACGGCACTGCTTGTGGAAAGTTCCGACAGTACTGTAAAACGGGCTTTAAATCCAGGTTGGCGGCTAATAAACGTGAGAGAAACTTGACGGCATCTTGACACTGTTCAATCACATGGACAAATGCTTGTGGATTCCTTCCAATGAGATCCGGTAGATGACTTTCGATAGTTAAATTCTTGGTTTACTGCGTATTTCCCGCAACTCAAAGTCACGAATTTTCAACAATTTTTCAACAGAATGCCTTTTAAATATCTGTATGGCGAGATCGACCCACCCGGCTAGTTCCGGCTCACACGATTTTAAGGCGGTAAAAATTTGGCAATCTCCGGATCTGCATCCAGTCATTTCATGGCCACCGTGGACAGCGATGGCAATATTCGCTATGTCTATCGAAACTCCATTTGCGAATACACGGGTGGAAACGTCCAGACCAGGCTGACGGATGGCTCGGTTGTAATTTCAAATTCCCTGGGACAGGCCTTGAGCTTCGAATCGAAAGACGGCATGCGCCTCCTTTATGAATACTCCGGAGCGCCTGCAAAGCTTGCCTGCGTTTATTTGCCGGACGATACAAGGCTGTGCGCGGACAAAGACCAGAAATGGTGTCATATAAACAATGCCGGCACAATCCTCAGAGACGTTGAAGGAGAGCCGTTTGTGGCCCCGGATGGGAAGCTGTGGTTGAGAGGGAAGGATGGCATTTTTCGAATCTTTCCCATTGAAATCGCGCTTTCCACTCCTAAAGCGCCGCCCCGAACACAGCTGTTCAGCCCAGTGCCGAGCGGCGGGTGATATTAGCATTAGTTGGTGGCAGTCAATTTCAAAAGCGAAGAGCGGCGTTGGCTCACCGATTCCAACTCCGCCCTGCGATTTTTTTCTTCCCAGAATACCGATCAGAGGAGAGAGAGTTGATCGGTCTTTGCACCTTTCATCCTAGGGACCAAATGTTTCAGAAATGTGGCGAGTTGGCCTAAAATCTTTTGAATTTCAAATCTGGTGGTTCGACCCCAAAATAACAGTGCCCATCGGGGAGGATCTCCTGCCGCCTTTGCTGGAAAACCAGCCAAAGGCGATCTGCCGCCGAAAATTCGGCAGCAGAAACGAGAAATCTTTTTCTAGACGGTCAAGGCTTTAAAGTCGGGTTGCCAGAACACAGTGATCTCAGCGCAT
>CAZHEZ010000037.1:0-45286 GCA_964531315.1 uncultured Candidatus Obscuribacterales bacterium | reverse complement strand
ATATTGATTGGCGCGTCCGAGAACGAAAAATGAACTCGCCACTCCGATTGCATTGCCCAGTCGCGTTTCACACTGACCGGGATCTCGAAGCCCATCGTACATGCCGGCACCCAATATCATGCCGGTTTGCGGATTGGACAGCAGGCGAGCAATTTCACCTTCGGCGCCCAGTCGCACTCCGGCCGTGCGCAAAGCGCCGCCTGTAATTTTGCCGGCAATGACATAAGGCACCACCGCGCCGATGCCCGATGCCATTGATTGCACCGCCCAGGCACCGCTGCCGAAATCAGCCGGTGGCACTTCCAGCATATCGGCTTTGCCGACCAGATCCCGGTGCAAAACCGGACGCGCAACCGCATTTACGACATTGCCGATGGCGTTGACGGGAGTGATTATCGCTTCATTTACGAGCGGATGGAGGACATTGTCCGCCACCCAGCCATCGCTGTTTGCTGGATCATGGGCGGGGGCGTGGAAATCCAGCGGTTTTGAGTTGGCATCCGAGACTGGCATCACAGCCTCTGTCTGACTGCCGCCCATTACATTTGCCATTGGTTTTCTCCTGCCGCATTGCAGTTAATTGCCACCGCGGCAGCATAATTGGCGGTTGTGGATTTTTCGCGACAATTCAGAGAAATACTATAAAAGATAATAAAGTACCGAAAAAAAGAAAGAGGATCGCCGCTCTCGGCGATCCCCATTCTGCAAGGCTTAGAACGAACGGCGTTCAGGCCCGGACGATGGCGAAGATGGAAGCCGCCACGATGCCGACCATGTAGATGGCCAGCAGAGTCCAGGTCATGAACATGACCGCGAAAACGAAGCCGATCGCCAGCGCGAGGACGAAGAGCAACGCGCGCAGCCCGCCGGGCATGCGGCGTTCGACGCTCTGAGGCGCGGTCAGGCAATACAGGTTGGTGAGCGCGCAGACGGTGATGGCGACGGTGGTGCCCCAGCCGAAGACGTACTGGAACAGCGCGGCGATGATGAAGGAGACGAGCACTCCAGCGAAATAGCTGAGCACTTTCATGTTGTTATCCATGGCATTTCCTTTTCAGTGGCGCGGCAGGCGCGCCGGTTGCTGCGATTCTGTCTGATGATTGGTGTGTGGCTGCTGGTTGAACAACAGTCAATACTTCGCCAATCCGCAATCTAACAAGGGGCTGCCCGTTAGATATCCTTGTCCTTCGTCTCCATCGAGAAGAGGTCCTTCCCGTTAGGCGACGCCGGCAGAACGAGCTTGCTCACCAGGGTGAACTTGCCGTCCTTGTAGTCGAAGGTGGTGATCGAAGCAGAAGGGATGCCTTTGCGGCCGAGCTCTTCCACGTCTTCACCGGCCCATTTCCAGAGGCTGCAGCTGACCAGCGTCTCGTGTGTGCTGACCAGCACCACGGCGTCGGCAGGCAGCGTGTCGATGCGGTCTTTCTGGAACGAGTCGAAGCGATCTCCGACGTCGAACCAGTTTTCGCCGCCTTCAGGGCGGTAGTTGATCTTTCCGACCTGGCGGCGTTCCGCCCATTCAGCGGGGAATCTGGCGGCGCGACCTTTCTTGGTCAGCTTGGCGAAGATGCCGAAATCGATTTCGCGCAGCCGGTCGTCGTGCACCAGCACCACCTTCTTGGGCAGCTTGCTGAGCGCGCCCACGCCGGTCCGGTCAGTGCGTTTGAAGGGCGACCCGAATCCGTGCGTCGGCTGTTCGTCTTCCGGCAGGGAAGCGAAGTGAAGCGCAAGAGCCTCAATCTGCTCTTCTCCGAGTGGCGAAACACCGACTATCGAATCCGGCAACAACTCCTCGATGACGTCTTCGGCATCGGGATTGTCCATCCGCCAGCGCATGGCAGCGCTTTCGACATGTCTGAGAACATAGATGCGCATGGATTTTCTCCGGTTTATTTTGTTATGCCGCGATTTTAAATGGAGGCATCGCCGGATGAACCGACGATGCGTCCCATTTATATTCGCCGGCGAATGGCAGGAGCTCAGCGGACTTCGAAGTCCTTGCTGTTGTAGCGGCGCATCAGCGCTTCTGAACCTTGGTTGGTCCAGAGCTTGATGCCCGTTGCCGCTTCGCTGGCCACGGCCCGGTAGACGGTGAGGACATCACCTTCCACGGGCTTGAGCACATAGGCGAAGCGATTCGGTCCGCCCGGGTCGGGACCGACACCGAGCTTGAGCTTGCTCAGCATGCGGGTCTCCGGCAACTGGCTCAGCAAGGACGCTACGCCGTTGTGACCGGCTGAAGAGCGACTGCCGTCGTTCTTCATTTTCATGCGCCCGAAGGGAAACGAGAGGTCATCGAAGATGACCATGATTTGCGGAAAGTCGTACCCCATCTCGTTCAACAATTCGGCAAGCGCGCAGCCGGAGTCGTTCATGCCGGTGGACGGTTTGACGAGCAGCAACTTGTAATCGCCGTGCGTCACCTCGGCAACCAGAGCCGACTTCATCCTGCCCGTTTCGAATTGTACGCCCGCTTCGGCCGCCAGCGCATCGAGCGCGGCAAAACCGATATTGTGCGGCGTCAGGTCGAAACGCGGACCGATGTTACCGAGACCGATTACGGCTCGGGTTTTAGGGTAGATCAAGTCCACCATTTTTGTGTCCGACATTGAAACCTCCTTTCAGGTTCTTTCGAGTTAGAGAAAGGAGACAAAGGAGGAGAGCCGGTTTCCCGGCTCTCCTCGATTGCGATCCCGATTTTATTTTGCGACGCCTACACGCGCAGGCGTCACGTTTTTCAGGCGGCGACCAGCTTCTTGCCGGCCTTGCGGACGGACAGCTGGGCGGCCTTGGCGAGCGCTTCGTCGCGCGCCTTGAGCATCTTCTTGATCTCGGCTTTGCCGATCTGGCGCTTCTTGACGGCGCAGATACAGGCACCCCACTCGTAGCTGAGCTGCCGGCGAGCGGAGTCGAGATTGCGGCTGAGCGAGCCGAGGAAGATGCAGTCGAAGCTGCCCACGCGATCGACGTCGGTGTCGCTCTTCTTGAAGGCGGCGCGGTACTCGTCGTCGATGAAGGGCTTGTAGGTGACCTTGTACCAGATGCCGTCCACCTTGACGTACTTCGTCTCGGCGTCGATGGGCACCTGCTCCCACTCGGTCTTGCGCACCCAGCGGCCCTTGTAGCTGCGGCGCGGCACCGCCATCAGAACGCCGGTTTCGGGGTGCACCCAGAAGTCGCGCCAGATGCGGTAGCCGTCGGTGGCGATGGGCTCGTCGGCGACCACTTCGACGTTGGTGTGAACCATCCAGGTGAGGTGCTCGCGCACGTCGCCCTGGACCTTATTGCGGAGGTCATTGTTCGCGCAGATGTCGCTGAAGACATTGTTCCACAGCTGACCCACCTTGGAGGTGAGGTAGCGGCGGAGCGGGTTGAAATTCTGGCACCGGCTCTTGCGATCGTGCTTGCCCTTGCGGCGAATTCCTTCGCGCGTGGGCTGCGTGTCGTCGTCGCGGTCGATTTCGACACGGCTCTTGACGAAGTCGTGTCCGCCGCGGCGTCCGGGCTCAGCGATCACCTTGTGCATGTCATTCCGCATTCAGTAGTTCTCCTTGTTGGTTTTTTTCTTGGAGCTTTTCGGACCGGACCCGGGCAGGTCCTCTAAATCTTGAAGCTCGCGCGTTCGACGATTTCCAGAAGCTGGCAGGCGCTGTTGTAAGCGTCGGATTTTGCCCTGTGGTGCGGTCCTTGCATCTCGAGCCCGAAAAGGCGCAGCGCCTTTTTCAGTCCGAGCTGTTTGGAGCGCCCCGTCAGAAGCGATGTCAGAAAGGCGATGTTCATGTGCTCCGCCCCGAACGGGTACGGCACACCTGTCAGTTTCGCCTCCTTCTCGAAGAAGTATTTGTCGGTGTTTCCCTGGGAAATCCAGGGCCGATTCTTCGAGTCGAAGCGACCGGTAAGGATCGCCTGCGCCTCTGCATACGTCGTTCCGATGCGGTCCAGTTCTTCCTGCGTCCAGCCGGTCAGCTCGGTGCAGAAAGGGGAGACCTTGGAAAACATCGGTTTGATGGGAAGGGAGTGGTTGTCCACAATCTTCCGTGCTCTGAGATCAACGACTGCTATGCCGACTTCGATGATCTCCTGGGTTTCGCCAGAAGGAAAGATGCGGCCGGGGTAGCAAGTCGCTTCCACGTCGATCACGTTGACGATATTGAAACGTATCATGGTTACCCCCTTTTCAGTTTGGGGTTGACGCGCACTACCTGTAGTGGCGCGGCGCGCTCACGCCTGCTTGGCAGTTTCGCCGCGCTTGCGCACAGGGATGAGCTGCATGCCGGCAGTGGCTTCTTCGGGCAGAACATAGAGCGTGGCGCCCTCGCGCTGCCAGTCGTGGCCGATGGTGCCGGGCGGGTAGAAGATCAGCTGGCGGCTGTCGTCCGAGTTGGGGCTTTCGGTCAGACACATGTTGAAGCAGAGATTCTGCCCCTTCAGGTCAAACACCTTGGCTCCCCAGGAGAGCGTGCGGATTGGCACGCCGTTTTTCTCGACGTAGCCGCGCAGGTCGGCGAGCTGCTCAGCCGAGAGCAACGAGTCCATCGCGGCATCGTATACCTTGGGGTTGCGCTCGCGGTTTTCCGGCTTGTTGACGGGCAGGATGGTGACCTGATCCGCCTTCACTTCTTTCGCCCAGGCCATGAACTTGACCAGCTCGGCCGACGAGTCGATGTCGCCCTTCTGCATGATGCAAGTCAGGCGCACGTTGATGCGCAGCTTGTGCAGTTTGGCGACGAGAGCGGCCATGTCGTAGTAGCCGGTATAGCTCTTGTTGTGCGCGAAGTAGTGCTCGAAGTTGCGCTCCGGCTTGTAGCTGACCACCGAGATGCACACATGTGTGAGACCGAGTTCGGCCCACTTTTTCATGTCGTCCAGGCTGACGAAATCTTCATCAGCCAGATGCCGACCGTGTGTCTGCATTTCCACGAAGGTGAAGCCGTAGGGCTTGAGCTCCGTGAGAATCTGAGTGATCTGGTCGGGGAAAAGCGTGGGCTCACCCTTGCCCGTGATGCGGGCGGTGTCGAGATCGCTTTGATGGGCCATCTGGCAAGCCATCTTGAAGACGCGCTCGTCGATGGGCTTGGCCTTGCCGCGGTGAATGCTGCGCGCGGTGGTCATGGCGGCGACGCACCACTTGCAGCCCCCGGTGCAGGCTTCGGAGCCGGCGACGATACAGAACGTGTTGAATTTCATCGTTTTTCTATCTCCACTGTTCTACGGGCGGTGAGAAGAGAGCTTTCGCTCTCACGAGATACACGCGCGCCGGCCCGGAAGTTCTACGCAGGCGCGCAGAATTCCAGGCCGGACGCCCGTGTTTTAGTAATCGTGCGGATGTTATCGAAAGCACCGAGTTTGGCCCGGTGCTTACAAATTCACCCACTAAGCGCAATGCTGTCTACAGCGCGACTGTTTCACCAGTGGCGGTGTAGTGGTCAGCCAAGCGCACCGGCATCAACTGCTGGTTAAGTACAGACGAAGCACGCTCCGCCAATAATTAGCCAGCCCGAATTTCCGGGTTTTAATCTTCCCTCACCTGGGAGGGTGCGCTCTTGCTGCTTGCTCAAGCGCACCCTCCGGTGACGCTCGTCAGGCAGCCGCGTGAGCAGCCAATTCCTTCTCGAACAGGTCGAGGTATTCGGCGAACATGTCGAACGCCGCCTGGACAGGCGCGGTCGAAGTCATGTCGACGCCGGCGTCCTTGAGCAGGTCGATGGAGTCCTTGCTCTTGCCCGAGGACAAGAAGTTCAAGTAACGATCGACCGCCAGCTTGCCGTTTTTGAGCAAGCCATTCACCAGCGCGCACGCAGCCGAGAGACCGGTCGCGTACTGCCAGACGTAAAAGGGATTGTAGAAGTGACCGATGCGCATCCACTCGTTCTCGATGGAGTCATCGATCACGCAGGAGGCACCGTAGTACTTGGTGACGATGCTCTTGTAGAGCGCTGACAGCGAATCGGGCGTGAGCGGCTTGTCGGCTTCGGCAAGCTTGTAGGCTTCGTGCTCGAACTCGGCGAAAAGCGACTGCCGGACGATCGTGGTGCGGATCGCTTCCAGCTGCCGGTTGATGATGTGCAACCGCAGTTGGGGGTCCGTCACGGTCTTGAGCAGGTGGTGAGCCATGAGCTGCTCGTTCACCGTCGAGGCCACTTCCGCCACGAAGATGGTGTAGCCGGCGTACGGGTACGGCTGGCGACTCTTCGAGAAGTAGGAGTGCATGGCGTGCCCGGATTCGTGACCGAGCGTGAAGGCGCTTTCGATGGCGTTGATCCAGTTGAGCAGCATGAACGGATTGGTGCCGAACATGCTGAACTGATAGGCGCCCGAGGCCTTGCCCTCGTTTTCGAGGACGTCGATCCAGCGAGAGTTGTAGCCACCGGAGAGGACATTGACATAATCCTCGCCAAGAACTGCAACCGCCGCTAGTACCAGCGCCTTGGCCTCGTCGTAGGTCATGGTGCGGTCGGCACCCTTGACCAGAGGCACGTAGAGGTCGTACATGTGCAGCTCATCGACACCCATCAGCTTCTTGCGAAGGCCCAGGTAGCGGTGCAGCACAGGCAGGTTGGTCTCGATGGTGGAGAGCAGGTTGTCGTAAACCGCCTCCGGCACGTTGATGGACGAGAGCGCGTGGTTGCGGGCGCTCGTGTACTTGCGGGCGCGGGCCTGGAAGATGTTGCTGGCCACCGAGCCGGCATAGCAAGCCGTCTGCGTGTGCCGCACATCACGGTAGGCGCCCATCATCGCTTCGAAGCCGCGGCGGCGCACTTCGGGATCCTGCGAGCGCAGGAAGACGTCGGCGAAGTTGCCGTGCGTGAGCTCGACTTCCTTTCCGTCCGGCAGAGCCACAGTGGGCAGCTTCATGTCGGCGTCATCGAGCTGGTCGTGGATGGTGCTGGGTGCGCCCAGGGCAACCGATGCCGACGACAGGAGTTCTTCCACTTCAGGCGAACGCACGTGCGCGGCCTTGCGCTGCAGCACGCGGAACATCTGGCGATAGACAGCCAGTCCGGCATGCTTGGCGGTGAACTTCTCAAGACGCTCGGCCTTGATGCGCAGCAGCTCCGGAATCATCCAGGAGGTGGCCGTGTCGAGCTGGGAGTCCAGCTTGAGGGCGCGCTGCTTGAGGCCGGCGAAGTGGCTGACCTTGGTGTCCACATCGGAGGAAAGGTGCGCGTAGAGATAGAGCCGGCCCATGATGGCCGAGACTTCATCGCTGAGCGTCAGCGCTTCCAGAAGGATGCGGCCCGAACGGCCAAGCCGCCCTTTGAAGGCGGCGAATTTACCGATCGAATCCTGAACCTGCTTGAAAGCAGCTTCCCAGGCTTCTTCGGTAGCGAAGATCGTGGTCAGGTCCCAGGTCATTGCGACCGGAACTTCAGACCGTTTGAGTTTCTTGGTGGGCGAATCACTCATGATAACGTGATCCTTGTTGCTAAGGTTACGGAGTTGCAGGTATTTACCTGTCTCAATAAGTTCCCCCGGGAGGGGAAAACTAAAGCATTTCAAACAGGTAAATCCTGGGCGGGTATGGGGTGCATGCATCAACCGAACCCGGGCGCGGCCATTTGACTGGCCGGAGGCCCGGGTTCGGTTTTTCACCGGACGAGAAACGCTGACACAGCGCTCCCGTTTGTTCCGGTTAGTGCATGTAGGGGTACGGGTAAGGACGCGGCTCCATCTCGGTCAGCACGTTTTCCGACGTGACGATCTCGATGCCGAGCGCCTTGAGGGCCTCGATCTCGGCTTCCACGTCGCCGGCAGCGAAGCTGATCGGCTTGGTGGCGTCGATGATCACGCGCACGCGCGGCTGCTTGCCCTTGTAGGTGAGGCTGCGCGCGTCTTTGGCGGTGTAGCTGACGCAGAAGCGGAAAGCCAGACCGCAGACATCGATGATGATTTCCTCGGCGCCGCGCTTCTGGGCCTCAGCGATGATGTATTCCGCCAGCCCGGTCGATTGACCGAGGAACGGATACTGCTTCTTCAGCTCTTCGGAGGCGTTACGACCGTTGTCGTAGAAGCCCGAGTAGCTGTCGACTTCCTTCCTCTGCCCCTTGGGCACGGTCTTGTCCACCATCGAGCGGTCGAGGTCGGGGTGGAATTGCCAGCCCCAGGTGTTGACCACGCAGTGAACGGTCCAGAGCATCTGTTTGATGCCGCTCAGGAAGGTCTCGGTGAACGCGGCCAGTCCGGGATGCTGGGTGAAGAACGAACCGTGATCTTCCGGGTGGCTGTCCTGGGTGTCTACGACCAGGTCATAGAAACCCCACTGCTTGCCGAGGCGGGACAGCTTGTTGATGATAGCGACGATCAAATTGCCTTCCGGCACGGGCAGGTTGCCGCCCGGGCAGAAGTCGTTCTGGACGTCGACGCGAATGAGAACGCGCAGGACGCGCGGAACTTGATTCAGACCAATCGTAAGCAAGACGCTCACGAATATGGCCAGAATGGCCAGTGCGATATAGAATCCCATGCTCATGTTTGTTTCTCCTATGAGGGCTCCGCCCTCGTATACGTGGAGACAGGCAGGAGAAAGCATTTCCTCCTGCCGGCTTCAAAAGCGATACCGGGGGCGGTGGCAGCGTTTTGAGGCGCCAACCACCGTCCCCGGGTTTGATGAGGGGCCGGTATGCCCAGCCCGACTAGTCCTGCTCGTCAGCCCAGGTCAGCCACATGTCGGCCGACGCGTCTGATGGCATGTGCCAGTCGTAACGCGGAGACAGACTGACGCTGCCGACCTTGGGGCTGTCCGGCAAGCACGAGTGCTTGAAGCGCTGCTCGAAGAAGCGCACGATGTAGATCTTCAGCCAGTGACGCACTTCCTTCTCCGTGTAGGGAGTATGGAATTTCGCGTGCATGGCCAGGTAGATGATCTTCTCCGGAGCTGACCCCCAGCGGCGCTGGTGGTAGAAGAAGAAGTCCCGCAAGTCGGCCGGACCGATTGCCATGTTGGTCTTCTGAGCGATCTTGCCGTCCTTGCCCGGAGGCAGGAGTTCAGGCGACACCTCCGTCTCAGCGACGTCGATGAGCACCTTGCTCAATGGACCCTTGAACCAGTAGTCGGCAGCCCAGCGCACCAGGAAGTGAATCAGCGTCTTGGGGACGCCGCCGTTCACTCCGTACATGGCCATGTGATCGCCATTGTACGTGCACCAGCCCACTGCCAACTCCGACAAGTCGCCGGTTCCAATCACGAAACCTGCGTTCATCAGAATGTCGGTGCGGGCGCGGGCCTGCTTGTTCTCGAAGTTGAGGTCCTTCGAGCCGGCCGGCAGTTCCAGAAGCAGCTTGCCGAATTCCTCCAGCATCACCGCCACCAGGTCGGCGTCTTCGCCGGCTGCCAGCTTCGTCTTGACCAGTCCCTGGCAGGTCGTGCGCAGAGCAGTCAGGTCGATGCCGAAGGGCTTGTAGCCTTCCTCCAGCCAGGCCACCAGGCAGCGTGCCCTGATGTCCACTTCCAGCTTGGTGACGCCGTTGAGATCCATAAGCAGCACGGCGTTGTCGTACGTGCGTTTCGTAGTCCCGAAGCCCGGCATCGTGTAGCAGTGCAGGAGCTGGCGCGGCACTTCCAGCTCATCGAGAACACGCAGAACGATGTTGAGAGCGTGAGTCGAATCCAGACCGCCGGAGACGCCAAGCACGCAGAGCGGCTTGCCGTTGGCGAGCAGGTACTCGACCATTTTCTTCACACCGCCGTAGCGCTTGGAGAGCTGCTTGAAGCGTTTCTTCAGCCCACGCACCTGAATTTCGGTGATGAGCTTGCAGCGCTTGTCGCGCGTGACCACGTCCTGTGGCACGAACGGATAGGCGTCGACGTAGCGAGCCAGGTCAGCCGGCGGCGTGGTTGCACCGCTCACGAACGGCACTCGCTCGTAGTCGAGCATGGCCTTGAAGTGTTCCTGCTGCTCGCGGAAGGTGCTGTTGCGGATGCGCTCGAAGAGCAGGTGATCCACATCAACGTCCGCATAGCAGAAGGGTTCGGTCTGCGCGAACGGCTCGACTTCAGCGATGATGCTGCCGTTTTCGCCGATCAGGCAGTGACCGCCTGGCACCATGTCGGTGGTGGATTCACCCTCACCGGACGATGCGTAGGCATAGCAGCACATGGCCTGGCTGGAATGCGGCTTGACCAGATGGTCGCGCCGGTAGTCGTCTTTGCCCGCCAACTCGTTGGAAGTCGACAGGTTGAGAATGACGACGGCACCGGCCAGAGCCTGAAGGCGGTGGGGCGGAATCAGCCCCCAACCGTCTTCGCAGATCTCCACGCCGATGATTAGCCCGGGGAAGTCGGCTGCCTGGAAGAGCAGGTCGACGCCCATGCGCACTGCCCGCCCATTGAGCGAGATGGTGGTGCGCTTGAAGGTGCGCGCCACTTTGAACCAGCGGTATTCGTCGAACTCGCCGTAGGTGGGCAGGTAGCTCTTCGGCACCACACCCAGGTATTCGCCATTTTGAATGAGGACGGCGCAGTTGTAGAGCACGCCTTCCAGCTCGATCACGCAGCCGACCGCGACCAGTCCCTTGAAGACGGTCTTGGTGGCCAGCCTGATCACTTCCAGGGAAACCAGAGCCGAGCGGCGCAGCGGCTCCTGGAAGAAGAGGTCAGCCGGCGTGTAGCTGGTGACGATGTGCTCGGGCAGGTTGAGGATGTGAACGCGCTTTTTCTGCGCCTTCTTGAGCATCTTGATGATGCCCTTGGTGTTGAACGCGCAATTGCCCACTTCCACTTCGGGGCTGCCCGTAGCGATGCGCACGAAGCCGTGACTGGCGTGCGGCTTGGCAGCCACAGCCTGGTCGATGATGCTCATGATGCGGTCGTAGCCCGGCCGGTCGTTTCCTTCCAGCAAGAGGGCCAGCACATCTTCGCCGCCGGTTGAACCTGCGGTCGGCAACATCGAAGTCATCGGCGTCAGAATCGTGGAAAGGCCGGCGATTTGCCGACGCAATCCTTTGTCAGATTTTTGAGTCATTCTTTATCTCCTTGCGCATACGCGCGTGTTTGACCACGCACGCATGCGGGTCTCGAGACTAGTTGCCGATCGCCAGGGACTGGATGACGTGTGCCACCAGCATTGGTGCGATCGGTTTCACTTTGAGGAAGTCGCCGGCCAGCTTCACCGCATTGGGATGGCTGTCGGTGACGATCACCTCGGAAAACAGAGGCTCGCCTTTGGCGTCGACCGCCTTTTGCAAGCGCTCCAGAGCGTTGCCGGGAAGAACGCCGTGGCTGGCCACGAAACGAATCTTCTTGCAGCCCGAACCAACATTGCCGGCCGTGCCGTTGCGATAGCCCTTGCCGGCGTCGATGGCGGTGGTGCCGCGCCGGATCATGTCATCGAATAGGTCGATGTCTAGACCGGCCACGTCACCCAGCACGCCGAGCAGCTCGGTCTCCGAGCCGGATTTCCTGTCTTTCAGCGCGAAGGCGGCTTGCCAGAGTTGTTCCGGCTTGATGCCTTTGGCCAGCAGCAGCTTGTTGATGTCTTTGACCAGCGACTCCGCCCACTTGCCGCGACCGGCGTCGGTGGTGCAGATGCGCCCGCCCAGAACATCGGTCACCATTTCCATGATGATGTTCTTGATGCAGTACAGGTGCGTGGTGCGCACGCCGTTGCCGAAGTAGTAAGGCACGCCTTCCGAATGCAAGTCGCACATCACCACCCGGTTGCCCATCGGGCAGCGCGGAATGGACGAGATCATGCGCGCGCGGTAGGCGGCTTTCACCGCTTCATGCGCGTCCGGCTTGCCACGCTCCATGGTCGAGTAGCCGAAGTAGGGAATGACGAGCGTCAGGCTGAGGGCGCCGGCTTCGTAGGCGGCGTTGGCCATGACGATCAGGTCGAAGGTTTCGGCGTGGTCGATGGTGCCGCCGATGATGACGACATCTCGACCTTCGACAGCCACATCCAGCCCTTTGACGATGCCGTCTTCGTCACGCAGCGCGGTGCCGCGTGTGAAATCGGCCAGCGCGTGGAACTGGTCTTGCATGTAGCCGTAGCTCTTCGTCGAGAAGAGCACCGCATTGCCGCGCGACCCGAACAGGTCGATGGCGGCTGCGCCACCGGCCAGGGTCTTGGCCTTGCGAGCGTGCGATGCTGCCGGTTTGTAAAACGGCATGGAAGGGCAGGTCGGGTCGACTTCGACGACGCGATTGCCCAGCGGTGTGGCCGGGATGGAGGCGAAGAGGCGATCCTGGACGCGTTTGAGGAAACGTGCCTGTTTGCCCTTGCGCGTGTTTTCCGGCACGACCAGCGTCAGCCCGAGCGCGTGTTCATCGGACAGAAGATGCCCGACGTCCAACAACTCCATGAAAGGGTCGGGGTTGTGGAAACCACAGATGCCTACGGCCACAGCCTCGCTATTGCGGACAGGCGTGACCAGTTTGTGGAAGATTTCGGCATCGGGGAAAGGCTCTTTGAAAACCTCACCCTCAGCGATGCCGGATTTGGCAAGCAGGCGAGCCGCAACTTCGTCGGCTCCGCCAGTCGTCACTAGAAGGATTTTGCTCATTTTGTATTTGTCCTTTGAGTTCGAAAGCCCCGGCGCAAGCCGGGGCTTCGTGTTCACGAACAGTTGGAGCCCTGCTGGGGTGCAGGGCTCGGAACTTTACCTAGAACCAGTGACTACGCCGCTTGCGGCGCAGCATCCAGAGGAATCCCGAAGTGGGTCCATTTGGCGACACGGACGGCGTCCTTGTCACCGCTGGCCTTTTCCGGGGTATCCGACAACTTCACGACGTGGATGACCTCGCCGTCGTTGTCGGTGACTTCCACCAGCTTGATGACGATGGAGAGCGCAGGGCTTTCCTCGCCGAAGTCGTTGGTCATGGAAGTGCCGATGCCGAACCAGCACTTGCCACCCAGCGCCACCACCCACTTGTGGATTTCGATAGCGCTCTCGGCGGTGTTGCCGTCGGTGAAGCCGAGCGGTTTGGTCTTCCAGTCGATTTTCAGACTGGTGTAGTGCGCGATCATCTTCTCGGCCCAGTCCTTCCAGGGACCGGAGTCGTGGCGAACCGAGTCGAACAGACGCGCCAACACGCCGTCGAAGTCGCGCAAGAACGCATCCGTGCCGTACGTGTCGGGCAGGGCCGTACCGAGCGCGCCCTGATAGACGCTGTTCCACGCATGCAGCGCGAAACGGTTGGCATGCTTGAGCGAGAAGAGCGCTGCGTGCGCCATGATCCACTCATGGGCCATGGTGCCGAGCGCCTTCACCTTGTACTTCATGGCCAGGTACACATTGCTGGTACCTGTGAAGTTGGGGTTGTCCTTGCAGATGCGCACCACGCGCTCCTGGGAGGCGAAGTTGCGACGGCGGCGGGTGCCGAAGTCGCCCCAGGCCACGCCAGCATCCATCAACATCATGGACTTCTGGAGCATGATGTCGTCCTGGCCGTCTTCCGACCAGTTGGTGTCGATGTGCTCGTAGTAGGTTTCGCTGATCAGCGCCAGCAGCTTCACCTCCCAGAGGATGGTGCGGCACCAGCGCCCGGCGATCTCGAGCTTGAGGTTGCCCTTCTCGATCCAGACCTTCACTTCCTTCGGGTTGAACCGGTAATTGGCCAGGTAGGTCCAATAGTCCGGGCTCATCCACGGGAAGTTGGCCTCGCAATACTGGCGCTCCTCGGCGGTGAGGCGCAGCTTGCGCAGATCCTTGATCTTCTTCTTGAGCGCCAGAAGCGCTTCGGTCGTCCAGTTGCCCTTGGGGCGACGGTCGGTGAAGCGGTACTTGACCCGCACTTTCGGGTAGAGCCGCCAGACCGCATGCTGCATGCTGAACTTGTACAGATCGTCGTCGAGAATGGAGACGATGCCGCCTTTGCGTCTCATCTCTTCCATGATCTGTTCGACGGTGCTTTCGATTTGAGATTTGCTCGTCATTTGAGTTTCTCCTTCGCTTTGCGAATTGCCGACCCGCTAGATTGCAGTCGGCGTCTTGAGAGAGAATGGTGGCAATGCGCTTTCGCGCACCGCCCGTGACAAAAGAGCGCCGGCACATTGCCGCCGCCCTCTAACGATTGAGGCAAGAACATCAGTTCGCAAGAGGACCTACCGGAGGTAGAGCCCATAGCGAGTGATGATCTTGCGCACCGCGTTGGGGACGACGTAGTCCGCCGAACGTGCACGACCGCACTTGATCCAGTTGCGGATCGTGGTTGAGGAGATGTCCGAGTTGGGGCAGTCGATGATGTCGAACTGCGCATCAGCCGGGAGTTCCGCGGCGATCTGCTCGCGGGTGATGGTTTCGGCGTTGCGAGGGGCAACCAGGATGCGGGCCAGCTTGAAGATTTCGTCAGCTTCGCGCCAGCGCTTGATGCCTTCCAGATTGTCCAGACCGATGATCAGATTGAGTTCGACGGCAGCGCCGTAACGCTTCTTCAGACCACGCAACGTATCGACCGTGTAGGACTTGCCCGTGCGGTCGAGTTCGATGCGGCTGGCTTTGAAGCGCGGGTTGCCGCGGATACCAGCCAAAACCATCTGGTACCTCAACTCCTTGTCGACGACGCCATCCTTGTGGGGCGGGTCGCCGTTGGGGATGAACATCGTGAAGTCGAGGTCGAATTGGTCCCACGCGCATTGGCCCACTTGCAGGTGCCACATGTGAATGGGATTGAACGTGCCCATGGAAAGGGCAATTTTCAGCGGTCGGTTTCTCACCGCACGAGGCAATCGGCGTCTGGCCGACCACATCGTGAGGCTGAGAGCCAATTGGCTCTGCGTTCGCCGCCACCATTGCTGGAGAGCTTCTTTCATTGATGGCTCCTTCGAGTTAGAAATTGATGTCGAGATTCAGGTCACGGCAAAAGCGGCTGTCCTGGCGGGCAGGCAGTCGCTCAAGTAACCCAAGGATTTGGTGCGACAGCGTTTCCGAAAAGGCTTCCACTGACCGGGCGCAAAGCCGCCTGGGTGAGCTGATCGGAAACTTGTGATGATTGAATAGGCTTTAGATACGTGACTTCGGAAGTGGATGAGAAATAGAGATACGCCCAAGCTATATGTTTCCAAGCGGAATAGACAATGCCAGGTATACGGACGTAAAGCCTCAGAAGCTCATGGATTCGAGACTTTAGTCAAGATTAAAAAGAGATAGCTTATAGCGCTAAACTCACCACCCTGGCGCGGCTCGCGCGAGTTGCCAAGTGGCGCAAGAAGCTTAGCCTGGCTTAATTAGCAGCGGTTAGTTTGACGAGCTTGCGATGGGTAGCGCGAGCCAGGCGGAAGCAGGCCGAAAATGACTCTTAATTGTCCGGTTTTTGATACTGAATATGACACCATTTTTCGGCTGCGGATCGCCTCAAAAATGGCACTATATTTGATACCAATCGCTGGACTGTCCCGAGCGGCTCGATTGTTTCATAAATGACCGGCTTAATGTCCAGCCAGCATCATTTGAAGAAACTGTTTCTGATTTCGACCAATTTAAGGTTTCCGTTGCCGACCACTTTCAATCAGGCCAGGCTGAAAAGCTCATGCAGTTAGGTTTTCAGCATTAAATCCGTTGTTATGCCGCCTCTTTCTCTATAGATTGAAGACAACTTCTCTTCTCCCTTGTGAAACTTCTAGACGTCAGCATTTCTCTCAGAAAAGACCCCTGTGCATATGTTTGTCTTGAGTTAGCGATCTAATGGTCGCGCGATCGTGCACAGCTTCGGTTATTGCCTGTTTTTAAATTGCAGACGTGTAGCAGTTTTATCTGGGAAGCTCGAAGAGTAGAACCGAAAGGACTTTATGAATCTAAAAAAGCCTCCTCTGGCAGCAAAATCAAGAAAGTGGCTTCTGATTGACATTTTGGTGGTTTTGTTCTTGTACTTGGCCGCGGCCAAGTTCTTTTCCATGCCGCCATTCAGAAAGCCCGTTCAGAATCAAACAGTCTCCGCTCAGGTGAAGACAGCACCCCAGACGCAACAGCAGTCTGAAGCCGTTTCCTCAGCACCTGTGCAGGAACCGCCACTGGAGCCGTTGCCAGCTGTCCAGCGCTATACGATTCAGCGCATCGGCACCTATACGCATACCAGTCTCTACGATTCGTCGCAGACAGAATATGTGTCCGTCAAGTTTGTCGGTCAAAACAATATTAATCGCTACGATACGGACTCACTCTGGGCTTTGGCTCGCCCCGGTGACGTTGTCGTCTTCACGCCCTCCTACTCGAACCGGCAGGTGGTCTGGGAGACTGCCATCGAGTTTGTGGAGCATACCTCTGGAAATTCCGGTCGAGAGCCAGAAAACCGAAGCCGCTAAAGACCGGATCACAAACTGCAGTTGTTCGATCGCAATGGCGCGGCTGTCTGTGTGCAGCTGCAGGTCTATGGTCTTTGCCGATCTGTAAGCGGCATTTATTGTCTCAAGGAGACACAATGTCCAAATCAAAAGAAGGCATCGACAGTCTTGTAGAACAATTGCGCAATCGAGGTATGCTCCGTCTAGCCGAAGAAGTGCAGATGGAGTCGGATCAAGGTAGCACGACGGTAAGTGCGGATTTTGCGAAGTTTTTGATCGGCACATTTCTGCCAAAGTTTTATCTGACCAGCGATCTGACCGCAGAGGAATTGGCGCGCCGGCACCAGTGCGTAGCGGAGCAAGATGCTCTGGATCGCTTGGACGACAGATTCTTGGTGCTTGTGTCGCTTGATCTTCTGGATCCGTCTATTCAAACCTGACGATAGTGTGGCTGTTTTGCTTTGTGCGAGCTGCGCAAGCACTCCTAAAGCAAAGTAGCTGCAGTCCATCACTTGTTTCCGCCCGGCAAGGCAAGACTCGGTGGTGGGCACTTACAAAATTGACGAAAACGAAAGGAGCGAGGATCTTATGCCTCCCTTTAACAGTTACAGACCGCTTACAGCAAAGCAGCGCTGGACGGTATTT
Source organism: uncultured Candidatus Obscuribacterales bacterium (assembly GCA_964531315.1). Lineage (GTDB taxonomy): Bacteria > Cyanobacteriota > Vampirovibrionia > Obscuribacterales > Obscuribacteraceae > QKMZ01. The sequence continues at coordinate 28,424 of CAZHEZ010000037.1, read as the reverse complement.
TTGGTTCCGTTGTTGATGCTGCTTACTGGATTGTTCGGCTGCAGCGCCAGCAAAGCCAAGCAGCAAAATGCCGAGCAGAAGCCGGCAGCCACGGCGCTTGCACCCGATGAAACCCTGACCATTCAGCGCGTCACTCTGGATTTGACCTCAGCTTGTCGTGTATCGGCCGGCGTCTCTCAGGGCAAAGGCCGCATCCTGGTCAAATTCTACGGACGCGACACCCTCTATGTTTTCGATGTCGAAGACCGCTGGCTTCTTGCCCAGCGGGAAGACACAGTCTTGCTCAAGACTATCGGACAGGATGCTGCCGGCCGCCCGATTTACAAGGCGGAGATCGAGTACGTCAGATGATTATTCGCCGGGAGCCTCGTCAGTTTAAACCCAATGCTGCATCAGAGTGCGAGCCCGAATTTTCAGCGCGATCGAGGGGGAAGATGGAGAGACGGTCTATCGATCGTTTTTTGGCCCGTCTTCTAAGACGCATCCTTCCTCAAGCCGGTCTGCGCAATGTGATGATTCCGGGCATTTGCAGCCCCGAGGTTGTTGAGTCTCTGGAGCCTGTATTTCGCGCCGACCTGAGCTACTTTTTCACGGCGCGAGCTTTACACGCTATGGACTATCTGGCTCTCAACCAGTACTGGTTCATCATGATGGCGGCGGCTGCACTGGTTAAGGCAAGGTCTTTGCCCGCCACTGCGCTGGACGTGCAAACCGGTGTCTTGATGTTGCGACATCGCCTTCTAAGAGACGATGAGACCAGAGTTGTTTTCGAAAAGCTGCGGGCCAATCAGGCTGAACGATTGAACGCGGCTCAAATGGCAGTCGCTAAGCGGGAAGGCATGTTGCTCTGGGAAGAGAACTTTCCGCAAAATGAGTTGATGCGTGTCAATCTGGTGTTCTTTCAGCACACCGGAGAAGTCTGCCATGAGTAGTTATTACTGCGTGCGCACAAGAAAGGAAACCAATGGATTTTGACTATGTCTTTCCGAGAGTGTTGAATCGCCGACGCAACCTGACCAAGACCGCCGAGGTTGCCTGCCTGATTCTCTGTTTCGCTGCGCTTGCGGCATCGTATTTATCGACGGCGCTGCCGGCCATATTGCTGTTTGCCTCGGGCTGCATTCTCTTGTGTGTCGGCTGTTTGTTCCTCAATCGTCACAGCAGGTACCTGCAAGGACAGCTCTGCGACGCCTATTCCTGGGCGCCTGCCGGCGTCTACTTCACGGGCAGTCTCTATCGTCAGTCAGCTGAGCGCAGCCTGCCTGGATTGAGTCGTGGTGAGTTTGGCGAAGGGATTACACATTTGACCGCCAACCCTTACCCGGACGGACAAGCACTCGGTTGCAATGGCGTTATCCAGGGAGAAAGCGGTCATCCCTGGTTTGCTCTTCTGGTGTCGGTGAACGGCAGAGTCAATGCCACTCGCATTCGTCCTGCTCAATACGGCTGGCAGGAATTCATTCAGTATCGTTGCTAATCGTCATCGAAATGCGCTTGTGGGAAATCATGCAGGCGTCCACCAAAAACCGCTAGCGAGCCCGACCCGACTGTGGTTCGGTCATAACTCTTAAGTCGTGAAAGAGAGGAGTCTTCGTGAAAGAACTTACTGATACCCTCGCCTCGCTAGTCAAGCCGGTATTCAATGGCATTGGCCGGGTTCTCACCGGCAGTTTCGGTATGGACGTGGCAGCGCTCGGCTGGCTGCAAGTGTTTGTGCAATTAGTTCTGGCTCTTGTGGGCACTGTCAGCTCAGTCGGCGTGGTCGTTCTCTTTGGAATGTTGGTAATTACTCAGAGCGCAGCCGTTCTGGTTGCTCTCTTTTTTGTCAACAAGAAAGGATTTGACAGAAAGGACTGCGATCAGTCGGACGGAGACACCGCGCTGGTGGCTATGCTCGTTGGTCCTGGTGTGGTCAGCTTCGTTCTCAGTGCCATCTTGCTTTCTGTCGCCGACGTCTTTGTTCACGTTAATAACGTGCCGAATTTGGCTTGGGGCACTGCACTCTGCGCCATGTTGCAAGGTGTTGAGCTGCACAGAGTTCTGTCGCGCGCTGTGGGCCGATAGTCCTGAGAGTCGCAACGAGACGAGAGTTTCCCATCGTCTCTAAACCGAATGAATGTAAACCGCCGGAGAAAGCCGGCGCTGAATAAGGAGATTTGAAGCTTATGTTGCAATCGCTTGTTAATGTGTGGTGGTTGTTTGCCTCGGGATTCGCGCTGGGAGCTTTGCTCATCCTCTCGGCAAAGCTGGGTTTGAGCAGTCGGCCCGATCCGAGAAATGACTGGACGAAAAATGCCTCCAATTTCCTGGGCGGGCTTTTTGTCTACCTGGTCGGTCGGCTTTTGCTCGGCGGCTGCGGCTTGATGCTGCTAATTTGTTTGATTGGCTATCTGGTGCACTAGCAAGCTCAAGGATTCAGGGCAGGCTCCGTAGGGCGCCTGCCCAAACAATTCGAATAAGAACCATTAAGGAGTGCTCAAATGGTGGATTCAATGGTGATATTTCTTTGTTTCTGGTTCGCATCGGCGGCTGCCGGTGCGCTCTTATTCGTGGTCGTCAGACCGCGAGTCAACGATTTCCGCGCTAATGGCCGCAAAGCCCAAGAACATCTGTTCGAAATGATGGATCAGCTGGCCGCCAGCAAAGCCAATCTGCTCCGGTGTCAGGAATTGGTCGTGGAAGAGCAGCGTGCTTTCCGCGAGCTGAAAGGCGCAGCCAGTCTGGAAGCGCTGGAAAGACGTTGCCGCAATTTTCTGGCTGCCGCCTCGGCTCTGGTCGCCTTGACGGTGGAAGCCGGGACGCTGGAAGGTGAGATTGAACTGGTGCAAAAACGACACGGGCGTTTCTTTTACCTCTACTTTCTCAGGTCGTCGGCCCAGACAGCGCTTTCCATGTGCCGGCAGGCGCAAAACTTAAAACAACGGCTGACTGCCGATGCGGCCGTCAGTGTGAGACACCAGGAGGCCAGCTGATTGGCGTCACTAAAGGAGACAAACATGCCTTTGCCGTCGATGCAGATGGCTCGCGTGAGTCGATTCTTGAATCGATTGGAGAAGCGCATCGCACCGCATGTAGGTGTGCGCAATATCGTCATTCCCGAGATTCGATCCGCGGAGGTTTTCGCGTCACTGGAGCGTCAATTCCAGAGCGATGTATTGCAGTATCTTGAGCCGGCCGCAATCGACTACATCGACGAAAGGGCTGTCAACGAGTACTGGTTCATCATCATGCTGGCGTCGGCGCTGGTGCTTGCTGAATCGGTACCTCTGACAGCAGCCGATGCGCAAGCCGGTGTTCTACTTCTGCGGCGACGCTTCGGGCGTGACAATACCTCAGCCGCCATTTTCGAAAAGGTGCAAAGCGGTGCCTTTGAGAAGCTGGCGCCTGGGGAGATGGGTTTTGCCAAGCATGAAGGCCTGATTGTCTGGGATGCTTCCTCCCCCTACGGAGATATGCTGCGAATCAATCCGGCCATGTTTCTCTGAGCAGCCCGGGTGGAGAATTTGCCAGAGTGTCGGCAGGAAGTCCTTCTGACGCTCTGGCCGGTAATGTGTCTGCCTGACGGCGCGTCAACTGACAGCGCTGCATATAGGAATTATGAAACAGATCAATTTCGCGATGATTTTACTGCTTGCTTTGGCTGCAGCCTGTTCGGCTGCTGGGCAAGCAGTCGTGGCACCGCCAGTGGTGTCGACTCGAAACCCTCAGACAGCGGGTCAATTGGTGCGTGAAATGGTGGCCAACGAATTGGCCCAGCACGATGCTTCGGCCTGGAACTACCGTATGGAGCGGCTGGAGAAAGGTATCACCAAAACCTATACGGTTGTTGACAGTACGGGCGGCCCCATGAGCCTGCCCATCTGTCAGGGCGGAAGTCCCGTTTCGCAAGAGGCTCGCTCTGCAGATCTGTCCCGCCTTCGACGGCTGATTGCCAGTCAAGACGAGATGGCCAAGAAGGCAGCGCAAAGCAAAGAGGACGATAAGAAAGTCGAAGTGGTATTGAGGAATCTGCCCGACGGGCTGCTCTTCGAATACGACGGCGGCGACGAGCAGGAAATCCGCTTGAAGTTCGAGCCCAACCCGAATTTCAAGCCGCCCAGTCTGGAAACTCGTGTGTTCAAAGCACTGGCAGGCACGCTCGTGATCAATCGGGCTGAGAAACGCATGGTGAGGTTGGAAGGGCATCTGATGCACGATGTCTCATTTGGCTGGGGCGTTTTGGGCAATTTGCGCCAAGGGGGCACATTCAAAGTTGCCCAAACCGAGTTGGCGTCGGGCTACTGGGCGCTCACGTCCCTGGATGTGGAAATGGACGGAAAGGTGCTGTTGTTTCACAACCTCGACGTGAAAGAGCGCCTGCGTCTCTTGAATTTCCACGCTCTGGACAAGCCGCCTTCGCCAGCCGATGCTCTGGCGCTCCTGGAAGCTCAGCCTCGAGCATGCAGTTCAACTCTGTAATTTCCCTGAAGCAAGGAGGCATATGATTCAGTTTCGCAAAGAAATCGGGTGTCAACACGACACGATAGTGGTTGAGCGAATTTTTGAGAACATATAACCGGTGGGATTGGCTCTGGCTGGGCATCTTGCTGCCGGCACCGGGGTGTTCGAGCTGCACGTCAGAGAGGCTGTTGTGGCAGTGGAATACGAACGTGGTGGCAAATTGATCTCAATTAGCACCAATGATGCGGACAACTGGCGGGTCGATGGCCCGGTTATCCGCCAGGTTAAACTTGGCCGGGGTCGAGTCGGCATGGAGTTTGACGGGGGATTCATGGGTTCACCGGGGCGACCCGATTGTGCCAAGATTCTGGTGCCGTGGAGCAGCCAGCAACAGCAAAGTGCAAAGTTTGTACTTTCTGGAAATTCACGGCTGATTATCGATCACTGGTGCCCGAGAGATCTGGAAATCATCTTGGGAGATAATGCCCAGGCGGATCTGCATGAAGTTCACGTGAACGGGCATTTGCGGTTGGAATGCAACGGCGCAGACTCGATTCGGGGAGAGTTGTTGAGTTGCCGTTCTTTTGACTGCGGGCAGGCAGCCGGAGTGAAAGTCAAGCAATTCCTGGCCACATCTCGCCGACGTGATTTGGCAGGCAAGCCAATGACACTGCGCTTCGATCTCCCGGAAGCGGACAGGTGCTGATATCAGCGTGTCAGGTATGGAAGTGTTCGAATCCGGTGTTTTTCGTGAACACCGGCAACTGGTAAGTGAAACTAAATCTAAAAGGAAATGTTGAATCTTATGAAAAACACACGTGAATTCGAAGTGGTTTACACGGCCCTTGATACTCCGGAGAATCCGGTGGATTGTGCCGTCATCGTCGGTCGGGCCACGCAGGCCATGGTGGAGAGCCGTTTTGTGCGCCGCGCTGAAGTGCCGGTGTTTCTGAAGCGCACTATCACCGGTGCGGCCTTCGCGGTGCGATCATCCTGCCGTGAGGCACTTTCGGCGCTGCCGCAGTCCTATGGTTCGGCGATCGGTCACTTCGGGCTGTTCGAGCGCGGCCCCGTCTCGATCGGGCGCTGACACAAGTTCGCTCAGAGAGGAGGCAAAATGGGTTTTCTAGCCTATTGCGGCCGGTCGTTTTTGGCCAGCTGTATACCGCTTGTTGCGCTCGTTGTCGGCGTCTCGCTGACCAGCGATGCCATCCAGCAAGCGCACATTACGCCGCCTGCGGTAGACGGCTTCGCGGCAATGCTCCTGGTTCTTTCCATGATCTTTGCCAGTCGCTTCTATCCGCAGGTAAATGTTGTGAAAGTAATATTCGAAGGTGGTTTTGCCGATGCCAATCGGGCTTTGAAATTGACCTTCGAAATCACGTTGCTTGTGGTCCTGCTGATGTCCGTGCCTGAAGGCTGGCGCCAATATGCTGCAGCCAGTCAGCAAGCCGCCGCGCAGTCCGCTGATTCAGTTTTCATCGGCGCTCTCTGCGCTGCTGTTTGGCAATTCTGCAATCAGTTGTGGTATCGCTTGCTCTTTCCCGGTCTGCTGTCCGTTCCGATCGGCGCTGTTTTTGCTGTGCGTGCCTTGATGAAGGATGGGCGAAAGCAGCGCCAGAATCGAGTTGCTGAAACAAAGTCCAGCAGCGAGCGGCCGGATTAGCAACCGGCGCGCTTTCACGAAAGAAGGTAACTGTGGAATTCAAATCAACTGGTGAGCCGACTCTTCTGGAGTCGACTTTGATAGATTGCTTGCTGCCGGCGCTCCTGACCGGCATCGCCTCGGTGCCGGAACTGGCCGACAATCTTGTTCTCAAAGGCGGGTCTGCGCTCAGGCAGTTTTATTTCCCTGAGGCAAGATTCAGCAATGACCTGGATTTCAGCGCGCTGGGCCGGCTGCCTGAGTCCGCCCACTTAACTCTTGCTGTGCACCAAGCCGCTCAAAGGGCCGATCAATTGCTTGCCAAAAGCCGCGGTGTAAGCGTCTATGCACTCGAAATTGAGGGCGGTTTCAAACCTGTCGCGATGCGCAGCTTTCAGTTTGTCTATGAGTGGAAGCCAGGTGTAGATGTGCGCATAGGGCTGGAAATCTCGCTTGATGAGAGGATCGTCAGAGTGCCGCGCTCGCTGCCTGCCATTGCAGCTCCAGACCAGGAGTGTGCGGCGGGCTGCGTCTCAAACACTCTGGTTTACGACCTTGATGAAATTGCGGCCGAAAAACTGCGCGCTCTCCTGCAGTGGACGCGTCAGTTGAAGGAAAAGGGTCGGCGCAATATGCCTGTGGCAAGGACTTACTTCGATCTCCATTACCTCTTGAAGTATTTCTCTCACAGATGCATAGCTTCAGGTTTTACACAGCTGCTCAAAGAAAAGTGCCGTGTGCGCGCTGTCTCTTTCAGTGGGGCGGACTCTTTCTTTGATGCAGGCCTCGTCGATGTGGCAAGGACGAGCTGGCAAGAGCAGCTCTCATGTGTCATGGCTGCCCCGCCCCAGCCAGAAGAGTTGCTTGCCGAGCTGGAGGAGTTTGTCGCCAGCTGCGTCTTCTGTACCGACGACATTCAGTGAAACTGAACTGAAAGGAGCCGCTGTTTGCTGAGCGAGTTGCGGCAGAGCTTCATAAATTCGCAAGATGTTTTGAAGGTGCTTAGGGAGGCACACCATGCGTTATCAAATCTACGGCGGCACACCATTACACGTTAGTGCAAGCGAGCGGGAACGGCGTATTAGAGCTGAAAGGCAAGAAGGGTTGTCTGTCTTCTACCCAGAAAGCGAAGATCCTACATTCATTTTCTCACCTGGCAGTTTCTCTGAAGCTGCTATGCAATCCAAACAGCGCGAACTTGAAGGACTTTCGCTGAATAATCTTGCTGAAATCCTCTTAGCCAGTTCTCCCAGTCTGCGTTCTTACCAATGGATCCTGGTTGGCCTGAAAGACTTCAGAGACAAGCGTTTTGAGGAAGCGAAGCGTAGTCTTCGCAACGCCAGTGTTTGTGTTCCGGGTGATGACGAGCATCGCAATGTCGCTGCTGCGCTGAATGTCTTTCGGGCCCACGTACATTGGCACGATCAGGAGTATGTCATGGCCTATCGAATCGAGCAAGCCCTCACATACTACGAGAGCGCTTTCGTCCTCTGGCAACAGGCTGGTGAGCGGGCGCTTCTTGCCGAGCACTTGTCGATTGCCGCAGCTATGTGTTTGATTGCCGGCAAAATCGACTTTGCGGTCGTCCACTGTAGTCGATTGGTCAGTCTCGAAATGGCCCCGTCACTGTTTCACGATTGCACCTGTTTCCATATGAGATTGGGGCGAATGCATATTGAAACAAAACTAATCCACGATTGCGAAGCTTACCACCTCAATTGGTGGAGCGACGCACTCGTATTAGGCCCGGAATTTATCCGCTATTGCGCCCGCTGTCGCCAAATCTGTTTGCAACTTGTGCGCTGTCTGATTTCGCAAGCGTAGCAATTTACTGCCAATCTGGTTGGAAAAAACACATTCTGAAAGGAAATGAGAAAGTCTATGACACTCAACAAACGAGTATTTGAAGTTGTTTACACCGCTCTCGATACGCCGGAGACTGCGGTTGACTGCGCCGTCATCGTCGGTCGGGCTACGCAAGCGATGGTGGAGAGCCGTTTCGTGCGCCGCGCTGCCGTGCCGGTCTTCCTGCGGCGCACTACCAGTGGTGCAACCTTCTCGGTGCGTTCGTCGTGCCGTCAGGCCCTTTCGGCGCTGCCTCTTTCCTATGGCTCCGCCGTAGGTCACTTCGGGCTGTTCGAGCGCGGTTCTGTTTCGCTTGCTCGTTGATGTCCGGCCGCAGCCTCATCTGCAAAACAACAAGGAGCGCGGTGCCCGGCTGGCGCCGCGCTTTCGGCAGGGTTTCAGCAAACTTGGAAAAAAGGAGTTTGATATTCATGCTGTCTCCAATGGAACAGTTTAAGTTGCTGGTTTGGATGTTTTACGGAGTGGTCTCCTGTTTATTAACCGGCAAATTTGGCAAGGCCAACTGCGTGGCCGCCTGGCTGCAGCTTTTGGTCAGGGCTTGGCTGGCATACACTTTCGTTGACGGTAGCTGGATTGCCGTGACGTATGTTTTTGTCGCATTGCTGGTCACGCAATTCATTGGCATGGCGCCGATGTTTGCCATCGTACGGGATGCCAAATCTGAAATGCACTTGGGAGAGAATCTGTTGCTCCTAGCCAAAATGATCGCTTATCCGGCGCTTGCGGCAACTATCTCCAACCTGGTGCTGCTCGGCATCGGCGCAATCTGGATTCAATTGCACGATTTTTCGGCGGTCTTGTATGCAGGCGCGCTACTGAGCGCATTTGCGGGCGCCGTTGCTTTCTGTACGCTCGGGCGTGCCAGTCAATTGACGATCGGTTAGCCGCAAAGGAATTCTATGTATTTCGAAAGCGCAGCGGCGATTGCTGCCTATCTTCGTGAAAATCCGCAGCTGACCTGTTTGACGGTCAAGGACTGTCCACAATTGGACAGCCTTCCTGATCTGCCCGACACCTTGATCAGCCTTTACATCGAGAACTGCCCTCGATTAACCGAGTTGGGTCAGCTTTCCAAACGTCTTGTCAGTTTGTGGGTCAGTTACTGTTCCAGTTTGCGACGTTTGCCTGCTCTGCCTGCCCCATTGACCAGGTTGCGCACTATCACTTGTTCTGGACTGATCGAGCTGCCTGAATTGCCGGAAGGTTTGCTGGATCTCTGGGTGAGCAAGTGTTCTCAATTACGCGTCCTGCCTGCATTGCCGAGTTCCCTGACCAATCTCAGGATCGACAGCTGCAATACCCTAACCGGCCGCAGCCTGACTGCCGGCAAGCTGACAATTGAAGTCCGCTAGGGCTGCTTTTGTCCACAACTATTCTCTCGCCAGGCAAGAGGCTCTCGCTTCTTGCCTCAAGCGCAAACAATAACGCATTAACCCCGATGCGGAATCCGCATTCGGATTGAATTTTCTCAAGGAGAAAAGCTTATGTCCGTTGTCACACCGTTCATTTACATCCCGGCGCTCGTTTTGTTGATCGGCATTTTCTACAACACGCGCGCACTCTACAGCAAACTTTCCACCACCAGGTTCGCCGCCAAGGCCAGCGCTGTCGCCATCGTCTATGCGGTGCTGTCGCTCAGCCTGCCCATGCTCCTTTTCGTGGGATTGCCGGCGATTGCCAAACTGGTAATCTGGGCATTCTGCGTCGGCAATTTCGCCGTCGCTCTCATCCACATCGTGCGCTGGTTCAGTGGTGCACGCCGCGCTGAGCAAGATGCACAGGCGAAACAAGCAGCCAAAAAGAAGAACAGCTAGTCGCGCAGATTTCTGTATAAAGCGCCGCGTTTGAGAAAGCGCGGCGCTTTCAACTGTTTTGATCGTGCTTCAAAAAAGGAGATTGTGTGAGCGATTTATTTAAGATTCTGAGTGGCGTAACGAAAGTGCTTTTCAACGGCATTCTTCAGGTGCTTTCCGGTGGCTTTGGGCTCGGTGCCGCTGTGGTCGGCTGGCTGCAGGTTGGTTTGCAGCTTTGCCTGGCCTCCAATCACAGCGACGGTTTTTTCTCCGGCGCCATTACATTTGCCGGCTTGGTTATCGTGCAGATGGTGGCTGGGTTGCTGTCATTTTCAATCATGAACGGTGCCGCCTACGAGCCCAATTCCAAAAAGAGGATGTCGCCGCTTGAGGCGCTCATTGTAATGTTTGTCTGGGCGGCGATTGTGTCCTTTGGACTGAATGGCATCTTGGTCCTTGTGGTCGGCATTTTTGCTCCGTTGGATCGAGTTTGGCCGCTGCTTGTCCTGGATTCGGCAGTTGCCTGCCTGCAAGCGATCGCCGTATTTTTTGTGCTCAATAAAGCGATCAAACGCTGAATAAGCAGCGGCGGAAGGTGTCGTCATTCACAACATTCTAGATAAAGCATTGAGACGTAAGTAGAGCGGGTGCGGTAGGTTTTCAGTTCAGGAGAAGCCCAAATACTGGCAAAAGTCTAAGAGGTTGCGGGCTTCTCCTGCTGTCCGTTTTATGCTGAACCTGTTAGGCAGGTTCGGTAAATGACTAAAGTAACCACCGGCCGCGCCGGTGTAATGAAGATTGGAGATCATTTTGGAACAGTCAATTTTGAACGCTGCTTGGATTTTTGGGTTGGGATTTTTCATCGGACTGGTAGTTTTGCTGATTGGTTCCTTTCCCAAGGCGAAGGATGAGACCAGTGACTGGACGAAGAAAGCGAGCTGTTTTATGGGATCTACCATGACGCTTTTGTTCGGGTTCTTTCTCTGCGCAGTGACCGGTTTCATGCTGTTCATCTGTTTGCTGATCGACGCCAGCAAGCAGTGATCACACTGGCGATTTGAAGCGGTAGGCAGCAAGAATGTGGCGCCGTTCTGTCACGGGAGGCGCCACTGTCGGTGATGGCGAGCAGCCAGGCGAATGGTCTCGAATGTGAGTTGATGTAAGAGAGAAGATGAGACAAGAAAGGATTCTATATGACGATAATTACCCCTTATGTGCTTCTCCTGTCCGCTGTTGTGGGACTGAACGTGATTGTTTTCCTTGCGCTCAGTATGTTTTCCAGATTGACTCAAGGAAAGATTCTCGGTTGGGTCACGGGGCCGATCAGTTGGACTTATTGTGCGTTTCTGTCTGCTCTCTCTGCGCACTTTGCTGGTCTCAACGTATTAATCGGTCTTGTGCTGGGAGTGGCAGCAGGAGTCGGTGGGCCGATGTACGGGCTATTCGTTGTCATGCTCACCAGCAGGAATGCCGCCCGAGTCAGGGCTTTGCAGCGAGGGCTCTGGTTCTGCAACGCGCGTCGCTCAGGGTGTTGATCAGAGAGATTGACTTCGAGGAAGGATAGTCTATGAATATGTTTGCTTGTGGCAGTTGCATCTCTACGTACAATCGAAAGACCGCTCCCCGTTATGTTTCGGCGGCGGAGACTGAGTACCCTTGCAGTCTGTCGAAGACTTGCGCTCAGTGCGGCGAAATTTCCACGCCGATGGAGATTTGCCTGGGCTGTGCATTGGAGAATAACCAGTGCCAGAATTGCTGCACCAAGATGTTCGGTGTCAACGAGAAATTGCTCGATCAGATCCGGCAATTCAGGGCGTGTTTCAATCAGTCAGTGGCCTTACATCGCGCTGTTTTCGCCGCCGCTATTTCTCCCTTCAAGGAAGAATTGGACAGCTTTCTTGCTGCCAATGGGGCGGCTGAAGAGCGCATGACCAGCGATATCGAGGGGCTGGATACTGAGAAGGCGGCAGAGCGGTACAGAAAGTACCTGACCGAAATGAGGGAACGGCCTTTTGCCCATCGTGCTCAATACGCGATGGCCCAAGAGGAGTTGACTCTCTGCATGCGGGCCGACAGGAATCTCTTCAAATATCTGGTCGAGCATGCCTTTGCTCAAAATCGCCTGCGTTATGACCTGATCTCCAACCTGTCGCAAGCTGTCAGTGCTCGTGAGCCTCATATGCGAGCGACTCGCCGCCCCATGCTGTTGAAACAACCCTGGCGACATTCGCGCTTGCCAGACTGAGCGAAGAAGACCGGCAGGAGATTGATAAGCTGCGCCGTCTCTCTTTCGATTTCGGCAAGCAGCTCTACGAGCGCATGTCTTCTCAGCGCTGAACCTGTTTGGTACCCTTGTGAAGCGCCGCGCTCAATCGAGCGTGGCGCTTTGGACCATAGCGTCCGGACAAAGTGTCGATTGGTAATCGACACTTTCGAGGAAAAATCCATGCATGTTTTAGGAGAAGTCCTCTTTCTGTTGATGTTGGTTCTCATTCAATCGGTGATGGTGTGATTCGATTCGCAAGGCGTGCGGGCTTCCAGCTTTTTTTCTTGAAAATACTAAAGCAAATAGTATAAGGTGCCGAAAAAGCATGCACTGAATATGGTGCTTTTCGCAGTCGTGTAATAGAGCTGGTTGTCCTGCAGATAAACCAGTTCGCGGGTGGAATTTGTTGCCGTCATCGGAAGGTCTTTCTTTGATGGGGTTGCTGTTTTGTTTGGTCCAACCGGGATTCTGTGACGACCTTCGCGCAGAGGGGCGCCAAATGGCGCCCCTCTCTAAGCAGATGTCTTGCTCAGCAAACGGCGACGTTCAGCCTACCGTTTCATAGTTCCAGTAGTGGACGAAGCGGACGCGCCAGTCTGCCACCGTCCGGGAGACGTTGGCAATCAGGCCGGGCCCGTGGTCGCGGTCACAGAGCTTGAGCAAGCGAATGAGCTCGTCAGCATAGACCTCGTACATGGCCTGGCGAACCTCTTCGCCGGCGCTTTCACAGCGCTCGGCTTGGCGCGACCAGAGTCCATGCGCCCAGAGCGAGGCGCCAAGATTGACCATGCCGTTTTCGTCAGCGGGAACTCTGTTTTCCTTGACCTGGAGCATCAGCTCGCCGTACTTGCGGTAGCGGAATGCCCAAGCCGACCACGACAAAGCCTGTGCGGCGTAACGGGGATTGCCGAAGGCGTATGCGAATTCGGAGGCACCGTGGCAGGCCATGGCTCCGGCCGCCAGCATCGCTGGTTCGCCCTTGAGTCGGTAATTGGTGTCGGGGCCTTGTCTGGAGATGCGGTGCGCATTGCGAGCCGCTTCCGCCCACGCGTTGGCGTCCGTCGATTTCGCCTTGATGAGTTCGATGACGCGCATGATGGCATCGGTCTGCTCGGGTGTGCGAGACAGCGAGAGCAGTCCGAACCGGCGGTCGGCCAAAACGAACAGCGACAGTTTGCTCCAAACTTCATTGAGAAGCTCACTGTTGATGCCGAAAGGCAGCGTCTTGAGAAAGCGCGCCGGCCACTTGCCCGCCGCATGGTCGGACAGCTCCAGGAATAGTGCCCGTTCGGCATAGGCGATCGAGAGAGGGACGCCGACTTCGGCTGTGTAGAACGAATGGTCGCAGTCGGGCTTGCTGCAGACATAGCCTGCTTCGCACCAGTTGCGGCGAGACCAGAAGATGTGCTTGCGATCCTCACCGCTGGCGGCACGAAGGCCGGCATCGTGAGCGCGCTGGATCAGGTCGCGACGTGTCTCGCGATTGCTGTTGAAACTCTGCATATGAGCTCTCCATGGTTACTTCTAGAGCCTGATTCCCGGCTAATCTCTGAAACTCCAGCTTCAATCTGCCGTCGTCAAACGGAGAATTGAAGTTAGCCTGGTGACGAGCATTAAGTGTGATTCGTCGATTGGAGTCTCAAGAAAAGTGGGAAAAAGGTGATAATTCACAATAAGCATTCGTAAAGGGTAGAACTAAATAACGGTTGTAAAGCGCTCAAGATAGGAGCCATTACAACCGTTTACCGAATTTCTATCGAGGCTCTGATAGGCGTCTGAATTAGGAGTATCCGTCTGCGTTTTCAAGTTTTGAGCAGACGGTCTGTCCACTTTTAAGCCGTAATGACAGACGCCTCTGTGTGCGCGTCTTAATATGAGTTAAGCGGCCGCTCCCTTAGCGAAGCTTGCGTGGTTCGGGGTTCTCTTCAATCGAGGAGAATTTCTTTCGCCTCTCTCTGTCCTGCAGATAGAGCAGAGGAACACTCCACAGAGCAGGCTTTTACTGCCCTGACCGCGGGGTTGGCATATTCAAAAACAGATCGCTATTCCGGAACCGACGGCACGCCCGGCTGGGGGACCGGTTTTTCGCCGTCGCCTTCAGGCGGCTTGTTGGGCGGCGGCTTGTCGTCCGGATTGGCCGGCGGTGCCTGCGGATTATTTCCTTTCGGGTCGTCAGAAGGCTTTTCGCCCTTCTCTCCTGGGCTTCCAGGCGGCGGCGAGTCTTGTTGCAGGGGCGTCGAATTATGCGCCAGGAAAAGCGACAGAGCCACCGCTAATGCAGTAATTAGCGGAAGCACTTGGAATGATTTGCTGATATGACGACGTTTCGGCATACCCACATACTAATTTATCCGGCACTTTTCGGGGTTGGGCGGCGATAATCAAGGTCAGGATTTAAATGTGGCAAAAGGGCCAAAACGCTATACTTGTCTGCGTTTTCCAGCCGGGTTAAAGCAGACATGAGCGATTCACAGACCATTACAACAATCGATCGCGGGCGCTTAAAACAACTGATAAAGTCGGAAACTGAGCGTTTTGCCGCCCAGCATCCGAAATCTCATGAGCTTTTCGAACGAGCCAAAAAGCATTTTGTTTCCGGCGTGCCGATGAACTGGATGGTCAAGTGGGCCGGCTCTTTTCCGCTTTTCGTCAAAGAGGCGAAAGGGGCTTATTTTACAGACGTCGACGGCAAACGCTATCTCGATCTCTGTCTCGGCGATACCGGTGCCATGACCGGCCACTCGCCGGATGCATCGATGGAGGCTTTGATTAATCAAGCAAAACGTGGTCTGACATTCATGCTGCCCACTGAAGATCATCTCTGGGTGGCCGAAGAACTGGCGCGTCGCTTCGGCTTGCCCTACTGGCAAATGGCCATGACGGCAACAGATGCAAATCGTTTTTCAATCAGATTGGCCAGAAAGTTGACCGGTCGCTCGAAAATTCTTGTCTTCAACTGGTGCTATCACGGCACCGTTGATGAAACGTTTTGCACGCTTAACGATGGTGTGGAAGGTCCTCGCAGAGGCAATCTCGGTCCGCCTGTCGATCCGTCGGTGACGACCAGAGTGGTTGAATTCAATGACATTGCCGCTCTTGAAAAAGCGCTTTCATATGGAGACGTGGCTTGTGTTTTGGCCGAGCCGGCCATGACCAATATTGGGATCATTCTTCCTGATCCTGGATATCATCAAGCTTTGCGCGATCTGACCAGGAAGGCGGGAGCGCTTTTGATCATCGATGAGACGCACACGATTTGCACCGGCCCTGGTGGCTACACTAGAGCGCACGGATTGGAACCTGATATTTTGACGATTGGAAAACCAATTGCCAGCGGTGTTCCGGCCGCAGTCTACGGTTTCAGCAACGATGTCGCGGAAAAAGTTCGCCAATTGACGAGTACCGAAGAGGCTGATACCGGAGGCATTGGCGGCACACTGGCTGGTAATGCGCTTTCGGTAGCGGCCATGCGTGCCACTCTGGAAAAGGTTTTGACCGAATCTGCTTTCCAGCACACAATACCCCTGGCCGAGCAATTTGCCGAGGGTGTAGAGCGTGTGATTGCCCGGCATAAACTGCCCTGGATCGTCAAACAGTTGGGCTGCCGCGCTGAATACTGGTTTCACCCGACGCCGCCCAAAAACGGTGGTGAAGCAGCTTTTGCCGCCGATGGAGAACTTGATCGCTACATGCATCTTTGCGCTCTCAATCGCGGCATATTGTTAACACCGTTTCATAATATGGCTCTGTTTTCTCCGGCTCACACGGCTGAGGATGTCGCTTTCCACACTGATGTTTTTGCCGAAAGTGTGGCCGCCTTGCTCGATAAATGGCAGATGCCCGACGGTTGCACGAAACCTGCGCTTTGAGCAGCGCCAGCTGCGCAAGCAGCCGCTGTGGGGCAAATGCCAATATTAGCTAGAGTTTCTCAAAATGCTTATTAAACCTCGCGCTATTGTTTGAAAAGCCTGCTTATGGCTTGCTCAGGCTTTGTTTCCGGGTGTGAAGCAGACTGCTTCACAAAGCTTTTGATGCTCAGAAAAGGTCTTTCTGGTTTAGCTGGAAAGCATATACCTCTAAGTCTTCTTCTTTTCGAACTCCTTCCATCTGAACCAATAAGTCATTTGCTTTTGCTTCCATCGGCAGCTTTTTTGCTGCAGGTTGTGACACGGAGTTTGTTTTTTCCGGGGTTGCGAATTTCCGAGTAGAGAAATCGTTCTCTGCTCTTGCCTGACCTAAACGGTCAAATTGTAGAAGGGAATAAGCCAATGACTCGATTCTCGACTCCTGCTGTGGAAACCAGCATGTTCGATGAGTTCATTCGTCAGGGCGCTCACTCCAAGCTGCTCACGCGGCAAGAGGAGCGTCTGCTGTGCGATCGCATCAAGGCCGGCGGCAGGGACGGTGATCGGGCTCGCGATGAGCTCATCAACCGGCACTTGCGTCTGTCCATGTCTTGCGCGCGCAAATTCGCTTATACAGGTCTTCCGTACGAAGAACTCGTGCAGGAAGGCAATATCGGTTTGATTAAAGCGGTGGACAAGTTCGAGGTGGAGCGTGGCTTCCGCTTCGTCACTTACGCTGCCTGGTGGGTTCGCTCCACGATCTCCGAGTATGTCCGCGATTGCGGCCGCACCATTCGGTTGCCGGCCACGAAAGTGGAAAAGCTCTCGAAGATGCGGCGCGTTCTTGCTGATCTCTCCAAGGGTGGTCGCGCTCCGTCCGACACGCAGGTTGCTCAGAAAATGGGCATCACGGTCGAGGACGTGCACGACCTCATGGAATGGGCGCACGAGCCTGTTTCGATCAACGTCAAAATTGGCGAGGACGGCGATGCCGAACTCGGCGATTTGATCGCTGACCGAAGCGCCGTCAGTCCTGAGGCCAAGTTGGTCGAGGACGACATGAACTCTCGCATCCGCGAGGCTCTGTCGAGCCTGACCGAGAAGGAGCAAAAGGTGCTCTCCATGCGCTTCGGCCTCGAGGACGGCGAGACTCACACTCTGGAAGAGGTGAGCCAGCTCTACGGCTGCACCCGCGAGTGGATCCGGCAGATCGAGGCGAAAGCGCTCGAGAAGCTGTCCAAGGGCGCCAGTGCTCGCGTTCTGAAGTCCTTCCTGTAGGGCTTCTTGCTTGTCGAGAGGCGGGGCGGCATCGTGCCGCTCCGTTTCTCTTGCGCAGTCGGTCATTAAGTCCCGAGTCTCAAAACAAAGTCACGGAGAATGCCAATGAACATCACTGTCGATCTCGCCTCCATGGGCGTCACGTTCCTGTTCCTGATCATATCGTTCATCGCCGGTCTGGCCATCGCTGTCGCGGGAGCCTTCATCGGTGGTGCAGGCGAACTGCTGCTCGGCTTCGCCGAAGCAATCGCCGGCGGCCGTCCCCAGGCTTCGCAGCCGAAAGGCAGCGCCCTTGCAGTCTTCATCCGCAGCATTTTCTACATCATCGCCGGATTCGTCGCCCTTTATCTGGCGGGCACCGGCATGACCATCATCGGCAACCTGCTGGCGATCGCTGCGGCGTTCTGCCTGGGCGTCGCCGTGGTGCGTTTCTTCTCTCGCATCTGAGGGCAGAAGCACCGGGAAGACGGATTCCGTAGTGGTCTGCGTAACCGTTGCGGAATCCTCTCTTTCCATTCTGCGCAGCTTGCGGTGAGGGCGGACACGTGGACGTTTATGCCATTGTCTGTCCGCACTTTCCATAAGGTGCGCGTCTTCACAACGCAAATTAACCCCGTCATAAGGGAGTAACTCAAATGACGGAAAATGCTAAGAATCCTCACGGGTGGGGCGTGATCACCAACCCCGTGGACCCGGTTGAAGAGGCAGCCCAAGCACTCGTCGGCAAAGTCATTGCTGATTTCACGGCGATGGCGAAGACGAACGGCAACGCTTTTCAGCTCTGCGTAGAGGTTCCTGACTGGCCGGAAAACGACAAGGTCGTTGATCGTGCCGTGACAATCTTCACGCGCAAAAACTGGTCTGCAGACCCGGTTGAGCACAAGTGTGCAGGCGGTCGCGCCGGCGCTTTCTGGCTCATACCCCCAAACAATTGGACGCCTGACGCGCAAGCCTGAGCGTTCTTTTGTCTTCCGAAATCTGAACGCGGCGTTTTCTTTGATTTCGTCTCGTTCCCACTGTGGAGAGCAACATGCTCATCAAGTCTGGACATGGCGTTGTCGTCAATGCCCTTCTCGCGCTCGGATTCGAGTGCAAATATGATGGCGCCGACCTCTGCCTCATGCAGCACGTCGAAGCACCGTATCTACTCGACGTCGAAGTTACGTCAAAGCTTGTTACAGATCAGTCCTCTCCGGCTTCTGAAGCCAAACCGACCGATCTGGCGCCGGCTCTGGCCTGGCTGTTTCACCAACTCGGCCAGGTGAATTGCCATCTCTCGTCTATTGATGGCGAGGGAGGCAATCGCGCGTCGTTTTCGCGGCAGGACTCTTATCGATCGCCGGGCTACCGCCAGGACAGGATCGCCCGAGTGACTGTGAGAGCCCGCAGTGCGCTTGCTGCCTGAGGCTTTCAAACCGTCCAATCATATTTGATTTGGACCCCCCTGGTCGGCGAGAAGAGGACTTGCTCCTCTCTCGTCGACGCATTGATTGATTGATTGATTGATTGGTGCCGCAGCCTGTAATCGAACTCGATTTTTTTAGCGCCATAAAACTATAAAGAATAGTAAGTTTTGAAAGACACCCCACGCTGTGGAAACACCGTTCATTTCGGCCTTTCAAATTTGTTTGCAAATTTGCGCGAGAAACCGGGGGGTGTGCGTAATTCCCCCAGTCGACACGAGGGCAGCCCGGGTTTATTCTGAGGGCACTTCGAACTTGCTTGCACCAAACCGAAATCAGTCCGAGTCCCAAGCGCACAAGCGACTTGCCAATGACTCGACTGCGCATCGCTTCGCTCCTCCTTCTTATCCGGCTCAAATCCAGGCAGATTGCCTTAACGAGGTCATTGCATCCATGGCTGACGGCGATTCCAAAATAGCTCAAAATCAACCCGCTGAAAATCAAACAGACGAAAGACAGGTCGGCTTGAGCCAGCAAATTATGTCCGGCGCCATTGCTGACGCCCAGAGTCAAGGAAAAGACTTGAGGGCTGCCCCTGACAGTGCCTGGCAGAGAATGGCCGATGTCACTGTGGATGGTGTCAAGAAAATTCCAGAGGGGTTCGTGCATTCTCTCGATCCGCACCTGATTATTCCCAACGTCGCCCTTGGTGCTGCCATCGGCGCCGGTGCCAAGCTGCTTTTACCGAAATCCGGTCCGGTCGGCACCATTGCCGGACTTGCTCTCGGTACTTATTTTATCGGCAAGCCTCTGGTGGAAACCTACCATGGCGCTTATGTCGCCAGAACTATGGACGACATGAACAGAGCTTCTTCAATGCTCGGCGATACTGTAGGCGGTCTGCCGGTATCGATGGTGGAAGCCGGTGTCGGCGCCAAGATAGGCTCGAATCTTATGGGCAGGGCCTTGTCTACTGGAGCTGCTGAACCTTTCAATGCCTGGAAGGCTGATGCCTACAGAAAGATGGACGGCACCTTGATGCGCGGTGTGGAAGGCGCTAAGACAATAGCGCTCAATACGCTCGGGTATGACACCATCGTTTACAGGCACGGATTCATTCCCGATCATGTATTTGATGAAATCGCCAAGCGAAATCCCGATAATGCTGAGTTGCAAAAGACTGTCGAGGCCAACAGAGCAATGAATGCTCGAGCCCGTCAAATGCGCGAAGGCAAGGAAGGTTTTACTTCACGCGTAGCTCCTGAAGGAACCGGCGCCCGCGAAGTTTATGACGCCAAGGGTAAAGAAGAAGACGGCGAGTTGGTTCGCTCCGAAGGCGAGAAGCCGACAGGCGATCCCGAAGTCGATCAAGCCTATCAATTCACAGGCGACATTCGCGACTATTACAAAGATAATCACGGTCGCAATTCCATCGACGGTAAGGGCATGAAGATGCTTTCCACCGTCAATTACGGCGAAAATTTTGAAAACGCATTCTGGAACAGCATCCGTATGACTTACGGCAAACCCGGACCGGAAAGTCCTTTCCGCACATTCATGATGCGCATGATTGCCGGGCACGAAGTCACTCACGGTGTGACCGAGTACGAAGCCGGAACGGTATACAGCAAGCAACCGGGCGCTTTGAACGAGCACTTCTCAGATGTATTCGGCGCCCTCATCGATATGTATGCCGACAAGACCACCGCCGACAAGTACCACTGGCTGGTCGGTAAGGGCATCTGGAAAGACGGCATCAACGGCGAAGCACTGCGCGATATGCGCAATCCAGGCAAGGCCTACAACGATCCAAAGATCGGCAAAGACATGCAGCCCGCTCACATGGACGACTTCGTCAAGACTACCCGCGACAATGGCGGCGTGCACATCAACAGCGGTATTCCCAACAAAGCCTTCGCCGATTTTGCAGTCAGCGTCGGCGGCAATGCCTGGGAAGCTCCCGGACACATCTGGTACGAAGCCCGCGCCAGAGCCGGCAGCAGTCCGTCCTTCTCGCAATTCGCCTTCGAGACCATCGAAGCGGCCAAGCGTCAAGGTCACGCGGATCTGGTGCCTAAACTCCAGAAAGCCTGGTCCGACGTCGGTGTCAAGCCAGTGGAAACGCACCCGCTCAGCTTCCGCAACTTCATGCCGATGTTCTCCACTCTGGGAAGCAATTCGGACACGACTACGCCGACTGGACCACGTTAAGGGCAGCCTGAGCGCATCTCGAAAGTACAAAAGGCTCGGGCATATGTCCGAGCCTTCTACTTAGAATCTTTGCCCATCCAGGTGGTAATGGCGGGGAATGTGCCCGACCAGGCGCGAATTGCTGTTCCGTCGATGATGGCAGAGTGATATTTCACCAGTGCCTGCTCAATGTTCGAAACTCTGTCGCGGTGAGCCTTGTACTCTTTAGCTGCGCGAGCCACGCTCAATTGCTGCTCCAGGGTAACGAAGCCATTTTCGGCCAGGCACTCTGCCACATCCTTGGGAATTATTTCTTTGATGACGCGATCTTCCTCGAATGATTGCGGAAGCACAGTCCATGTATCTTCAATCATGCCGCTGACGCCATGGCTGCGATAAGTGCCGGTCTGGGAGAGGATATTTTTGCCTTCGCCGTCTACCAGGCGGGCAAGTCGAAGGAAGTTGAGAAAACTAATTGGCGCTCTCTCCCTTTCTCCATCGGCTGTTGTGCAAGGAAATTCATCGATGGCATGAATTCTTCTGAGCATGGCGATGCCGTGCTCGCGGCTGAAGCGCTTGGCTCTTACCAGTCGTTGCACTTCCAAAACTATATCGAGGCTTTCGGTTGAAATTAAATGCAAAGCGAGCATCGCCTCGCCTATTCGAAGCTGACCGTGACTGGCTTCTTCAGCAGCTCGCTCGACGTCCTCATAAGAGACCAGGCCGACTTCGAAAAAGAGTGTGCCCAGGCGGGTCTTCAAAATTTCCAGACCTTCCTCGGTTTTGTGAGCCGCTTGTATGCTGCTTTTGGAAGAGATAATTGTATCGATTGCTTCTTCCCTGACGATTTCTCCAGTGCGAAGCAGTCTCTGCACCTGAATGGCTTTGTCGATGATGGAAGATTCCAGATCGCCGCCGGCCACAAAGACTTTTCCCAGTGGCAGGCAGGTGGCGCGAGCCACTTTCAGCCGGCTTCTAAGCACGTTTCTGTCGACGATTTCTCCATCGACAAGCAGGCTTCCCAACCTGTTTTTCAAGGGGTTGTCCACATAAATTCCCAATAGGTCGAGAGCCAAATTCAGGGCGATTGACTTGCGCTTTGCCAGCCCAATAGCTTTGGCGGCAGTTTCACGCGTGACGAATTCATCGCGCACTAGACTCTGAGCGGTGACAAGACCGTGCAGGCTGTCGAAATCAAGAATATTCTGCAAAATCAACTGCAGCCCAAGCGGCAGCCCGGTTTCCACGGTGCCTAAAAGTCCAAGGTTCAGCTGCTCTTCCGATGCCAAACCACTTGAGACAATCAACTCACCCAATTGTATGGCGCTTTTCGAGCTGCTCATGTCCCTCTTTACCGTTTTTCTCTTTATCTGCTCAGTAGCTGCATTTTTATTTAAACCCAGAGCAGCTCGATGCCAATCTGTAAAATCGCTATGTTGCGAAATTTGCAAATCAAGGGGATTACCCTTTCGGGCGGGTAAGAAAATTTTGGCTGTGTCTTTCTGGTAGCAAAGTGTATCCGTCCATAGAAAAGCTGGAAGAGCTTCTGGCAATTCAAGAAAGCGAGGTCGGCAAGAGCGACCCTTCACTGGCCACGCTGCTCGACGATCTCTCATACGGCTATCATTGCCGAGGACGCTTTGAAGAAGCGGAGGAATGCTACGTTCGCTCTTTGGCACTGCGTCAAAAGGTATGCGGGGAAAACGATCAGAGTCTTTTGCCCGGCTTGCACAGGTTGGGAATTCTCTATCGTATCCAGGATAAATTTCAGCAAGCCGAGCCATATTATCTGCGTGCTCTTTCAATCACTGAAAGACAGGTCGGTTTGGAACACCCTTTGGTGGCGACAAGGCTCAACTATCTGGCTGGTCTCTATTTTGCCTGGGGCCGATTCGAAGATGCAGAACGCCTGGTTAAAAACTCTGCATATATTTATGAGAAATTTCTCGGACCCAACCATCAAGTGCTGGCTGTTGCCTACATGGGACTGGCTGTGATTCTCATGCGCGAGGAAAAAACGGAAGCAGCGCTTGCTTATTTCCGCCGTTCTTCAGAATTGAGCAAAAACATTCAAACAGAAGATGCGCCCACCAGTTTTCAGGACATCGCACACAGTCTTCTGCTCCTTGCTCAAGGGCATTTTCGTAAAAAAGAATACGAAGAATCGGAGATTTTGCTCAGGCATTCGATGCTGGTGGAAGCGCGGGAATTGTGGCCCGATCATCCACTTGTCGCCGACTCTTTGAGCATGCTGGCTGATTTGTATCGGGCCCAAAGGCAATTCAGAGAAGCAGAATTTCTCTATACCAAGGCTCTGAAAATTCGCCAGAACACGCTTGGTGCCGACCATCCCGAGGTGGCGGCTTCGCTGTACTCTCTGGCCGACATGATGGCGACGATGCAGCGCGACGAGGAAGCCCTGGAGCTTTTGATTCTGTCATTGCAGATTGGCGAGAAAGATCCCCAGGCCAACCCCACTCAAGTTGCACAAAGCCGAGCGCTTCTTGCCGAGTTGTCTCAAAAACCAAAGCCCCGCTAGTATTGGCGCAGCCTGACTGGAGGTCTGATGCGGACCTTAGCGTCGCTCGCGTCAAGGTTTAAGCATCTTCTTTTGCGAAAAATCATGTTTGGCAAACTGGAGAAGGACCGGCAAAAGATTGGCAAAAGTCTGCAACAGCGCCTGTAAACGCTCAGTTTACGGTTCTTGCAGCGTTTAATCTTACAAATAAAAACTCTTGCCTGAGATAGAAGCCATAAGTAGTTTCAAATCACTACTCAAAATATAAACCCAAGTCCAAAGCCTTAACCCTCTAGAAAAAATCTATAACGCGCGCGTAAAAACTCCTGCACTCTTGTGCATGGACTCATGCCGCCCATAAAAGAAAGAAGAAAAGTATGAGTACAAAACATCAAGATGCCGGAGCCGGAGGACTCAGCATCGCGGCACAATTGCCGTTCAATCCTCTGGCCTTTACCGGTCCTGTGCTTGTCGTCATGGACATGCAACCGGGATTCAAGGCTGCTGAAGACGCCATCACCCAGTGGTTCGTCAAACAGGAAATCACCCGTGCCCGCGAGGAAGGACGCCCGATCATCATCGTGGAGTTCGACGCGCACGAAATGGGTGAAACGTTCGACAGCATCAAAGCGCTGATTGAAGGTTACGACCGCGCCGTCATCATCCCCAAGTCTCAAGATGACGGATCGACCGAGATCTTCAATGCTTGCGAGAAGAACAACTTTTCGACGGCTTCTTTCCGCATGTGCGGAGTGAACAGCGACGCCTGCCTTCTGGAGTCCATCCAGATGATGGCTGAAAAACTGCCCATGTGCCGCATCACCGTCGTTCAGGACGCCTGCAATTGCCTGACCGGTCGGACCAATGATGTCTGGCACGAGGACTATCCCGCAATTGCGCAGGTGACTGTGGAATTGCACGGGCAAGGTCACTAATTGAGCGATTGTTTCTTGTCGCCTGGAGCCCGTAGGAAAAGACACGTCTTGACGGTCTTTTCTTACTCGTTTCTCAATTCACAAACAATGGAGGTCGAAATGAGCACAATCAATGACGCCTCCCTCAGGGGGCGTGAGCTTTATCATGCCATCTGGGAGATGGTCAATATCGCCTTCTTTGACACGAAGCGACTGGCCGACTGGAGCTCATATGAGCACCGGTTCGACGAGCAGATCGTGGACGAGGATACGGCGCTGCGCTTTGCCGACGAGATGCTGGCCTCTCTGGGCGACACTTATACCGAGCGTTTGGTGGCACCCCAGACGTTCGTGTCCCAGACCAGCGCCGATGATCCGGCTGCTGATCAGTCCGACAAGCCTGCCGATGTGGAAGCCTTCCTGTCGCCCAGCGGCGTAGGCTACCTGCGCATCAGCACCTTCGACAAGGAAGGTGTGGTCGAAGAGATTGGCCTTGCAGTCGCGAAGATCGCTCAATGCAAAGGTGTCATCCTCGACCTGCGCCAAAACAGCGGCGGCAGGATGCACGAGGCGCTTGAGAGTTGCGGCTTCTTCCTCAAAGAGGGGTTGCTGGCTACGATCAAGTTTCGCTGGGAAGGTGGCGAAGGCTTAAAACAGCGGCAATATTTCCTCAATGAAGACCAGTTCTTCATGCGCGAGGAGTTGCCCAACGGCGAGAAGGGAAGCGACCCGGGCATACGCCGGCCGCCCCTTCTAGCTGGAAAGCCCCTGGTCATCCTCATGAACCGTCGCACAGCCAGCGCCGGCGAATTGATGATCTGTGCGCTGGTACAAAACGGCATCGCCGGGCAGGTCACCATGGTGGGCAGCGGAACGACGCCCGGCAAGGGCATCGGACAGGCTGAATACGACATTCTCGAGGGCAAAGCCAGGCTGCGCATCACGCGTTGCCACTGGTTTGCGCCTGGTGGAGAGTGGCTGGGTGACTGCGGTCAGACCGAAAGTAACGGCATCGAGCCGGACACTTTCGTGGCGGTCGATCACGGTCCGGAAGCGTTGAAAGTCGCCGCTGACGAGCTTCGCAAGATGCTTGGTCAAACGGTTTCCACCACTTCGGATTGAGTCGCCGGTGCCTGGATGGTGCAAGAGAGACAACATGTCTTTTTTGTACCATCCTTTTTTAACTGATTATATTAAAACATATAGTTAAACACGAACCTGATGGTAAGTTTTGCTGAAAGCAGAATGATCTCAGCGCAGAATTTCTGGCTGCCTGAAATGTATGAAATTCATGACACTTGCCAGTGGTAAAATTTGGGATCACGCCTTGCGGGCCAAGAGATCATGAGTCGCCGAGTTGTTTTCGTTACCCCTGTTTTTCCGTCATTCACCGGAAACGGATTGGCTATGCGCGCGGCTGCTCTTTTGAAACTGCTTTCGCGCTGGGCCAGCGTCGATCTGCTTGTTGTTCCTATCTACAACACAAGAACTGATGCGCCCGATGCCGAGATCGCAAAACTTTGCCAGTCCTGGAAAACGGTGCCGAATCCTGATTGGACGGTATTCGACCCGCCTTCTGCAGAAGTGGTAAAGATTGTCGGTAATGAAAAGAACGTCCCAAGAGAATGGCGATGGTGCAGCGCCGAATGGCGAAAAAAAATCAAAAAAGCTATTCATGCAGTCAATCCTGATCTCGTTTTTGTGTTTCGCTTTTATCTGGCTCCCTATGTTTTACCAAATATCGGCGCACTGCCTTGTTGGCTCGATCTCGACGAATTGGAATCGAGTTCACGTGCGCGCCTCGCGCGCGTTTATTCACTGTGTGAAAAAGAAGATCTGGCCCTGGAAATGGAGCAGGAAGCGCAAGGGTATGCAAAGCTGGAGTCGCAGTATTTGGGACGTTTCAACAGAATTTTTGCATCTTCAAAGCGAGAAGCGGAAGGAGTTCATTCACGCTTCAAAAAAGCTTCCGTACGCGTACTTCCCAACTCATATCCGAAATTGTTGCCGCACCCGCAGCGCACTGCCACCGGCAAAGCCCGCCTCCTTTTCGTCGGCAGCCTGGGCTATTTTCCTAATGAAGATGCGGTCAAATATTTCAATCGCGAGATATTGCCATTGATCAAAGAGCGTACGGACGTGCCAGTCGAATTAGTTGTGGTCGGCGGCGGTTGGCAGCAGGCCGTCGATCCCTCCAGCGATGCGGATCTCTACAAGGGTGTTAGATTTGTCGGTTCCGTTGCCGAGACCACTCCCTTTTACGCAGAAACAGATATTGTCATCGTTCCACTTCGCTCTGCCGGCGGCACGCGCATCAAAATTCTGGAAGCATTCAGTCACTCAAGAGCAGTCGTTTCGACAAGCATCGGCGCGGAAGGATTGGAACTTCTGGATGGCGTCCACCTGGAAATCGCCGATCGCGTGGAAGATTTCACTGAAAAATGTGTGAACTTGATTGAGGATGCCGACAGGCGCAAAGACCTGGCCAAAAGCGGGCACGAACTCTTCAAAAACCGCTATTTAATGCATAATTTGGAATTGCAAGTGCCGCAATTCTTTGCGGACTGAGGCGAAAGGCAGTGGAAGTTACCGTTGTCGAGGGCGACTTGCTCGAGCAGCCTGTAGACTGCATTGTCAACGCCTGGAACAGAAATATAATTCCCTGGTGGATGCTGATTCCGCACGGTGTTTCCGGTGCTATAAAAAAAAGCGGCGGACTGCGACCATTTCAAGAAATCGGCTCCACCGGACCACTTCCGCTCGGCCAGGCAAGAAAAACATCGGCCGGCAATTTGCCGTTTAAAGCAATCATTCATGTTGCCTCCATTGATATGTTCTGGAGGGCTACAGAAACCTCCATTTCCGACTCGGTAGTGAACGCGATGAAACTGGCTGAGGAAGCCGGTTTTTCTTCCATCGCATTTCCCGTGTTAGGAGCCGGTTCCGGCCGCTTCAATAGCGAGCAAGCAGAGAAGATTATGCGCGATGCCTTTGAAAAGCTGAATTCAGAAGTGACCGTCATTCTGGTTCGCTTCAAGAAATAGCGGAGCCTGCTTGATAATGCATTGCTTTGCACGAGTTGCGCGAGGTTCTCATTAACTACATCGGCACCTAGCGCTATATCGATTTGAAACGTAGTTCGTGAGTTCAGATATTGTTCAGAAGACCACAATGTCTGCTGCTGTTAGGTTAAATCGTATTTTGCTTTTGAAATCAAACGGATGAGTGATCGGGACTTTCCGAAATAGCTAATTGAGAGACCAGACAAGCCATTTCAGAACGCTTTATCGAGCGCTGGAAGACTATTGGTTCAGCTTTTCGTGCGCGTCTGCATTCAAGTGGTCGAAAGCAACTAGCAAACAGTTCAAAAAAATATGAGCAACAAAAATCGTAAAAACGCGGCCGACCTGGTTCGCGTCATTGTCTTCGGAACGACTGCTGGTCTTATCCTCGGCTGGTTCTTTGGCGATATCAAAGTGGCCGCCGTTGTCGGCGCGCTGGTATCAGTTTCTCTTTTCATTCTCGAACGGGTGCGCCTGGCGCCGCCAATCGATGAATTGGTGCCTTTTGCGCCCGGCAATAATCGGCGCCGTACCAAAGTGGATCGCCTCATCGAACCGTTTCTTTGTGCCGTGGTTGGCGCTGCCTATGGCGGAATTTTCTGCCTCCTGAGCGGAGAGCAGCTGGCCGCTTGCCTGGTCGAGGGAGGCATCTTTTTCTTTTTCATCGACTTCGTCTACCTGTACTTCTGGGCACCCAACAAATAACAGGGGACAATATGACCGAAAAAGAAACTTTTGCCCTCGCTAAATTCAACGCGCTCACGGCGATTTTTCCGACCGAAACTGATGCGGATGTTGATGCGGCGCTGATCGCCGACATCAAGGCTCGGCTTAAAGAATGGAACGATGCACTGCGTGCGGTGGCAAGTGATGCGGCTGCAGATTTGGAAAAAGGGCGCATGCCAGCGGCGAGCGACGACTTCTACAAGGCGATCACCGAGAACCTGCACCCCAGTCTCCGGTTGGGCCTTTTAGCAGGTTTTGGGCTTTACATTCTGCGCTGCTTCTGAGCGCAGTCGCCGGGTGTGATCTCGTTTGATCTGGGGATGGGATCGCTGCCACGTGAAACATGAAGAAGGGCTTGGGCTGTCGGCTCCGGTCCTTCTTCATTTTGTTGATGTAAAACTATAAAAGATAGTATAAAGCCAAAAAACCTGCGTCTTAGGATATTGCAGCATACAGAATTGGAGGGCGAAGAGAGCAA
>CAZHEZ010000036.1:0-45364 GCA_964531315.1 uncultured Candidatus Obscuribacterales bacterium | reverse complement strand
CCAAGTGTCAGTATCAGTATGAGGCGACCGCATTTATAAAACATTCGATAATGCAGAATGATTTTGACATCGAGATCGAGAAAACAGAGAAACCAAAGGATGAGCTGCTCGCTACATTCGTGGCTTTGCAAACGATGCGGCTGGCGGGTCGGTGGTCTTTGGACCTGTCATACTGCATTGGCGCGCATCTGCTGGAGCCTCAAAGGCTGACGTCGGACGACAAGAAGATTCTGATTTCCGGGGCTCGAATAAGGCTTGAGGAGCAAAGCAAAACACCACCAAAGCCAACGCCAGAAACTCGGAAAATGATCCTGGATGCTATTGTGCAGCAAGCATTATTAGGTGCTCCGTGGCGTGAGATATGCGTGGGTTTGATGGAAGCGGGTGGTATCACGCCAGAAGAAGTTGAAGCCGAGATTGCGACACAG
This sequence comes from uncultured Candidatus Obscuribacterales bacterium, assembly GCA_964531315.1. GTDB lineage: Bacteria > Cyanobacteriota > Vampirovibrionia > Obscuribacterales > Obscuribacteraceae > QKMZ01. The sequence goes on along the minus strand of CAZHEZ010000036.1, from coordinate 44,936 downwards.
AAAAAATAGCGTGGCTTGCCTCAGAATCATAGAGAGGAAAGCAGATATGCGACTTTCTATATATGGGCGCGGTATTAATACGTGTCTATACTCATTGTATAGAAGCTCTCAAGCTGTGGGTAGGGTGGCTGTGTGATTGAGACCAACTGGATCGTGATTACGGGAGCGCCATCATCCGGCAAATCATCAGTAATCGATGCGATTGAAAAGTTGGGTTACTGCGTCCAACGTGAAGTCGCACGCGTTCTTATTGAGGAGCTAAAACGGGCTGGCGCCACTCTTGAAGATATCTGCAAGGACCAAATCGCCTTGCAGCGAGCCATTATCGCCCGAGAAATCTCCAACGAGGCCGTTCGTGACCCACAACAGCTCACGTTCCTCGATCGCGGAATGGGTGATCGCATAACATATGACCGCCTTTTGGGTTTGGATCCATCGGAAACTTTGGCCTTAGCTAGCCGTTATCGTTGCAAAGCTGTCTTCATCATGGACAGGTTGCCGTTTGTTCAAGATGATGTGCGTATTGAGGACGAAGCGACAGCGAAGCTGCTCGATCTCATGCTCGAAGAGGACTATCGGAGCCTTGGCTATCGGCCGTGTCGCGTACCGGTTATGCCGATTGAGGAGAGAGTCGAATTAATCATCGAGTCGACTGGCGTCCGCATCGGTAAAATATGCTGATGTGGGCTTTTAGGGGATTTCAAGATTAGCAGCCGATTTGGAGCTTTTATACTGGTATTGTGACTAGAACAGGAAAGGAATCCCTCTGCGTCGATTTCAGCTTGAGGAAAAACAGCGATGAACCCTCCTGAACCGGTACCGGCACCTTCGGAAACAACTCGAAGAAAGCGGAAAACAATGGACGAGATTCGTCGGGCTGGGCTGATGAGTTCGGATTCGCTGCCCATGGAAACAGAGTTGCTGCATGAAATAGTTGAAGCCGCACAGCCGCCTGCTAACGAGATGGCTCCGGCGCCCCTTCGTGTTGCCCGCTCGCCTCACCCGCTTGATAATTTCTCGTTTGACCAGCTTTGCCCGGAGGACGATGATGAGTCGGCCCAGGACATTGATCCTGGGGAGGCCCCAGCCCGAAAAGATTTGCCGAAAGGACCTTTCAAGGGTCCGACCAATAAGGTCGCTGGTCCACCCGGTGTGCGTAAGTCGGAGCGCTTTGTCCCCAAGACGATGCTTGATTTCAATCTGATCCGGCAGAACTTGTCTGTTTCAGTAGCCAAAGAGCAAGAGAGATTGGCCCAGAAAGTGGCGGAAAAAGAGGCCGAGCCACCCAAGGCGTGTAATCCGATTGAGAATTATAAGATGGCGCAAACAACCTGCCCCTTCACCTGGGGTGAGTTGGATGCACCCAAGGAAAGGTTTCGTTATTGCGACAAGTGCCAGACGCCCGTATACAACTTTGCCGGAATGGAACTTCCCGAGGCTGAAGAACTGATATTCAAACGCGAACAGCGCCGCAACGCTCCCTTGTTTAAGCGAGCGGACGGCAAGTTCATGACGAAGGATTGTCCTGTTGCCCTGAAGAAAAAGTACGGACTGGCCATGATGATCGCCGGCGGTATCGTGGTGGTGGCATTATTGGCAGGCCTAGCCATGCTCATGTCACCGCCGCAGCAGCCCAAACCGGCAGAGGCACCTTCCACTGACGTGACACCGCAGGCTGAAACAGTGCCCGCTCAACCGCAATCGCCTGTCACTCAGACCGGTTCGGATTCAGGGCAGGGTAGTGTAAATCAAGGAGTGCCGCCTGTCACTCCGCCTGTTGAACTTCCTCCTGAAGTGCCGGATCCAAATAAGCCGCCACCTCCACCAGGGGCATGAGCGGGTAAGACCTCATCAAAGGCGCTAGTTAAATCTTGAAAGCGAAGTGTGGTCGCAACGCGATCAAAACATTGGTTTGCTGCGGAACATGTGATAGAGAAAGGCAGTGTTTCTGCAATAGTCCAGAGTCAGATCGACGAATGCATTGCAATGAGGCATTCCAAGTTCCCTGCATGCCAGTTGATCCGCCAGATTGAGAATGTGATCGCGACCTTTATAGCCATTCTCCAGAGAGTCTACATATCGTTTTGGAATGCCGCTGACTCCATTCCATGCGCCACAAATTGCTCCGTTAATTGCCGCCATAGTGTCAGTGTCCCAACCAGCATTTACGCAGAATTGAACGCTCTGCTCGAAGTTGTCGTGGTGTTTGATGAATGCGAAGACAGAAGTGACAATAATATCGCCAATCGGACTGCCAGTAATCGTGCTGTTTTTCAGAAGCTCTGCGACTGCATCATCTTCACTGACACTTAGAAGTTGAGGAAGTGATCGCAGACGAGATGCCATAGCTTTATCAAACTGTTCGGCTTCGCGTGAGATCAGATCTAGATATTCTTCAATGTTGATTGTGTCTGAAGTCACGGCATAGGCGACCGAGAATGCTGCAACGAGAGCGCCTGCGATTGCGGATTTATTTATGTGAGATACGCGACAACACTCAATTGTTGCCTGGCGTAATTCGGTGTGGTCATCAGAATAGAAAAGACCCAGGGGCGCAATGCGCATGGCTCCGCTGCTTCCAGGAGCGTCATAGCCAGTCCGACTTAAACCAAGGAGACACTTTAGGGCAGCATTTTTTGTGCTCCTACCGCTCAGTCTGGGTAACACCATATACCAGCGAGCGAGTTTATGACGAAACAGCTTGCAATTGAATTCTCCTGCTTCTACGAGAGTTTCTGCCAGCATTATTGCCAGCTGTGTGTCGTCGGTATAGAACGCTCCGCTTGGTCTTACGTGGTAATCAGTTATGCGTCCGTACTTACGTCGAATTCGCTCACGACTCAGATTTTCCGATGTAAAACCCAGAGCGTCTCCAACTGCCTGTCCAATCAGGCAACCACGATATCTTTCAGTCGTTGCTGCTTTCTGTGTTTCTTGCATCTATGTACCGTTGTCTTTCGTGATCATCGAAGTTGGACTTTCTGGATGCGCCTACGCTTCAATTGTTCGAGTCAACTTCTTCTGTCCATTTACGGCTTCAGCTGTGAGATTTTTGTGAAAGCCAATCTGTGCAGGCGCCCCCCAAATTCTGCGTCATGGGATTAATCTGTAGCTTTGAAATTTTCTTTCGAGTGGTGAAAAAGCTGGATGTTATCGGTTCATAGCTTTACTCTTCACGTTCCAGTTGACCTTCAATATGCACCTTGGAGCCGTCAACGTCCCTTATGTAGCAAGTGAAAGCTAGGTATCTAAAATGCTTGCCATCAGGCATAGAGGGCGTAATCACGATAAATGGTTTGTACTTCTCAGACGAAAATAATGCCAGCAAAATGTCTGGATTGCTCTTGTTGCGATTGCGCGCGCACGGTTCAGCGGATGCTTCGCCTAATGAAACTTCGTCCGGAAAGCCAACGAGTGCGCCTTGTGCGATGCACGTAGTCGGCGGCAGAAAAGGGGAGATCGGAGTTGACGACGTGGCTGATAGAAGGAACATCTAAACCGCGAGCGGCAGTGTCTGTGGCGACCAGGACTGAAATTCTACCGTCGCGGAATTGTTTCAGTATTGATTCGCGCTTGTTTTGCGAGATGTCGCTGTGAATTTCGCCTGCTCTGATGTTTGCGCCATTCAGTATTTTGCAAATCTGCGTCGCCAGATGACGTGTCTTGGTGAATACAAGAACAGTCCTCTGAATCAAATTGGAGAGAAACTCGCCGTCGGATTTGATGGTGGCTGCCTTACTCCGGCTCCGTGAGTCCGTATTCTTTATTCAAATCGAGCAAGTGATGCCCAAACACTCTGAGTTCCGTGCGATCAAGTATTAAAACCATAAACACATTCGGGTCCGTTGACTTCACGAGAACGTGCTCGAATCTGCCTGTTGGATCGCGATAAGCAATATCAACCTCGCCGTCAGAACAGTCGTATTTCTCGAAATCTGTCGGATCTATCTGTTCGAAGTAGTCCCAAAAATCGAACGGCGGCACGTCATCGTCTCCAATTCGTCGCATCGGTGCGGCAAAAGTGGATAGGTATTCTTCTCTTGGCAATCGCGGCATGGCTAAGATCTATTCGCTTATGAGCTGATCATTTGCTATTGCGTGTTCTCTTGCTGACTACAGAGCTTGTTCGCTTAGCTCCGCGGAACCCAAATGCTTTGCCCTGCCCATCTCTGCTTTGGGCCGGCTTGTAGCCAGTTGGATTAACGCCGGCTGGTTTGCTGCCCGATCGTTTGAAGCCTTCCGACTTTTGACCGTTTGATTTGTAGCCAGCAGGCTTGCTGCCCGCCGGTTTATAGCTCGATGGTTTGCAGCTGCCGTACTGCTCTTCTCTTGAAGATCCTTCGGACCTGCCATAAGAACTTGAGCCTTCAGCGCGTTTTTTCTTGAACCTGTCGAAGCGCGGTTTTGGCCTTTCTGTGGTTAAGCCGGAGCTGATAACGACGCGTTCATCGCGCTGCGTGCGCTCAGTACGGTCAGTGCGCTGTGTGCGCTCAGTACGCGAGCCTGCATCTGTCGATGTTTGCTCAGAGCGCTCATCGCGAGGTGTCCAAAAGTTGCTTTGCGGAAGATACTTTTTTGCACGATTTGAAGTAAAAGCCTCAGCACCTTCATTGGAGCGGTGAGGTTTTGAGGCATACGAACGCGGACCTGCATTCGCCTGCGATTGCTCGCTGCGACGGAAGCCTTCATTCGCCGGTGTTTGTTCACTTCGTTGCGTGCGAGTTGCGTCGAATTCACCACGCTGCTTCTCGCCGAAATGGCGAGCTTCGGAAGCGGGCCTTCCACGACCTTCGGATTGCGGTCTATCGCGACGAGCATCAGAACCCGATCCGCCATGACGACTGTTGCTATTGCGTCCACCGTTGCGACCGCTAGACTGGCGATTGCGGCTTTGTCTTGGGCCTTTAAGGTCATAGCGCGAAGCGCTGAAAGGACTATCCGGATCCAGCGAGCGGCCGGTTACCCTTTCTATGTCGCGAACCAAGTATCGTTGATCGTCGCTGACAAACGAGAGCGCTATGCCCGAACGGCCAGCTCTTCCTGTGCGGCCGATGCGATGCACGTAGTCGGCGGCGGAAAGAGGGAGATCGTAGTTGACGACGTGGCTGATAGAAGGAACATCTAGACCGCGAGCGGCAATGTCGGTCGCGACCAGGACCGAAATTCTACCGTCGCGGAATTGTTTCAGCGTTGATTCGCGCTTGTTTTGCGAGATGTCGCTGTGAATTTCGCCTGCTCTGATGTTTGCGCCATTCAGAATTTTGCAAATCTTCGTCGCCCGATGACGTGTCTTGGTGAATACAAGAACAGTCCGCTGAATCAAATGATCGTTCAACGGATCATTCATAGGTTCATTCAGCAAATCGACGAGAAGCTTTGTTTTGCCTTCTTCTTGAACGAGATGGATTTTCTGTTCGATGGATATGGGTTCTACGCGGTCGGTATTGACGGCTACCGTTATCGGGTCTTTCAAGAATTCTTCGCCGGATCTTGCAACCGCTTTATTGATGGTGGCAGAGAACATGACCGTTTGGCGTGGACCTTTAATCTCACCGACAATCTTGCGCACCTGCGGAGTAAAACCCATGTCGAGCATTCTGTCGGCTTCGTCCAGCACGAGGAAATTTACGTTGGCTAGCTTGGCGTTGCCTTGTTCGATGTGATCGTTTAAGCGTCCGGGCGTTGCAACAATTACATCGACTCCACGATTGAGCAAACGAGCTTGCTTTTCGAATCCAACGCCACCATAGATGGTGACTACGCGCATGCCGCACTTGTTGGCAAATCGAACCACTTCATCGCTGACTTGCACCGCCAATTCTCTTGTCGGGACGAGAATCAGTGCACGCGGCATGTGCTTCGAGCCACTGCGCAAAGCTTGGACGATGGGAAGGGCGTAGGCGGCCGTCTTGCCGGACCCAGTCTCAGCCGACCCCAGAATGTCTTTGCCGGCGATAATCGACGGAATCGCTTTTACTTGTATCTCAGTGGGCTCGGTGAATCCCAGCGTTTCCAAGTCATCGGAAATACGCTTGGCCAGGCCAAGTTCAGAAAATTTCATCTCAGGTTCCTTTATGCGCAGACCAACAGTCTGCTGAGAGGCAAATGTAGCCTCTCGAGAAAGAACTGGAGAGCCTCTGCGGCGTTTTAGCCACGAACATGCTGCCTTAAGCGGTTGTCAGCATAGCACACGCCCCCGCCCACACGTGGAATTGCCAGGAAATTGGCCGAATTCCTGGTGACATTGCTACATATAGATCGAGACAAGCTACTGTCGCGGACCCGCATGATGAACCGAGGCTCATACTCCTACGCCGCATGCTATTGCGAAGAACGCACGTGTTTCAATCAGAGATTTTCCGAAAGAATCCAGGATACAAGAACGCAGACTTAATCCTATCGGCGTCCTTTTCCGTTACTCCCTGCGCTCGAATAACTGAAAACCACAAAGCTGTAATTCGCTCAATCATGTCTCGAATGATTTTCTCAGCTTCGTTGCGCTCCAAAAGAAACCTACCGTGCTGAGACAGTAAATTATCAATGTTTGCAAATCGTCCTTGATCTCCGCATTCCATAGCTAAATCTCGATGTTCCAGAGACGGAGCCGGTGATGGTGTGAGGTCATATGCAGGAGACAAGTGCCACTTTTTGTCCATGGCAATCAATGCATGATTTCGCGGATGATCATCAGTGTTGGAGATGAGAGCGTTGAAGCACATCCTTCTATAAAGTTCGTGTGCGTCTTTCTTTGGATCTGAGACTACTCGTCGTAATTCTTCTGAGAGGTGTACGTAAGACCAACGGTCACGCCTCAAGGCTGAATCCTCGGCGCGCAGTATCGTCAACCCGCTTACCATGCGTGCTCGATAATAACCTCTCGAAGATCTTTCTCGATCGAATCTCTTAACTAAAAGAATGTCTTTTCCAGCGACATTCTCAATTCTACTGATGGCAGCACTAATTCCACACTGCCTTGCAAGTTCGAGCATGGCATGTTCAACGCGGTTGACATTCCAGCGGTCGTTGGGATGATTGAATTTGGCAATCCACAGCCCAAGCTCATCTTCTACGACTGCTTTAGGTCGAGCACCGCCCATTGATGTCCCTAATGCGATCAGCTCCTTTACTTGAATAACAGCGTGATTTGTCTCTAGCACTTCATCTTTGATCAAGGACTCGGCCGTACTTTGCAAATTCGCGAGTTGGAGAGTCTGATTGAACTTTTTCTTTGGCGCGGGAGGTTGTTGATTTCGTCCGAAACTTAAAGCGCCGGCTCTATCGTCCGGCGATTCAAGCAGATAGTCGATTTCCGAAAGGTCAGATCTTTCAGCATGCTTTTGAATTACACGCCGTCCCCAATAGTCAGGGCTAGCATCCCGTAGTGCTCCAAAAACGCCTTGAAGTCGGGTCGCTGAATATGTTTCGCTCGATATCTTTAGTTCAATTGGATCCAATTCAACTTTGTTTTCGTTTGACAGGTAAGAACGCCCGTATACAAATTGTCCAAGTGAATTTCCATAGCGATCCTCAGACAACACAAAACGACCCGCAGTTACGCTCGCTGTCTCGGATGGAAGAGTGATATAGACGAAGCATTCGCTTCGTTGCTCCTCAGAAGTCATTATCTAAGCCCTTGGCTCTCCTAGCCCTTGTTCGTACGTTACTGATTTCGAGAGCCATAGCATCGGTATCGTTTGCCGGATCAGCAATTGCATCTAGCTGCTGCAATTGGTCGTAGAGCCACAGCAATGCAGCATAGACAGCCACGCCTGTTGCGAGGTTGCCACGCTCAGCATCTCTGACTGCTCTGGGTCCTGTCCCAATACGCTGCGCAACATCTGCAATGGTCATATTTCTTCTTCTTCTAGCCAATCGCAGATTTTTTCCAATGCGTGCAACAGTGGATTCAACTGGATAGGGTGGAGAATCGAATAGTTTGTTCCTGGCTACCATATGCTTTTAAGAGCCTATTTTTGTAGTTAACGTGCTCTTAAGAGCATATCATAGCTCTTGTTAAATGGCATAATTATGCTTATAAGAGCTTCTAATGAGCATATTTAGGCTCTTATGAGCATTTTTAGGGCTGTTATAGCTAATAACTCTTCAATCGATAACCTTTATATGAGGGATTGGAGCACGTCATTTCGCTCATCGGAAGGAAGCCCAGCCTTCACCCATCGGAATGAAGCCCACCCTTCGCCCATCGGAATGAATCCCAGCCGCCACAAAACGGTTGTCTAACTGTTTGGGGCTCCGCCAATTTCGTGGGCGCTGCCGCTTAAATGAGAGTGTGCAGCGGACTGAAGGTGATTAACATGCAAGAAACACAGGCAAACACGGCTGCTGAAGCCAAAGCAGACAACGAAAAGACAGCCAAGATGGCAGGCGCTGGAGCCGGAGTACTCGCAGGAGCTCAGTTAGGAACAGTTATATTGCCGATTCCGGTGGTTGGAACTTTCACCGGCGCTCTGGTTGGTGGATTGATTGGCACAAAGATCGGCAAACGCGTCGGCGGCATGTTGCTGGACAAAATGAACGTCGCCGAAAAATGCTACGACCAATCGGGCGCAACCGGAGAGACAAGCAACCTCGCGAAAGAGTTGGAGCGCCTTGTTGTATTGCGCGAAGCCGGCGTATTGAGCGAAGACGAATTCAAAGCCGCAAAGGCGAAGTTGCTTGGGTTGTGAACTAATCATCAATCTTCTGATCGGAAAAAAAGTTTTTGCTCACCGCAGTCACAAAACCCAAGAGAGCTATGAGCAACCCACCCAAGAGCCAAAAGATAAGCACTAATGTTTTCCACGTTTGAAACCCGGTGCGAAGACAAGATTGGGCTGGATTCCTGGAGTTGTAGTGTACGTCTACGATTTTTCCGATCGGATAATTCTCTTTGATGAGCTGATCTTCTGCGCCGCCCATAATATCCACCATTCCGCCGACCACCGACGATCTGTAAGCTTTTCCATTGACCTCGTAGGTGTAGAGTATCCTGCGGTCAGTTAGCCCCGTCGACGAGTCTGATGAAGATACGATGCGTTCCAACTCGGAAATTCTTCCTCTGCATACAGGCCAATGTGTAGACAAAGATGCCACCATCAGGCAATTGAAGGGAATCCATGAAACGCAAACGCCACAGATAACAACCACAAGCCCAACGCATATTCTTGCAAGAGAGAGAGTACCGATTTTGTCTAACCAGCCCGAGTCCTCGACCTCATTGCTCCCTGCACCTTCACCCCCTTCCTTCTCCCAGTTGTCAAATTGAGACCACTCTTCATAATGGATGGTGTCAATGCAATCTCTGAAATCCTCCAAATCGATGACGAAGATTCCATCAAGATTGCCATCCAGTGGTTCGCCGTCTTCAGTTTCTGGCTCACTTCCCGGCACCGGTCCCCAGGGATTGCGCAGTGTAATTTTCTGTTCCTGCTTATCCCATTTGATCACGCTATACGCATGATTAGTAAGAATACCAAGGCGTGGTGTAGCTTTCAGCGTCGAATCAATTGACCAGGCTGTGACGGCGCGTTTTTCTTGAAACGCACCATCCAAAATATCCAACAATTTGCTTTCCGGTTTTCCCTTTAAATCCTCTCGGTGCCCTTGCTGTCCGGTTAAGAGGTTAAAAACCACAGACCAATATTCCGGACAACTGGAATTTTCTGCCGGAACAAGTTTGGGCTCGAAGGATCTTGCCTGCATGTATATGCCAAATGCTTTTTCGATTACTGCGGGCCAAAACCCACATTCTGTCAGGCATGTATAGAGAACGGATTCCACCAAAGTAGGACGATTGACAGTAATGGGCTCGCTGCGAGCACCAGCAAAAGTTACCGTGTAAGTTCCATCTTCATTTTCGCTAATCATCTGCATTATGAGTTGAGGAAAGTTTGAAACAACCGATCCCAAAGCGGCTAAAAATACGCAATTGCCAACGTTTCCCTGTCGAATTGCATCAATTTTGATGCTCTGAAGTGGATCTTCATTATTACCAAAGAGAACAAAGTTGCTCTCACTCATATTGCGAACCGATTCTAAAATGATAGCCGCGCGTCTCGCCAGTCCTTCCGGATCTGCTTGCCTCCGGGCGGAGGCAGGTAATATTTTCTCGAGGCGTTGTTTGCCTCTTGGTTCGGTTGAGATTTTTTCTCGCAGCACTTTGGCCGTAGCCAGCATATCCGAAGGAATCAGTCCTTCGCCGGTCCTGAGCTTGAATATGTTGCGCAGACCTAAGATAGTAAAAAATTCCGCTTTCAATATAGCGACAAGCTCTGCCCGGTCTGCTTCGAGACCTGGATCGATGACAGCTTTGTCAATATCGGATTCTTGCAGGACTCCATCTTTGTCCTGGTCGAGAAATTCAAAGACCGCTGCCAATCGGTCTTCCAATTTATCGTCGATGAGTGGTGAAAAATCGGTCATTGAAGAGGCTTCTGTACTTTTGGGTTCCTTCGGCGCCGAAGTCCCCGACACATGCAAATCACTTACCCGGATGTGCTGAGCCTTAACTGACGACGCGGCTCGCTTGGACTGGAGCTGCGCCGGGGGGGGCTTTCTTGGAAACCTGGACGCAGGCGGATGCCACGGGCAGCCGGAAAGGCGGACTCTCCGGTATACTTGCGGCAAAGAAACGCCACTCACAGAGATTAGCAAAGCTCATGAAGTTTTCCAGGGAAGTGCAGCTGTATGCAACCGCTCAAGCAGTGTTGTTAGCGTTTTGCATGGTTTCGGCTGTCGCGGCACCGGTCGACCCGGCGCAAATGCAGAAGATGATAGCCAAGTCAAAGGAGCTGGGCGAATTTCAAAGGAAGTTTGAAGAACTTGGCGCTGCGAAACCTTCGACCATAAAATCGAAAGAAGATGCGGACAATAGAATCGCTGTGTTAGATCAGCTAATTAGGGCGACGAACGAACAAAGCAAGATGATCCGCCAAAATGGTGGCAGCGCTCAAGACGCGGAAGTCTTTGCAAACTTGCAGGGTATGCAGAAAAGGTCACGCGAGCAGCTGCTGTTTCTCAGAGATCATTTTGGAAAGTGGAAAGTTGGTGATGACGGTGAAGTTGAATACACTGTGCCGAAAGCTGAATTGGATGCGTTCAATAAATCACTTTACGAATTCAATGAAATTCGCATTAAACAGCTTGAGTTGCTCAGAGCGAGAGCGGAAGCGCGTAAAAAGCTTCAGCAAAACTCACCTTTGCGGGAAGACTGATTGGCAGAGAGTGGGCTCAAATGGCGTAGTTTGATTTTGACAGCCGATAAACAACACTGTCGCTGCCAAATCGAGACCTGGTATCAACGTACACGCCGCCAATCTTCTCAACTGCTTTACGCGAGCGAAGATTGTTTGGTCCCACGAAAAAGAGAACATGATCGACATACTTATAAGCGTGGTCCATCATTAGCTTCTTGAGTTCGCGATTGTATGTTCCACCCCAATATTTCGTGGTCAAAAATGTCCAGCCAATCTCGATTTCGCTGAGCTTTTCGTCGAGTCCATAATATCGAGACGAACCGATGACTTCATTCGTGAGAGCATCCAGCACAACCAACGCACCACCAGATTCGATTGCACCGTCGAAATAGCCTTTGAAGACTTCTTCTTTGTAGCGATCAGAATTAGGGTGTTGCTCCCAGATCAGGGGATCGGATGCTGCCAGATAGAGCGCAGCATAATCTTCAAGCCGCAATGGTCTCAGTTTTATCAGCTTGCCGGTCAACGTAGGTTGCAGTTCAAACAAGAGAAATCTTCCCCATCATAGGTCGCGCGATTAAGCAGGAACGTACGTCAATCTAATCACGTCCTCGCCAATTCGTTCGCTGGCGACAAGGCGGAGTCGTGGCCGAGGTCCGGCGAAGAATGGCTTACCGTGACCGAGCACGACGGGGTGCAAGTAGAGGCGATACTCATCGATGAGACCAAGATCTGTCACGCTTCGCGCCAGGTCTGGTCCGGCAACTGCAATCTCTCCGCCGAGCTCGGCCTTCAGCCGCCGTATCACCGCCTCCAGGTCATCGGTGACAAGGGTGGCGTTCGGACCGACTGACTTCAATGAGTTCGAAACGACCCACTTCGGTTGGCTTCGCCATGCGTCCGCGAAGTCGCGTTCCTCGGAGGTCCACTCTGGACGGTCCTCGTCCCAATAGCTCATGACCTCGTAGATATGACGACCGTACACGCTGCCCGTCAGATCTCGCACTTGATCCACGTAGTGGCGAAAGAGCACCGGACATGGCGCCATCGCCATATGGTCGACGTAACCATCCAGGGACTGGTTCATTCCGAAGACGAGCTTCGCCATGCTTCAAATCTCCATCCAAGGTTCTTCAGAATAACCTCAGCTGACGTTGCGTTCAAGTGACGAGCGCTTGAAATTGCAGGTAGCTGTGCGGAAAGCTAAACTTCGTCTGCAAAGCAGAGCAGCTCGGCATCGAAGTCGGAAGGAGCGATGAAATAGCCGCCATCTTCACGCTGCCTTTACGCCCCCCAATCTAATATGGACGAAGCTAGGCTGGGCATTCTCCCCCAGCCCTCCGTTTTTATCCTGCAATGGGAGTCCTTAACCATGCCTGGCTGGCAACCTTTAGAAAGAGGACTGGCAAAATTAGCGGAGGAAACTGGCGCTTCAAAAGTCGTCCAAGAAGCAGCGGAGACTGCTTGGGCGAAAGTTGCTCCCGAAATTTCGAATATCCGGCAGGGTCCAAAACCTATCCTGGCTGAGGACATCGTTGCCAAATCTGTAGAGCGCGGTAAGGCCCCGGCAGGTGTCTACGATTGGTTTTTGAGCGACATCAGAGGTCTGAGAGATCCGCGTACTGTCACTGTCCAAAACGCATATGTGTCAAACAAGCGAGCATGGCTCAAGACCGAGTTTGACGGTGAGTTTCGCCGTTCGGCAGTGTATTTGGATGGCAAACGCGTTGGTCAATTCGACAAGATGGGACCGGTGGACCGTAAGGAATTTCCGCTTACCATCAGAGCGGCAAATCTTGTTTTGTCCAATGGACAAAGAGTATCAGTGGCAGAGCGAGATTTGCCAGTCATCACACGATGGGTCTCGAACGGCAGTAGGAATTTCCCGGAAAAAAGCCTTGCTTTGAACAGTGAAATTAAGAGAATCACTCCTTTTTCATGGGCTACTTTCGACCAGATGCTTGAGATAAAACCAGGCGCAAAGATGATCACCGAATTTCCTTTTCAAAGAGTAGGAAAGGAGCTGCGCAACGGTGAAAATTCCTTTCCGCTTTATCGCACCAATGCATACACAAAATCCAGTGACACGGAGCATGTTTCAAAGGAAACCTGGAATCGATTTATTCATTCACTCGAGGGCCAGTATAAAAGCGACGGAACTCTCCCACCCTGGGTAAATGTAAAAGACCGTTTCCCCGCGTTTCCCCCCAATGCCGACATCCTTTCCAAGCTCACTGGCGGTCGTGTTCACCCTGTCTCGGGACAGGCAGACTATCCATTCCAGTGGTTTGACAAAAAACTGACGAATGGAAATGTCAGTTTTCCACAGGTCAGGCCGGAAGGTGGCGAATGGCGCAAACTCCCAATACCTGCCGTCCCCGAAAGATTTTGGACACCGTATCTGAAGTCGCTTGAAGGTCAGTACGTTGATGAAATTCTGCCAAACTTGCGTGGTTTTCTGTTTAGAAGTCGAACTCCGCTTATAGCGCGAGAGCCCAAGCTAAGTCCATTTCAGGGCGAAGTAAAAGCAGTTCTTGAAAAAACCAAAGAAGGAGAATTGTGGGCTGGCAATGAAAGCACGCTGCAAGGTGTAAAACTCGGCAATGGTGTCATGTTCAAGCAGCCTGTAGTTGGTGGCAAAAACATTTTTGTGTTGGAACAAGCCGACCGAGCTGTTTATCTCTTCAAGACTGAAGCAGAGGCCGAACGCATAGCAACTGGTCAAGTGCTTCGCACGGATGCGCGCAAAGCCGGCAATCGTTTTGTTGTGCATGCCGGCGATTGGAAAACAAAACTCGAAGATCAGATTCGCACACTGGCAGAAGAACTGCGTCTTCAAGGCGCAATGAAAGTCTCCTGATTCGGCAATTTTGAGAGCAACTTGTTGTATTTGTCTAAATACTCAGGTATGCCGATGGGGTCCCTTACCTTATGGAAGCACGGCTGGATTAACAACGCTGTGGGATTCGGACCAAAGTCTGGAGCTCCGCCTTCGAGAAGTGTTCCTGCGAGCCAGAATGGACCGCAGTTGTAGAACTTGAATGTCTTTGCCATGACCTGGATTCTCAAAATCCCGTCTCCAATTGCGTTCGTGTGGTCCCCCAAACCTTCAGACAACTTACCCGGATGGGCGAACCATTAACGGGTAAAATAGGTCTGAACATTGCCACGGATGAGACCTGATGAACGTAGATGGATATAAATACGCAGCATGCTATTGCGAAGAGAACATCTGGCACCTCTGTCAGGAGAAGGACTTTCACGATTACGGCCGGAAAGTTGTGCTCATTTCTAATCCCAGGCGAAGTTGTGCTTTGTGGGAACAGAACGTGCAGCACGCTGAAGGCGAGCCAGTAATCTGGGACTACCATGTGATAATGCTGTTTTTTCACGACGAATGGGAGGTTTACGATCTCGATACTGTGCTTGAGACGCCGACTCCGTTCGCTCAATACATCCGCTCCACATTCGGGCAGCCACCTTTTGCGCCGGCGGAATTTCTGCCGCTGTTTCGCGTCATTGATGCGGGCGAATTCGTATCCATTTTCTCCTCCGATCGCTCTCACATGCTCACGCCTGATGGGCACTGGCAGATGGAACCTCCACCCTGGCCAGCGATTGTTCGCAATGGAAAGTCAAATCTTATGGACCTGATCGACATGGAGAAACCGTCACCTGGCATGGTGATGACTCTGTCTCTATTCAGTGCTTGCTTCTCGTAGCCGGCGCGTTGCACGCGCACTCGTTGTCTCGGCAGGCGCAATGGTTGTCTCTGAAAGCGCTGTTTGAATGTTTTGTGTCTCGACTGACCGAGAAGTGAGCGCCGCCACGTATCCGTTGGGTGGCTGTTCTTGAACGCTCTTTTGATGTTTTGCAGCAACAGCTGTTGTGACCGCAAAGCGTGCTTCTTCAATTGAGATGCCCACTGCAATTCCGCCGCATAGTAATACCGACAAATGGATGCGGAGCCAGTCCAGCAGTACATCAACTCCTGCATGGTTATATCTTCTGATAGGTGCGCGATAAGCAGTCATACGTGTAGTGACCGATGGGCACCGGCATTAGTTCCATGATTTCATTGTTTTGGACGCAAACCGGATTCCATATGTTATTACAGCTCGGGTTGTCCTGCCGGTGGGCGCAGGAATTTCGACAGGAATTTGATGTATTTCGGATCTTCTTCCGCAAAGATTTCGCGCCCTCCTAGCATGTATGCTCGAGCGAGAATATCTTCAGCAAACTCCTCATCTGCGCCAAGCTCAAACAAACATTGGCCGAATCTAAGAAGTCCGAATGGGTACGTGCTAAGCCCGCGAAGATTATCCGCGCCTGCCGCATAATCCGCATTCAGGAAATTGAGATTTCCGACTGCCGCGACGATGAACATACGAGCGAAGGACATCTGCGCATCATCGTCATCTTCATAATCATCATTACTTTCCGCAGTCTCCGGAAGAGCATCGAATGCCTCCCAGAATTTGTCAATGGCGGCAGAGAAGTTTTTAGTGCGAGCTGTGTCGTCGGCATCGAGACACATTTTGCGGACTTTTTCGGCAACAGGGTTGTTTGCGAACTCTCGCTCTAAATTCAGATCTATGAGGAGCAGCGCATCATTCCAGCCCTTTGCTCGTTTGCCTAATTCTGATACGGTAGAGAGCAGAAATTGGTAATACTTCCCTTCAGTTTCGAACTCCGAGAAGCTATCCCTCATGTACGCCTTGCGAAACTCCTGGGTTGCTTTTTCCTGGTTGCCCGCGTCGAAGTGACATTTCCCAAGCGCGAAGTGAATGTATGCCGGACTGTCTTCCTCGTCCAAATCAGATAGCGCCAGCTCGAATTTCTCGATCGCTTTATCGAGTTGTCCAAGCCGCCAATAGGCATCGCCCGCTGAGTATGTTGCCTGCATCATTACCGCATTCTTTGGCTGGGAACTTTCCGCTATGGCGCAAGCCGCAAGGAAAGTCTCAAGTGCTTCCGAGACTTTGTTGGCAGTGAGCAGATCTTCGCCCTGCAAACAGAGCTGCCTCATTTTGAAATTGTCCAGATCAGATCTGTCAGCCGATGATGCATCGAGCAAAACGAAAACTCTTGCCTTCTGGCTTTCCGCATCTTGAGCTAGGCTCGCCAGTCGCGTCAGAAAATTGGCAAGCTCCTTTGCTTTCCATGTCACAAACTGCTCAACGTGAAGGCACTGTTCGGACAATGTGTCCGTCTCCGATGGCTTTAAGCTGGACAGACGATGAGCAAAATCCTCAGGCAGAACGAACAGTGCTCGCCCTTTGTCGTGATCGAGAAATTTTCGCGTCCTGGCAATGTAGCCGGGGTCGTATATCTCATCGACGGTAAAGCAGTGAAACCACGAGATCATCTCATCATCAATGTTTTTCTCTTGCAACGATTTGAAATTTTTTGCCAGCTGATCGTGATCCGTCGACCAAATCTTTTGTGCATCGCTTTCAGGAGCGATCAAAAACAGTGTTTCCACAAAAGTTTTCTTACCGCTTTTGAAAAGGTTGATCATGATTCCACTCCCAAGACATGCAGATCACTTACCCGAATGTGCAAACCCCTGACTGACGATGCCACACGCCTGATTCGCCGTCTCTTTCAAGATTTTTTGAAAATTGAGTCTATATGCTAGCATGACCGAGCCTGGCCCAGTTTGGCTGGGGGGATTTATCGATATCAGATTCTCGAACCAGGGTTCACCCTGGTAACAGTAGACATAACTTACCATAGTGTTGAAGCCGGTATTTCGCCTTTCCCGCCGATTGCTGCTCCGGTAAGACAAATTATGAAGTATCACAAAACCCTTACTAAAAGTGTTGAGATTTTGAGCGCGCAGCGCCGTCCGTCTAAGTCGTGCAAATTTATTGTTTCAGCTGAAACGGCAAGCCCAAAGCAACTTCAAGATCAACTTCAGGAGCGTCCCAAGCGGCCTCTGATTGAAACTGAGCCTTCTGTAATCACAATGTCCTACAGCAATTTTGTTCAGTTCCCGCACGATGTTCGAACATCCTGGCCGACAACCAGGGCCAATCAAATCGTCAACATCTTGTATTTCGGCTCGTCTGCAACTTTCTTCCTTTGGCGTTCCATTCACAACGGCGGATTGTTTCTATCAGCTGGCGCTCTTGCGTTTCTTTTGATAACTGCACTGTCGTGTCTATTCTTGCTAAGGCACAGAAGTTTTGTTTCGACAAACGACGAGCTACCTACGTTGAGTCGAAATCTTCTGCGCATATTCGCGTTGAGTTTGCCAATCACGATGCTCTGCGCCGCAGCACTGATTCCCACAAATGACACAAGGCAGGACAATTACAGGTTATCTTCGATGCAGTCCAAGAGTTTTAGAAACGATCCAGTCATTCCACCAGGTCCAAAAAATCAGGAAGCGTTGAGCGTAGAGATAAAACTCGCAGACCAGTTGTTTGACAAAAATGACTTTCTGGATGCGCTTGTTCATTATGAGAAGGCATTAGAGAACTATCCGAGAAGCGAGCACGCACTCGTCAAAGCGGCTGAATGTTACTACTCTTGCTATCCGGACAGACGAGAAAAAACAATCGAGTATGCAACCCAAGCACTTAATTTGGATTCGAACAATACTGATGCACTTCTTTGCCTCGCGGTCTCGTACAGCGATTTGAAACGCTACGATACGGCTCTCTCATTCGCAGATTCTCTCATCAGCCTGGAGCCAGGATTTGGGGATGGGTGGGCAGCGATGAGCAAGGCAAAACTGGGTTTGGGACTTTTTCAAGGAGCCCTCCTTGCAGCAAACGAACACGTTCGTTTGCATCCGAATGAATATGATGCATTTTATGAAAGGGCTCAGGTTCTGAAAGCGATGGGGCGCACAAGAGAGGCACAGGACGACCTCGAAAGACTTAAGGCGCTGTAGCTATTGAAAACGCGCTATAATTGCGGCACGGTGCCTCTAGTTTTGCCAAATCTATATACAAACATACTGGGCAAGTGGAATTCCGAAGTGAAGCAACTTGCGTAAGGACAGCCCAGTATGAAAAAAACGATGAATATCGCCATGAGCAGTCGGCATTCTCTGATTCTTCGGCGCAATTCTTTCGTCTGTCTAATTACCGCGCTTGCTGGCAATTGCACATTGGCATTGGCACAGCCCACGGTACTTCAGCCAACAGCTGCAAAACCGGCGGTTTTGCAGTTGCTGCCGGAGCCTCACTTGCAACAAGTTGCCCCTGAAGTAATCATCAATCCTAGCCCGTCTACTTCCGAAACCAACGCCACCAAAATCAGGCCGGCTACCGACAAAACTCTAGAGTTTGGCTATGTGCCTGAGCTTTCAACATTTCCTACTAGCGACGGCAAATTCCGAGTCAAGCCGAAGCATCGAAAAACCATGGCTCTCGCGCTGGGCGGTGGTGGCATGAGAGGTGCCGCGCACGCCGGCGTCTTGAAAGTGCTGGAAAGTGAAGGTATTCCCATCGATTACATTGTCGGCAATTCCATGGGAGCAATCGTCGGCGGTCTCTACGCAGCGGGAGTTCCTATCGAAAAGCTTTGCCACGAGCAAGTCATTAGAGCGTTCCGCAATTCTTACGTTCCGACCCTGGGTGCAAAACTGCTTAAGTTTCCGCTGACGGTATTGTCGCCCTGGCGGACGGGGCCCGTAGGAATCATGAGTGGGGAAAAATATCAGAAATATTTGCAGGAGCAAATACCTGCGGGCAAAGAAAAAATCGAAGCGTTGAATATTCCTTATTCTGCAGTTGTCACAAATCTGCTGGACGGTCAGGCATACAGGTTGAGTGAAGGAGATCTCTCACTGGCGATGCGTGCAAGCTCATCGCTTGCGCCCATCATTCGCCCAGTGAAAGTCGGCGACAAGCTGTGTGTTGACGGCGGCGTAAGAGCAAATCTGCCCGCTTCGGCTGCTCGCGACACCGGCGCCGATGTGGTCATCGCTGTAGTCGTTGACGACAAATTGAAGGAAGTTCCGGAGAAGACCATGTGGCCCTACAAAAATCTCGCCGAGCGAATGGCCAACATCATGCTGGCGGTCACCGATGAGCAGCAAATGCAATTTGCCGACATCGTCATTGCGCCTGAGGTCAGCAATATCTCTATTCTCTCGAAGAATAGAGATGACATTCTGCGTGCCATGAGCGCCGGTGAAATTGCAGCGCGCAAGGCTTTGCCCCTCATCCGCGAGAAACTCAACCTGCCGCCGGGGAGCAAGCTCACCGAGTCATCTCACTAGCGGTGGCGCGCTTTCATCCCCCTTTGTTCTATGGACAATAACAAGGGAAGCAGGACTCTGCTTCCTGCTCCCCTGCTGTTGCGTGTTTGCCGAATGGGCAGTAGGCAAACACAGTCGTCAGTCGTCAGTCGTCAGTCAACGGTCATCAGTTAACGGTCATCAGTCAACAATCATGCATATACTGAGACATTTATGATCGGCCAGGCAACAATGTTGCTGCTGTCCGCATTCTTCACCCACTGTCTTTGCATAGAAAGCAGTGTCTTTTGAGCGCGGCAGCTGACATAGGCGTTTTCGTCTTGCGCCAGTATTTTCAGCAATCCCAGAGGCGTATTTGGATCTTCGGCCAAGCCGTGCCGCACGGAGGGGTCTTCATCAAGCGCAAGACTGTAAACCAAATCGACCGGAGTAGAAGGATTGGTTCCCGCAGCCAACCTGACTTCAGAGTCCGGGTCTTTTACCAGGCGCTCCAGAATATTCGATGGAGTATTTTCATTTTCGGCAACGCGCTGCCGAATTTTAGATTTGCTATGCGATGACAAAGCTTCCAATTCTTTTGCCGGGGTGGCATTGCATCCGGCTTTTACATAATCTTCAATGAAATAATTTCCAAACATGAGATCTTCACCTCCGCTCCTCAAGTGGGATGATTTTCAGTGTTGTATGAATATTTCAATTTGGTTTCGGGAGGGGCAGCATTCCTAAAAGCTGCTGCCCCTTTTTCCCTGTAATCAGCCTGGCGGGCTGTTCATTTTCTTTAATTGGAATCTTGAATTCCGTACAAGTTTAGGCGAATCAACCTCCTCAAAAAATGAATAGGATGTTTCACTGAACCTCACGGAAGGTTCAATACCTTCCAAGATTTTTTATAGCAAAAAGACCGCCAAAAAGTCAAGAATTCATTTTTTCTTTATAATCTCCCCTGGGCTAGCGGGCGCTTAATCTTGGGACGTGGTCAGGCGAAAAGAAGGGAGGGTAGTCAGCATTGCCTATATAAAGGAATATGCACTGCTTGTGGTGGCACAACATGTTTAAAAAATGATGTAAATTCCTGGAGCTTTTAATTGCCTTTCGGTAAATTATTTGGTGTGAACATTCAATCGCTCACAAGACATTCATTAAGGATGCTTGGGCAGGGATCGAATTAACGAATCAATAATTCCTTGCCTTAACCGAGCGACTAGCATTAAGGAGGCGAAGGAAATGTTGTTACCAAGAACACTTGAACAGGATCTTTTCGGTTCTATCAATGATATACAGCGCCTTCAGCAAGAGCTGAATCGCATATTTCATGACACAAGCGCTCATACCGAATTTCCGCCCGTAAATGTGTGGACATCTGCCGATGGAGCAATTGTTCGCACAGAGGTCCCCGGTATCGATTCTGAGAAGATTGATATTTCGATAGTGAATGAGACTCTGACTATCAGAGGGAATCGTGCAGAAGAGACCGGCAAGGAATGTCTGTCATGCCACCGCAAGGAGCGCGAATTCGGTCACTTCGTGCGCAGCCTGCAGCTTCCATTTGAAGTTGACGCCGACCGTGTCAAAGCACGGTTTGCAGAAGGCATTCTGGAAATAAATCTGCCCAGAGCCGAAGCGGGCAAGCCCAGAAAAATTAGAGTCGAGTCTCAGTAATCTACGCGTATCTAAGAAGGAGAAGAGTTATGGCTACCGAAGTAATGGAAGCGAAAAAGAAGGAGCAACACAAAGCCGTAAATGCGGCAGAGCAAACTCGAGCGGGCAAAATATTTACCCCCAGAGCCGATATTTACGAGACTCAAGAGCAGTTGCTGATACTGGCAGATATGCCCGGGGTCAAGCAAGAATCAATCGATATTACACTTGAGCAAAACATACTGACTATCTACGGAAGAGTCGAGCGCCCCACTTTTGAAGGTTATACCTTGACCTATTCGGAGTATGGAGTGGGAGACTTCAGACGCGTCTTTGCTCTGTCCAACGAAATCGATAGAGACGGAATTCAAGCTGCAATAAAGAACGGAGTATTGAAACTCATCTTGCCGAAGAGCAAGAAAGCGATGCCAAAGAAAATCCAAATTCAAGCTGAATAGCTACAAGCACATTCCAATCCAAGACGGTCTCAACTATTGAAGGAGGTTTGCCATGAAATCGAATTGGAATACAACAGAAATTCTTTCCGGGCTAAAGAAAAGCAAAACCACAATATTAGCCCTGGCTCTCGGTCTTACCCTGGGGGTTGCCGCTGGGCAGGTGGTTCATTCAAGCAATGAGCCCTGCAAAGGAAAAGACAACAGTGCGGCAAGTATCCCTGTGCAAGCAGCACCTAGCTGCGATGCACACAGACAGTTTCCGCTGCGCAGGGGTCTTGGAGTCTCTTTAATGTTCGACCCGTGGCTGAGAAGCGTCATGTACGATCCCTTTTCAGACTGGGTGATGGGAGACTTTGAAAATATGCCGGTTGCCTTTGCTCCGTCCAGTGCTGTCGCGTCACCCAGGCTCGATGTTACGCAGTCAGCCAACGAGGTGAAAGTCAATGCTGAAGTGCCAGGCATTGACGAGAAAGATCTCGATGTTTCCGTTTCTGAAACTTCGGTGACCATAAAAGGGGAAAAGAAACGGGAGACTTCTACATCCGACAAAAACTCGCCTCGAGCAGGAGAGCGCGTCTATGGGATGTTCGAGCGGACTTTCTCATTGCCTTGCAGAGTCAATTCAGATCAGGCCAGGGCCACCTTAAAGAACGGTGTTTTGACTATTGTCATGCCGAAGAGCCAGACAGCGCCAAAAGAAAGCAAGAAATTGGCGATCAATACCCAATAGTATTGCGTTTTCATCCCAAGCAGGCTGCTTTCAACCTTCGGCAGCCTGCTTACTTTTTTCTTTCTTCTGTCCATAGCAGAGTCCGAAGCTCAAGGTGCAAGGAGGTAAAGGAGTAGAATGACTTACAGGAAGGCAGTTCAGGAGTCTTCGATTATGGGCAAACTTCGTACCTACAAGAATTACAGTATCGCTTGTGCGGTTGTATGGGCAGTCATATTGGTTTTCGTCGCACTTAATTACCCGACTAAGCTGCACACATTCAGTTTGGTCGGTGGTGGTTGGTGGATTGGCTGGCTTTCCGCCACGATTGCCAGATCGGTTTACCCGGGTCCGCGCCACCAGCAGCACTCAACTTAGCCTGGGCATTCCCAGCCAGAGGTCGATAAATCTGCGCCGCCCACTTCTCAATTTCTCCCAGGTACAAGCAAACAGTTTTCAGGAATAGCAGCAACAATGGCATTGCAATAATCAGCGCATGTCGAAGACAGTGCTGGGGCAAACGATGCTCTTTCACTAACCACCACAAGGACATCAGTCCTGTCCTGCCGCTGATCCCACGTGCTAATCGCCGAGAAATTACCAATGAATGAAACGCCGCCGGCGCTTACAGTCTTAGCCACTGATTGCGTGGTTATTTTATTTCGTTTCATTAGAGATGATTTCCAGCCCGCAGCTACAAGAGCCTGAATCAGTACTTGCTCGATTGATTGCACATCTCGTTTAAGCGAGAACCTTGTTTCTGCTGTTGACACGGTTTACTCCTAACTTCCAAGCGATTTCGCATTGATTGAGGGCGTGATTGTGTAGCGATTTCAACTAGCTTTGAATGCCTTTTCCAACATGCTTATTGTGGCGATATCCGTTGACATGCGGCTGTTGTCCGAATCTTGAGTATCTTCGATTTCATTAATAAACTCGCGCCATTGTATACGCAATGCCTGTTTCAAAATCGGAGCCAGCGCTGGCAGCGGAGTCTGCCATTCTCGTTGGTAGCTGTTGAATCTAAGTATCATCATAAGGGCCTTCTTAGACTTCGCGCTTTTGGCTATCAGTTGCTGCATTTTTTCCATTGCCATCGCTGTCACTGCTGCCTTTGCAAGGTTCAGCATAATAGCTGCCGGCGCGATTCAATGGCAGTAACCATTCAATCTCCTTTCGAAAAACATTCGCGTCAAATTGGTCCATCGAAATGTATTTTGCGGCACCCAGTGCACGTGCTGCAGTGCGGACTCCATCAGCAAGGTATTTGCCAATCTCTGGTGGTTCGGCGCTAAAACACACAAAAGGTGTTGCTTGCATATGTGGATCGCCCTTAACCCAGCGCAGGAAGTCAAATACACTGCCGCCATTTTGTAAATGAACATCTGAAACTATCATGTCAAAGTCCGTAGTCCGCAGGATCTCCATGGATTCATGAAACGTAGCCGATTTCGTGACGCAGTGTCCGAAATGTTCCAGACTATCGCTGATGAGTTTCAGATCCTCTGGGTGTTCCATCGTTACTAATATTCGGGCGTCCATAATATTCACCGTCCTTCTTTGCCAATTTTGTTTCTTGGGTTGTTTTGCTGGTTTGTTTGTTTTTCTGTTTGTCAATGACCAGCAAATCTCTGATTTGTGCTTGAAATTTGTCGGCGTCGAAAGTCCCCATCTCGATGTATTTAATTGCGCCTAGCATGCGTGCCGAAATGCGCACTCCATCAGCGAGGTATTTTGCCATCGGAGTAGGTTGCGAGCTTAAAAGAACAAATGGGATCTCAGCTGTGGTTTTGTCGTTTTTGACCCAACGCAGAAAATCAAAAACATTGCCTCCATTTTCTAAATGAACATCCGAGATAATCAGTTCGAAATTGAAGATGCTGAGAAGGCTTTTGGCATTCACAAAGGTGTCCGTTGCAAAGACTTGATAGCCCGATGCTTCCAAGCAAGCCTTAACTTGGTCGGAATTATCGTGTTTTTCTAGTAGGGCCAGGATGCGAGTCATTTCTTCACCTTCACTGCATGTGCAGTGACTAGACGAGGTGAGAAATAACGCCCGCATAAGCAGGGCTGTTTTAGTTACTTTAGTCGGCCGTAAAACTAGCCTTATCTGCATTTATCTTTGCAGGTCAATGTCAAAACTACGTGAACATCTTCTGGGATTAGCCCGAGACTACTGCTAGGAGGGGTCTCGGGACTAATAAAGATTTTGGAATTCGTTCAAAATGCCAGATAACTAGCAATTAGAGCAGGAGTTAGATTCCTGATCTTCTGCCTGATACCAGATTGAAAACGAATAGGACAAGTGCAACGACTAGAAGCGCGTGAATTAAGCTGCCGCCAATGTGTCCAACGAATCCTAAGAGCCATAGAACGACGAGTACTGCCATGATTGTGTAAAGCATTGTGTTTTTTCCTTGAAATACCTGGAGTGATACCTAGAGGACTTACTATTCGGTGAATAGTTCCTCTGTTATTCACCATATACGGTGCCCGCCCTAGCTCGTGGAGCTGGCTTTGCAGCCTGGCGACCTAGCCTTGCAGCTTGTCCATTTGGCTCTGGATGTAGGGAATCTTCGTCCCGGTAAGGTTATCTACAGCGGCTTTCAGGTTAAGCACCGCAACTAGCGATAAGAGCAGCCCGGTCCCGGCTGTAATAGCGATAAATCTTTGAAATTGTGGGTTCAGCCATGCTGAGACGGGTTTCAATTCCCGTGTAGTAGGACTTTCTTTCATTCTGTATGTTGTATTCATGTGAATCCTTATTTAAGCCACGCTCGTTCGAGCGTCAATCAATTTTTCTGAAGCTAATTTAGTTATTGCCAGCTGCCGGTGCTGCTGGTGCTGCAGGAGCTGCAGGTGCTGACGGTGCTGCCGGTGCCGCCGGAGCACTTGTTGCCGGCATATTGATGGTAGTGCTGCTTGAAGTTGCGCCTGTGTTATTGGAATAAAAGTAGATACCAAAACCGATCACAGCTACAGCGACGATCGCTAAGACTGTCACAGCGGCACTGCTCCCACTTTCTCCACCTTGTACTATTGTAGTCATGTAGAATCTCCTCATTGACTTGGTGTCCAGGCAGACCCCTGCGTTTCAGCGAAGTTCCACCTAATCAAAGCACCAACGGAAACGGTAATGTTTATAGTTATTTGCGATGATTGCTTGTGTTAAATCATCACGGACGTAAAGCAGGTTTACGAAAATCTGTTTGAGGAATCAAACTTTCGTTGTGGTCGTCTTTCTAATGGCGGGTGCTCAATCACTGCCGCATCTTCGTTACCGAAACAAGGAGGTTTTATGAAAACACTTATGCCTATTGCCGCGCTAGGTCTTATTGCAACCACCTCGTTGTGTACCCCTGCGCAAGCGCAAATATTTGGGGGCATCAACGGAGCGGAGGCTCAACTTCAGAGTCGCATCAATGCCGGCATTGGCAGTGGCCGACTAACGAGACAAGAAGCTTTCAACTTGCAGTCCAAAATGCGTCGAATAGAAGCCCTACAGGCTCGTTTCAGGAATTCAGGGGGTCTCAACTTTCGCGAACGCAACATTCTCAATAACGAATTGGCAAACTTGAGCAATGACGTGACTTTTCAGTTGAACGATGCGGATACGCGGTGGAGAAACCGCTTCCATCGTCGCGGCTTCTAATGACATGCATTTGTGCTTCTAATAGCATGCATTTGTGATTGCATCGCAAATGAAACCTGAATTCGAGGAGAAGAAGAAAGCTGATAAAAAAAAGAAAGAGGGAGCGGCGCCAAAGTTGACGTCGCTTCTTTTCTATTCGTTGACGTTTATCATCAGACTATAACCCGCGGCTTTTCTGTTCGAAACGCCAGCCTTCCAGATTTACTGAAGTAACGTGTCCTGCACGTTTTTCAATTTGCTCAACAAGCGACATAAGCTCGGCCGCCTTCTGCACGTTTCCTCGTCGAGTATAGAGAAAAGCCATTCGTGTAAGGTCTTCAATTGCCTTTCCGTCCATCTCTTCTGGTAATTGTGCTGCGCTCATACAGTAGGCTCCGAATCGCAAATGCGACAAACGATATTACGTAGTTTAACTGAAACCTTCAGCCCGTCAATCGCTCCATAATCTGTAAGGCTAAGATAAATACTAACGCGTGACCGGAAAAGTATCATCCAGTTCTGGTGGCTTTGCGAGATTCGCTCCTTTGCCAGCTCTGAGAGAGCGCTCGAAAGAGGGATGATGCGCTGTTTTTATCTGGATTTACTTACCCAGTTTTTACGAAATTGTATGCTATTTCGCCGGTGATGGCAGAATCCGCGGCGGTTTCAAGTGAAAAACGCCCCCTGGAGACAAGAGGCGTTTTCCGATTTGATTGCATTTTGCAGACGAGACTTAGCTCATTACTATGCTGCTTTCGTCTCATCGCTATGCTACTTTCCTCTCATGGCTACGCTGCGCTGACCTCAACATCGACAATGTCGTCGTCATCTTGATGCCGCGAAGCGTTTCTTCCGCCGCTGCCGGCGTCACCACCACCACCACCAAATCCTGCGCCACCACCTTGCGCTGTGCCTGCTTGTGCCCCTGCAGCTTGTGCGCTTGCAGCTTGCGCCGCAGCCGCAGCTGCTTGAGCGTCCTGCTGAAGCACTATTAGCGCTCCGCGAAGCTCATCCATAGCGGATTTGAGAGCCGCTGTATCAGCCTTTTCCGCAATCTTCTTGCGAAGATCGTCAATCAGCTGTTTCGCACGTGCCTTGTTTTGCTCTTTGACCGCGCTACCCAATTCATTCAATTGGCGCTCGGTCGCATAGCACATCTGATCCGCCTCGTTGCGCGCATCAGCGGCTTCTTTCAACTCGCGGTCTTGATCGGCGTGTTCTGAAGCTTCCTTGACCAGTCGATCGATATCCGCCTTATTCAAATTGGTGCTGGCAGTAATAGTGATCTTCTGTTCTTTATTAGTTGCTTCATCGCGCGCGGTCACGCTGACAATTCCGTTGGCATCGATGTCGAATGAGACTTCGATTTTCGGCAGTCCGCGCGGTGCCGGTTGTATTCCGTCGAGGCGGAAGTTGCCCAGCATCTTGTTGTCGCGCGCCATCGGACGCTCGCCCTGGAAGACGCATACATCGACGCCCGGCTGATTGTCTTCAGCGGTAGAGAATGTCTGCGACTTGTGCGTCGGGATAGTCGTGTTGCGTTCGACTAGCTTGGTGAAGACACCGCCCATGGTTTCGATGCCCAGGGAGAGTGGACTTACGTCAAGCAATACGACATCCTTGACCTCGCCGGAAAGAACACCCGACTGAATTGCAGCGCCTATGGCAACAACTTCATCAGGATTGACGCCCTGATTAGGCTCTTTGCCGCCGGTGATTGATTTCACCAACTCTTGCACGGCAGGTATCCGGGTAGAACCACCGACCAGCACCACTTCATCAATCTCGGAGGCTTTCAGACCGGCGTCGCGAATCGCCTCTTCGACCGGCTTGCGGCAGCGCTCGACCAGTTGACGAGTTAATTCGTTGAACTTGGCTTTAGTGATGCGCATATCCAGATGTTTGGGTCCGGTTTCATTGGCGGTCACAAATGGCAGCGAGATGGTTGTTTCGGAAACAGACGAAAGCTCAATTTTGGCTTTCTCAGCTGCTTCAATCAAACGCTGCAATGCTTGCTTATCTTTGCGCAAGTCAATAGACTCGAGGTTTTTGAACTCATCGGCAATCCAATCAACGATTGCATGGTCGAAGTCGTCGCCACCAAGGTGAGTGTCACCGGAGGTTGCTTTCACTTCGAAAACGCCGTCACCGACTTCCAAGATCGATACGTCGAAAGTTCCACCGCCAAGGTCGAAGACGAGTACTGTTTCGTTGTTCTTCTTGTCGATGCCGTAGGCGAGTGCTGCCGCCGTCGGTTCGTTGATGATTCTCAGTACGTCGAGACCTGCGATTGCGCCGGCATTTTTTGTAGACTGCCGCTGGGAGTCATTGAAATATGCAGGCACTGTGATGACCGCACCGGTAACCTTTTCGCCCAGGTATTTCTCGGCATCTTCTTTCAGTTTGCGCAGTATCATCGCTGAGATTTCCTCAGGCGTGTAATCCTTATCCTGAATGGATACTGTGCTGCTGTTTTCTGCGCCAGGTTTTACCTTATAAGAGACGATGCCTCTTTCGGCTTCGACCTCGTCGAATCGACGGCCGATGAAGCGCTTAATTGAATAAATAGTGTTTTGCGGGTTGACGACAGCTTGCCGCCTGGCCAGTTGTCCAACCAGCCGTTCGCCTGATTTTGTGAATGCTACAACTGAGGGTGTCGTTCGAGAGCCTTCTGCATTGGCGATCACGACTGGCTGACCGCCTTCCATTACAGCGACTACGGAGTTTGTCGTACCAAGATCTATACCAACTGCTTTACCCATAATGTTTTCCTCATTTCTTTTAAAACGCGACCAAAAGCCGCCCTCCGAAAAGGCTGTGCCGCCAATCGGAAAGTGAACTACGCTCGGTCCTACCTTTCGTTTTAACCGGCGGGAAGGAAATGTTGTCCAAATAACAAAATTTCTTTATTTTTGGCTGAAAACCCAGCTCTGTGAGGGTTTATGGGGCGTGCGCGTGTGGACGTGTGGACGTGGGCGGCATCCAAAGCCCGTGGACCTACTCAAAAAACATTGAGTTTCTTCAGAACACTCTCGGTAATTCTCTGAGCTTTCCGTCCTGTCGCGCCCTCTGCCTCGATACGAGTGGCAAACACATAAGTGTTCTGCGCCTTCTTTACGAAGCCGACAAACCATCCGCAAACGAGCTTACCTTCGTTTGATTCGGTACCCGTCTTTCCGTACAGTCCGTCATTAGGTTCTCCCTCAACGAGCAGCACCTTTTGCACGATATCTTTCGAGCGAGCGCTGAATGGAAGGCGTGAGCGCTCCAACTTCTCCAGAAAATCCACTTGCTGGTTTGGAGAAATCCTCAGGCTGCCGTCGTGCGAGCGCCACGCATCCGAAAGCCCTCCGGATAAATCTTTGTTGCCATAATCGCAAGCCGTCACCGCAGTCTTCATCTTGTTGAGACCAACTTCGTCCATTACTTTCAGAAAGTACCAGTTGGCTGATTCCGCCATTGCGGACTTAAGACTGTGATCTTTATCCCATGCGGAAATCTGCGATTTGGTGCCGTCCCATTTGAGAACGGTGTTTTCATCTTTTATGACACCATTCTCGAGTCCGGTGAGAGCAACAAGTATTTTGAAAGTGGAGCATGGAGAACTCGCCTGTTCGCAAAGGTTGGCGTGATAGCGCACCCATTTGTCGGCTTTGAGGTCGTGCATCACAAAGGCTCCGGTGTAGCCCTTGAACAGCGGGTCTAACTCAGTCGATTCTGTGGCGTATGAGCATGGTGTCACCCATAACAACGACACTGCAAGCATGAATTTGAAAATTCTTGCCGTCCGCTTACTCATACGTGTCCTCCAATATCAAACACTTCAATCAGTCGTTTTACTCAAAAGTGTTCTTGTTTGACCCAGTGCATAGAACAGTTGATCGAGCGTCTCCAGCCCACCTGAGCGTTTGCTCTCGATGGTCTTTAATTCGATCGATCGTTTGGCAATCTCATCCTTTATGGACGCTACAGAAACTGACTTCAGGTCCTTTTCTGCAGCGTACAATTGTTCGAGCTCTTCCAAAATCGCTCCGCGATCCAACTCAACGCGTTTCAAATCAGATTCAACTGACTTAATACGCTGCAAGAGCCGGTCTTCGGTAGCCAGTAAATCTTTGCGCTGATGAGCGAAAGCACCGCTCGAAAGCAGCAATATGCAAAACAAAGCAATCATGCCGCGCAAAATGACTTGCATTCACACTCAGAGCTCGATGAGTCTTTCTAATTATCCCGCAGCTCAGTATAGGTGAAATCCAAGGGCGGTAAATCGTTTGTTAAATCTTCAGTGACTGGATATTCATTCAGCAGTGCTGACGGCTTTCTTTGAATGTTCACGACGGCCTAAGCCGACTTTGCCTTCAGCTTCTCTTCCAAATACTTTGAGAATTGCACGAATGTTTCTTTCAAATCTTTGTAGACTTCTTCAGCCTCAACCCAATTTTCACAACTCAAAAGCTCGTTCATTTCTCTGCAAAACTTGCATATCGTCCGTGCTCCGACATCTGCGCTGGCTGAGTTTAATTCCTGCAAAAGCCGGAAGCATTGAAATTTATCATGGTCCTTCAAAAGGCTCTCGAGATAAAGGACATAGGTTTCAGCGCTCGTCAAATAGTTGCGCAGCAAATTATCGAAATTTTTATCGCCAAAATGTTCGAGTATGCGTTTTAAGTCTTCAGGATCAAGCCAGATTCCTTCGTAATGCGACATATCGACATTCAAATAATTTGCTTGAGTTTGAACATTCTTGCTCAGCCAATGATTCAATTTTTTGTACAAAATCTCTCTGCTGATTGGTTTTGCAACGTGGTCGTCCATCCCGGCTTCCAAACATTTCTGCTTGTCAGCATCTGTGGACAACGCCGTAACCGCAATAATCGGCGTGTGACCGCCAGTGACCTTCTCTAATTGGCGAATAATTTGCGTTGCTTCCAGACCATCCATCTTTGGCATGTGGACGTCCATAAGAATCAGGTTGTAATGAGATGTCTTTACAGCCTCTACAGCCTCGCGACCATTCTCTGCCGTGTCGCAGTCGAATTTGAACTGCGCCAATAGCAACAGCAAAACCTTCACGTTGACCCTATTGTCCTCGACAATGAGGATTTTGGTCGCAGGCTCTTTTCCCGAGGTCTCGTCTGCCATTTGCTTTTCCCAACTAGAGTTGCCAATTCGAGTTGCCAAATCCTACCAGATTTGGGTTTTCCCCGTGTTTATTGTGCCCATTGGTACGCGCTTATACCGCCAAACTTAACGCTAATGTGAAGCTGCCAAACCTCTCATCGAGACAGCGACGCTGGACGTTGTTCGGATTGGCTCTGTTTTATAAGTCAATTTCTTGCAAGCGTCCCCTCAAAATGCCAACCTGGCAACCTCTAGAAGAAGAGCTGCGTTTTCAAGATTTTTTGAAAATTGACCCTCTACGCTAGCAAGGTCGCGCCTGGCTGGGTTGCTACAAAGGAGGATTTGCGATGTCAGATTGTCCAGTTGAAACAGCCAGTGGCGTCACTGAGCTAACGTCCAAGTGGGTTCGAGAACTTCGGTCTGGCTCCCCTGAGATCGGAATCGAAATTGCCAGATCTGCCGAAATCGGAGATCAGCTTCGCTATAACGAAGCAATGCAAAGGTTCAACGGGCTGGGTGCACTAGATAAGAAAGATGCTGCGTGCATAGCTCTGCAAACCAACAAGCAAGATCTTGCGCAGGTTCCTGGACTGCCGCAGCTGATTCTCACCACGAGCACTCATGCCGGTGAAGCGACACAAGTAAAAGAAATCAAGGTTGAAAAACCTAATTGGAAGCGAGACATTCGCTGAGTGCACTGCACGCACGCTTATTTCATTTTGCAGTTGTTTTCCATCAGAATACAAGAAGGCAGGCTTAAGGCCTGCCTTCTCGATGGTCTGAAAAATTTCGATGGTCTGAAACTACTATTTTTAAGCAGCTTCTTTTAAATATGGAGCCATCTTCTTTTGAATTTTGACGCGAGCGCGGGAAATTCTAGATTTGACAGTTCCAAGTTCTACATTTGTGAGCGCAGCGATGTCTTCATAAGAAAGGCCATCCACTTCGCGCAACAGCACTGATTGTCTGAATTCTTGAGGTATTGCATCCAACGCAGTGTTCAAAGCGGCAACAAGTTCTTTGCGCTGCATGTTTTTGTCTGGTTGGTTGGAAGAATCGGCAATGAGGCGCTCGCCTTTGCTTGAACCATCTTCTGATTCAATTGGTTCGTCCAGCGAAATAACGTCTTGGTTTTTGACTTTTCTGCGCAATTCGTCGTAGCAGAGATTGGTGACGATCTGACCGAGCCAGCCTTTGAAAGCGGCCGGTGTTCTCAATTGACCGATTGATTTCCACATTCTGATCTGGGCTTCTTGCACGATATCTGAATAGTCGGTCATTTCTGGGAATCGTGCGCGAACCATGCCGATAAGAAGGGATTGATTGCGCTTGATTAAAATATCGATTGCACCCCGTCTCTCAGCCTGGCAAGCGAGAATCAACTCTTCGTTGCTCATTTCAGTGAGCTTCTTCTCTGTAGCTACAAGAGCGAGATGTGCTTTACTGGAAGTCATTGCTCTTACATTGCTTTTCATTGTTATAGTCTCCAAGTTTGATCTCTGCTAAAGGAACGCAGCAAAGCCGCACCTCTGCGAGGTGTTTTCTTTGGTGATTGGCGCGCTATCTAATTGAATGAATCTGCCGAATTCGGCTTACTCAGTTATTGTGCCAAAAGGCAACCGTTGCAACAACAAAGGTTTTCCCCATCAAGAGCACCAGTGATTTCAGCCGAAAGAACACCCGAGCGGGAAAAATATGCAGGGATTCGGCGAATGTGAAGATGTATTTCGGGTGCACGTATAGGGATTACCCTCGGTTTTCAGTGCTTATCCTCTGGAGCAAAAGTCTCTTCGAGAGACGAAGTATAAGTGCATCAAATTCAAGGCAATATACAGCTGCTTTTGCCAATGAGCAGGCCTAATGTGCCTGTCGTTACTTATCCTGAGTGCAATTGACGACAAATTGGTAATTGCGGCTTTCGAGCGCGATTGAGCAAATTGGCCATTGCCGCTCTAACTCGATTTAAAGGATATATACTCAACTTGCGAATTACTGCCAGCAACCTCAGTCCTATTTCGTTGCGAGCGGAATAAGAACGCGGAGTCGATTGTGAAAAAAGCAGATCTAGACGAAAAACTACTCAAGTATTTGATTAAAGGGGTCAAGGATTATGCAATTTTTGCACTTGACCCAAATGGCATCATCACCACCTGGAACATAGGTGCGCAGCGGGCAAAGGGCTATACGGCTGAAGAAATAATCGGCAAGCACTTTTCGACCTTTTACACAGAAGAAGCGAAAAAAATCGATCATCCGGCTTTTGAACTGGCTGAGGCTATTAAGAACGGCTCTTATGAAGAAGAAGGTTGGCGTGTACGGAAAGACGGCACCCTGTTTTGGGCACACGTGACGATCACGGCACTTATAGACGAGACTGGCGAGCTGATCGGCTTTGCCAAAGTTACGCGCGATCTGACCGAGCGAAAGAAGTATGAAGAAGACCTTAAAGCAGCCAGAGATCAAGCCGTTTTAGCCAATCAGCTGAAAACTAGATTTGTGGCCAACATAACCCATGAAATTCGTACTCCTCTGTCAGGCATCATTGGTCTCAGCGAATTAATTGCTGACAATGAGACCCTCCCAAAGGATACTCAGGACTCTGGTGAACGCATTTTTGATGCCTCGAAAAATCTGCTCATCCTCTTAAATGACCTTCTCGATTTTGCAAAGCTAGAGGCAGGCAAAATCGAACTTGAGGATGTTCCATTCACCATCGAAGAAGTATTTGATGAGGTAAGAGGTCTCTCGGAAAGTAATGCAAAGGAAAAGGGACTGTCGGTAAGTTTTAGTTTTGATAAAGCTCTCGGTGGACAACTTCATGGCGACTACCGAAAACTCAGGCAGATTCTGTTGAATCTTGTTAACAACTCAATCAAGTTCACGAGTTCCGGTGGAATTGAAGTTTCGGTTGAGAAACAGGAAGACATCATGCTCTTTGCTGTCACTGACACAGGTATGGGGATTTCAAAGGACATCCAGGAGAGTTTGTTCAAACCTTTTGCACAAGGGCATAACTCTGATGCCTTCGGCGGTACCGGACTCGGTCTTTCCATATGCCAGCAGTTCGTCGAATTGCTTGGCGGTGAAATCGGCATGGAAAGCAAACCCATGCAAGGAACAACTATTTGGTTCACATTGCCAATTAAGGACGGTGTCAACTAATGGCAAAGAAAGACTTCAAAATATTGTTAGTCGAAGACGATCCTATTTTGCAATTCACTTTTGAACAGCAAATGGCTAAACTCGGTTTTAAGGTCACAACGGTAGTGGGAGATGGCGAAACTGCCGTTGACAAAGTTCTCGGCTCGCAGTTTCACCTTGTTTTCATGGACGTTCGCTTACCTGTTTTAGACGGCTTGAGCGCGACTGAAATTATACGCAAGACTGAAAGAAAAAAAGGATATTACACTCCAATTGTAGGGCTGACCGCCTTTGCACATAGAGGAAAATGCATCAAAGTCGGCATGGATGATTTTCTTCAAAAACCTGTCGTGCTGGGAGAATTGAAGGAAGTCCTGGATAAGTGGTCCAATCCGGAAGCGCTGAAGAAATTGGCATTGCGCAACCAGCCAGATTCGCCTGTTGCAGTGGCGGAAATGACTTTTGTAGCAGTTTCAGATGAGACGCCTGCTGCAGTGCCGGAAGTGACGCGAGTGGCAATTGACGACTTTCAAGCAATTGATGAAAGGCTCAAATCAATCAAAGACAAAATCGCATCGCTAAGAAAGAAGCACGGCATGGATTAATCAGCAGTATTGCCTAACTCGAGGCTGAATCAATTGCAGTACAAAGAGCGCAATATCCCCGACGCCTTCCAAGACGAGTGGAGCGATCTTCTTCGAGATGCTCTGAATACTATTGGCTGCCTGCGCCTGCATAACAGCATTGAAAAAACAGAAACGCGATTTTTTGAATGCATTTCCAGATTTGAGGAAACATTCACGAGATATGATTTTGACCAACAGATAACTTTGCTCTTTGAATTAGGAGCAGTAATAGCTCATCTGTACATTGAAAAATATGCATGGCACTGGGTATGCGGGGCCGACAAGAAGGAGCGGCAATTTTTCTTTCTTTCCTCAAGCGACAACAAATTCATTTTGCAGCCATGGCCTCTTACTAAAACGTGCCTTCAGCGCAGCTCCCGCCAGCTGCTGCTCAGACAGGTTTTAAGTATTCCGGAGTTTCTAGAACTTCGTCACGACAAGAGTGAGGATGAGGATTTTGTTGGCAGTCGAATTATTTCTATGGAGACTGTTTACTCACTACATCGGGAGCTAACTCGACTAGCCGCCGAGTCAGAAGAAACGCGATTAGCGATCAAGTCAGAAGGGCTGTTGTGACACAATTACGTGTGGAATAAAAATCGAAATGTTTCTGTGCCTGTCATATTTGCTTAATTGCTTATGCAGCACAAGGGCAGTTCGAACCAGAAAGTGCTGCCGCAACCTACTTTGGTTTGGACGCCTATGTTCCCGCCCAGTTGCTCAACCAGAGCCTTGCTAACGGCGAGACCAAGCCCGGTTCCTTCGCTTTTTCTGGTGTCCGATGAGTCGAGTTGGCGAAATTTCTGAAAAAGTTTTGGCAGCTCTGAATCCGGAATTCCGGGACCATTGTCCGTGACATTAAAACGAATCTGTTCGGCTTCGACGATGCCGTTTACTTTGACCTCTGAGCCGACCTTCGAGAATTTAAGAGCATTGGAGATCAGATTCGCCAGCACCTGTGTGCAGCGATCTTTATCAACGTTTATCGTCACATTTGGAGGTTCTTTCTCCAGACTCAGTGTGACTCCGCGCTCGTTGGCCATTCCTTTGAGGCTGTTGACCGCTTCTTCGAGCAGTCTGTCGGCAGCGATGGGCTCCAATTGCAGGTCGAATTTACCGGACTCGATTTTTTTCAAATCCAAAATGTCGTTGATTAGCCTGATCAATCTGTCAGAACTCTCACGGCCGATTTTGATTAAGTCCGTACATTTTTGAGAGCCTTGCTTGACGATGCCTCCCTCAATCAAACCAAGCGCACCGCGGATCGAAGTCAATGGCGTCCTCAATTCGTGAGAGACAATCGAGTAAAACTCAGAGACGCGTTTTTCAGCGGCTTTACGCTCGCTTATGTCGCGGTCGATTTCTGAAATGCCGACCATCTCTCCATGCTTGTAAATGGGCGCCAGGCTCAAAGATACGTCGAGCAGTCGATCGCCTCGCTGGCGGGTAGAGTCCAGTGATTCAACGCATCTGCCTTCTTTTACCCTTTCGACATTCTCTGCAAGTTCTTCCAGTTTGTCGTACGGAACCAGCATGGTGACACTCTTTCCAATTGCCTCCCTGGCCGTATATCCGTACAATTTTTCGGCGCCTTTGTTCCAGCCTGTGATAGTCAAATCGAGGGACAAACCGTAGATTGCATCCGTGGACGATTCGACGATCTTGGCGAGCCGCTCATTCATTTCTTCTGAGCTTCGACGCCGGATGAATTGGCCGATTTGCCGTCCAATTGCTACCAGCAATTCAAATATTTCCATCGATGGCTGTTTAACTTCGTCGGTGTACAACTCGATGACTGCGCTGATCCTTCCCTCAATTACGACTGGGAAGCCGATGCCGGTTTTCAATCCTGCCTCCAGCGCACATGCTTTTCTCTGCATATTTGTTTCATCGGCAATATAGTTAATCCATTGGATTGAGCCGGCAGAATGAACGCGACCGGGCAAGTCGGAATTAGAGCGAATGTTCAAAGCCCTTGAAACACGTTCAAACGTCTCACACTTTTCAGAGCGCCTCCAAAATGCAGCGCACTGCAAATCATCTTTCGAATCTTCTTGAATCCAAATAGCACTGCACTGTACGGTCTCATCCCCAAACAGATAATTCGAAATTCCGCCGAGCAAATTTTCATAGCAGTCTTCTAGTGACACTGACTCTGCAAGAATCCTTGACACCTCAAACTGAGCAGCAACCTGCTTTTCGCTCTGCCTTAATTCGCTGGTGCGCTGTTCTACAAGCCGTTCGACGTTCTCCTTGCTTTCCTCAATTTCTACCTGTCTGCTGGCAATCGCGCGCATTTCTTTCATGCCTTGCAGACAACTAATGATTAAGAAGATGTCTTCAAACACAACCCAGAAAACATGCTCGACGGTTCTCCACGGGCTGGCAGAAAGAATTCCGTAAATTGACTGGGGAAAGAACATTCCCCGCAGCAAATGGTCTACTGCGGCGATTGCTGATGCGGTGATAAGTACGCGCCAGTCTCTGTAAAACGCCAGGAATGCTAAGGAGCCGAAAATCAGGAAGTGTGATTCTATCCTTCCTCCAGTCAGGTGAATCAGCAGTGCGGCGAGCACCATTTGTGCCACCGCAATTATATGTCTGGTAGCGGCGCGACCCGGCTGCGTTCTCTCCAGAATCAAGGGAAAGCAGATGGCCAGCCCACCGACCAGCGTCGCTGTCCAGATATGAGGATGTATTGTACTTGATGTTGCTGCCCACGCTCTGGGAGATACTATTGCCGCGATTCCAATTAGACAAATCCATTCAACTATAAGCAAGATGGCAAAAAGGCTATCTACCCCGGTGAATAGCTGGGTCTTTCGCTCTTGCAGCAATTCGTCAATTCGAAGTTGATTGATCATTTTTGAGCATTCCTGGAAACCACAACTGGACATCCATAGACAGCACCGGAGGTTGCCGCACTATCGCTGCTGAGAGCTTTGACAGCTGCATCTAGATTCTGGCATTCGCCCTGGTGTCCCCGCCCTTCAGTAAGGCCGCCCGAGTATCTCAGCTGCCCATTTCGATCGAAAATGTAAGTCTGCCCGGAGGTGAAGCCGCTGAATTTTCGCGTCTCTCGTCCGTCGATATCAGAGACAAGCTCTGCGCCTGGAATTTCTGACGCCTGGTTCCATATATCGGTTTTTTCCCAGCCACTGGCGAAACGCGAAGGCGTGTAGAACAGAAAAATGCATTTAAAAGAATTCCCATGGTTCTTCATCGTGGACACTTGCTGCAAACTGGCGCGAGAACAAGGGCAGTGAGGATGTAAAACCATCACCAGAGTATTCGTTGCTGTGCTGTATTTGATGTTGCTGGTTGAAGGCCAGTCTGGTTTTGAGGGAGCTGCAACACCAGGCACGCTGTCATAGCGAAACTGGAGGCAAACCGCTCCTACCAAAAGTAGAAGCCAACCGACCGTACTGAGGATCAGCCAGTGTTTTTTAATGACCAGCAAATTCTGTTGAAGAAACAACCGGATCCTCTGAAAAAAGGATGCGATTGGACTTAGCATGCTGCTCTTTCTTGCCAATCCAGGGGTGCCTCAGAGCCGTTTAGAAGCGCCATGATTTCGTCCGGCAGTGTCAGCGGGTCGAAGGGTTTTCTGATCACTCCGGCAGCGCCGAGACTCAGATAATGCTCTACTTCGGTGGATTGAACTTTGGCGGTCAGGAAAATTACAGGAGGCGGAGGATTCATCGATTCCTTCAGGCGCGCCAGCGTCGTTGGTCCGTCCATCCCCGGCATCATCACATCGAGCAAGATCAGATCGGGCTTTTCCTTCAAAGCTATTTCTATCCCCGCCTCCCCACAATCTGCCAGCAACACTGTCCAGTTGCCCACGCCCTCGAGAGCGATTTCAGCGATTAGACGAATATTGGGATCGTCTTCAATCATCAGCACTTTTTCGATATTCACGTCGCGGCCCCTCGATTGACCGTCCCACGTTTGGCGGTCCCGACTTAGCTCCCCATTCCTACTCTTCCAGTTTGTCCGGCTGTGGACATCGGTCCGAGGTGTGACAGGGGCATCACCCAATCCAGTGATATTCATCCCAAAAGCATCATCCCCGGCATGCCTCGGATACCCGAAATCCTTAATGGCCCTGCCAGTCGGCACTTTGTGATGGGAAACTAGAGGTTGGGGACCGTGCTAGAGCGTTCGAAGCCGTGCGTACCGCAGCTTATTCATGATCGAACCTTTGGTTATGCATGATTGACCCTTCTGTCGTGCACGTTCCACGTCAGACAGAGTAGAAAAACCGCAAGCACTGCCGCCGCGATAATCACTGAAAATCCCGCGTTCCAGCCGAAGTACTGCACTATATTTCCAATGCCTAGCTCGGCAGCTGTGGCGCCGAGATAACCGAATAGCCCGGTCAGCCCGGCAGCAGTGCCCACTGCTTTCTTTGGCACAAGATCGCATGCGGCGACGCCAATGAGCATGACCGGGCCATAGATGAGAAAGCCAATTGCCAGTAGTGCAATTGAGTCCACCATGAAATTGCCTTTTGGGTTGAGCCAATATAACAAGATCGCTCCTGTAACAAGACCCATGGAGTACACCATTACGGGTGATCTTCTTCCGTGAAACAACTTATCGCTCGCCCAGCCGGAAAAGAGCATTCCGGGAATTCCGGCAAGCTCATACAGACTCGATTGCCATGCTGAATTCGTAATGGAATAGCCCTTCACCTCGGTGAGATAGGTTGGCGCCCAGTTCAATACTCCGTACCTGACGATGTAAACCAGTACATTGGCAGCAGCGAATATCCAGAGAAACTTGTTGTTGAGAACATACTTGAAGAGGATTTCCGATCCCGAAAGCTCTCTTTCTCTGTCCTCAACTGCTGTGGTCGGATAGTCATTCTTGTATTCTTCGATGGGCGGCAAACCAACTGATTGCGGTGTGTCGCGCATGAAGATAAGCACGAGCATGCCAGTGATTATTGAAAGCACGGCAGGAACAAAGAATGCACTCTTCCACGATCCGAAAAGAAGTATTGAGTAGCTGGCGATGAGAGGCGCGAGCATCCCTCCTGCATTGTGAGCGAGGTTCCATAACGCCATTTTTGTGCCCCTCTCTCTGTCGGAGAACCAGTGCACCATAGTGCGCCCACACGGCGCCCAGCCCATGCCCTGAAACCAGCCGTTGAACGACCAGAAAACCACCATGAGAAGCAGTCCTGGCAGAAAACCGAAGACCAGGTTGACGAGTCCAGAGAGAATCAGGCCGGTCGCCAGGAAATATCTTGGATTGGAGCGATCCGACACGTTGCCCATCAAAAATTTGCTTACGCCATAGGCGATCGTCAGCGCTGATGCGAGAAGACCGACGTCGCCTTTGCTCAAACCCAGCTCACTGATCAGGTACGGCTTCGCCACATTGATATTGGCGCGCACCAGATAATAGCCTGCATATCCGACAAAAATAGTGCACAGCATTTGAGCGCGATAACGCTTGTATTCCGGATCAATTCTGTCGTCAGGCAGGCTCTCTATAAAGGGTGCCGGCTTGAAGAGCTGTGAGATGTAATTGGTGGGCATGAATATTGAATCAGAACGCGTTGGTGGCGAAAGGGCGGGCCGCAGGGTCGCCGATCATTATTATGAGAAAGCCGTTTCTCTCTCCCAGTGCGTTAGGAGTTGCCAGCTGCTCTGGAGTCATGATCAGTTGTCTTGTTGATATTTTTGCCTGCGCCACCACCGTATTGAGCACGCGCTGGTAACTTTCACCGACGCTCTCTCCCTGAAGAAGCGATTCCATAGCTACGAACATGAGCGGGAAGCCTCCGTTCTCTCTCATGTGACCGTAGAATACGCGCGCAGAATTTTCTATTGCTCTCTCAAAAAATGACTCGCTATTTGCATGCCCATTTTTTTGCAGATCGGAGTTGGGTGGATAACAGGAAAAACAAGAGCCGCACAACACTACCTTGTCGTCAAATGGAACGTCCTTAAACGCTGACACTTGCACGCTGCATGTCATGCTGGGAGAGCCGTGCCCAAAGAGCGTTAACAGGCGCGCTTTCGTCATGGCCCGTTTGGCATCAGGACTGAGTTCGTGCAGAAGTCCATCCTGACTGGTGTCATAGCAACCTAAAGTGGCAAGATTGGGATAGCGATCTGGCGGTGCAATCGGTGTGCGCACAATCATCGCTTCGTTAGGTACTTTCAGCTTCGCTAAAAGATCACTTACAAAGCCAGCCTTTCGCACTGCTCGATCTCCGCCTGCCCGTTGACCTGTGGACTGAGCAATCGTTACTGCGCTAAACCTTGTCTTGCTGTCAGTTTCGTCCTTAGTCGAATGATCGACCAGGTGTTGCAGCGAATTGGCGTCGCCGGCAACCAGGAATGCCGGCAAGACGTTAATTTTCTCGCCCCCGAAGTTGCACAACAATTGCCAGAAAGACAAGACAACGTTTTCAGTGAAACTTTCCAGCCGCGGTGCAATGGCTACATACTTCGGTTTTACCTCTTGCAGCTGTTTGAAAATGCCGGCCCTTAATCTTATTTCCTTCGGTAACGACCGGAAGTCGTCACAATGTATGATGCGGCCGTTATGTAAATTGGCCAGCCTTTCCAGGACCGCATTACAGTCGGGATCTTTATGATCGGTGATGATGATGTAAGCGTCACCGGGCGGTTGAATGAGCGTGCTGCTGTAAGTGAATGAGTTGTTCGAAGCATCATTTGGATTGGAAAGAGGATGTCCAGGACCTTTTCTTTCGATCTCGTGCTGGCTCAACAGGGCATTGATCACAGAGGTCAGCTGTTCTGAAGCTTGCGCAGTGACGGCACTTGTTGACGTGAAACCAATCAACAGAAGAACCAACAACGTCAGTACTCTCTTGCCGCACTTTTGCATGGCTCTTGGACTCCTGTCTAGAATGAGCAATTATTTTTGCACATTCGAGCCAGGAAAGCAGAGTGAAAGAAGGCGCGCAGCGAATCTACTCTTTCTCAATCTTCACGTTTTCCTCTTGGATTCGGGCTTTTGCACGATTTCCAGAGTGGCGCGTTGTGGGTCTGCGGATTCAAGGACTTGCAAGCGTCTTTTCAATTCAATACAGTCCACCTCCGCAAAGTGAGCCTGACAGTTCTTCACCACTTCACGCCCTTGCTTGCGCATTGCCACCAAATATGGTGCATGGTCGGTGACCGTAGCGATGTCTTCTAATGCCCCCAGTAGTCGCAATGAAACAGCCATATCAGTCTTGCTGTAGTTGATAATCTGACTGTAAGCAATTTCGAGAAGGCGGGTGAATGAGGGCTGCCGGCGAGTCAATCGCACCTCTCCCGTTTCGTCATAAACGCGTGTGATTGGTGGTTCTAGAGTGGCGGCAACAAGCAGCATGGCGCACAGTCGATCGATGCAACAAATGGCCGTGCCGGGATCATTGACTGCTGGAGAGATGGCCTTCAAGGCTATATCGACCATTTGCAAAAAGCCGAATTCAACATCTACGTCCATAGAACGCCAGGGACCAATCTCGAAGCAAGCTAATCCTGCTGTTTCCAATTGAGCATCAGCGGCTTCAGCTGGGCTTATCGTCATGCAAGGAGCGCCGGATGAGAGAAATTGTCCGACCGCATGGTGAATATAAATGCTGGCATTGGATTTGATGGCCAGTTTCAACAGCCGCTCTTCATCAACGAATTGAATATAGCCCGATCGGCGGCTGGAAATTCGTCTTCCGTTTGCAGGAATCGAAATCGAGTCTTCAATTCTGGGCGGCGACTTGAGCGGATCGCCGAAAATCTTTCTCAAGGTTCGCTCAGTGTCAGTGCCGATTCGATCCACGATGTAATTCACCTGAATTACCATGGCGATGTGCTGAATGAAATAAATCAGAATCAACATACATACTGCCGCAAGCAAGAGCGCCAAGAGCAGTGACAATTGCGGGTCACTTTCCGGGGCTTTGTGAAAACTGGGCAGGAGGACCATGCAGTATGCAAATGTGCCTATGAATAGCCCGAGCGTAACTTGACTTACTCTGTCATTGACAAAGTTATTGAGTATTCTTGGTGAAAATTGCATGGATGCGAAAGTCAGGGCGATGAGAAGCATTGAATAGACAACCGAAACCAACGTCATGCAAGAACCGGCAATCACACCCAATAAAAGCTGCGCCATGCTGGCGTCTTTTGGCAACCAATTGAAGCATCTTGCCCAGCCGAAAAATTGAGGATAGTGCAGCTCCAGAAGAGGCAACGCAATCGCCGTCAGGCACGATACCAGCATGATGCACAAAGGCAGGACAAGATAGCCACCTTTCTGCTGGTACAACATGTGTCGGAGCAAATTGTGTTGAATGACCTTCATTGGACACCCGCGCTTGAGTTCGGCATACCTTTCATTATCAGGCTGCCGGGTCGGCGGAGGCCTTCGTCTTGACGTTGTTTTTATGCGGTACCTAGCCTAATTAATGGCAAGTTTACAAATCCGGCATGATAATCAGTTGTCAAGCGATTCGTTGTGACTATGTCTATATATCAATATTCTTCACCAGCCTTTGGGACAAAGGAACCAAGATGAACCCTAAAAAAACAGTTCGAATTTGTGGCGACATGAGAGCACATCTGAAGGATGAGCCAACCTTTCTTATGGAGTTTGTGCCAGAGCTGCAGAGTCTGCAAGCGGAGCAAATGGACGATTCTGGCCTCCCGCTCCAACCTGAGACTGCCATAGAGCAAGAAGAGAAAAGTCGATTGCTGATAACTGCCGCGTAGCGTTGGTTTATAGATGCGCGTCAAGGAACGTGACCGCCATCGGTAGCAGTCCGAGTCGCCACAAAGTACAAAGTCAGGGCACAGGTGAATGAAATGATTTATGGAAGTTTGATTGCAAGCATATCGCCGCCCTCTATCGGGTTCGTGGCGCTGTCTGCAAATGCACATGAGCCTGGTATCCATATCGCCGAGTGGAGGAAACACTGCACACTAGACGAGTTGAGATCCTTCCTTCTCGACTTTGAGGCTATATCTCCAGCGCAAAACTGGCCAATGCGCGATTGCATTCTGCGCGTCAACGGTGTGTTTTCGCGGGACAAATTGAGCAAGCACGGTCTGTGCACAGACTCACATCACAAAGTGACTGTTTCCAAAGCAAGCGATCGGCGCAACCTGGCGGCCTGACTGAATTGGTGCAACAAGCTGCGTCGTTTACGGCAGGGAAGTGCTATCCACGGACGCTTGCCTTACCGGGTCTTGAGCTGTTCCAGATGCTCTTTGGCTTGCGGACCACGCGGGTCGTCGGCGCTGCAGAGCTGTAGAAATTGAT
This sequence comes from uncultured Candidatus Obscuribacterales bacterium, assembly GCA_964531315.1. Taxonomy (GTDB): domain Bacteria; phylum Cyanobacteriota; class Vampirovibrionia; order Obscuribacterales; family Obscuribacteraceae; genus QKMZ01. Next base: position 911 of record CAZHEZ010000036.1, on the reverse strand, counting down.
TCAATTCCGCAATGGCGCCGTCTTTGTCGCCGCTTTTCTCCATCGCCCTGCTCAACAAGAAATGCACGTTCGAGTCATTGGGCGAGAGCTTTGCCGCGTCTTTGTATGCGTTCACCGCCGGAACCACATAACCCTGCACCAGCAACGCAGAGCCCAGAGTAATGTGTGCTGAAGCCGACTTCGGATCCAGCTTCACAGCTTCTTTCGCTTGCGCAGCAGACTGGTCCACATCGCCGTTTTTCATAAGCGCATAGCTAAGCCGTTCTCGCAAATCAGAGCGCGCCGGATACAAATCGACAGCTTCTTCCACGTAGCGAACCGACTCTTTTGCTTGACCGGCTGCGAGTGTTTTCTTCGACAGCGCCATCAGCACAGATGTATCTTTTGGATTCAGTCTGTATGCGGTGTTCAATTCTTGCAAGCTGCCGTCCGCATCTCCGAGTTTATCCAAAATGCGCGCATAATTTACGTGATACAGCGCATCTGTTGGATTGACGGCAATCGCTCTTTTCTGCATGTCTGCCGCTGCTTTCCAGTCGCCTTTAAGAGCCAGGGCTGTTCCGCAGTCCGCTAGTGCATCCGCATATTTCGGGTCGGCGGTAATGGCGAGTTTGTACTGTTGCAGCGCATCATCTATTTTTCCATCAGCGATAAACTTACTCGCCTTTAAATAAGCTCCCTCTGCGGAAAGAAACGAGGTCACTGATGCAGGGAGATTGGCAATGCGCTCCGCCGGTGGTGTGCCAAGCACAAGGTCTGTTCCTGTCCATGTGGATTTCATCAGTGGAACTTGCTTTTTTTTCGCATCGGCAGAACCTGTGTCTGATGCGGTTTTCTCCCTGGTGATTGCAAATGCTTTACTGAGTGATATCAGTCCGTCTTCCTGGCGCAGAGCGCTAATGAGATTTTTG
>CAZHEZ010000035.1:2473-45554 GCA_964531315.1 uncultured Candidatus Obscuribacterales bacterium | reverse complement strand
CATGTTGGGAATGGCCAGCAAAAGCTCATCGAGCCTGGCCTCAAGCTCTTGCTTTTCCTTGTCGGTAGTTTCAAGGTTGGCCTTCAGCTCTTTCGATTCAGCTTTGAGCTTATCGATGTCCTCTTTTGCAACCTTTCCGGTTTTGAATTCACCGGAAATCTGATTGCTGCGCGCGCGCAAACCTTCCCATTCAGCAAGCTTCTTGCGGAATTGTCCGTCGACCTCGACAAGAGATCGCGCGGAGAAACCGCCATTGCGGCGGGCGAGTGCTTTCTCAACTTTCTCCACATCTTCTCTGATTAATCTAAGGTCTAACATGACTGAACTTTTTACTCCGTATAAACGTCTAAAGAAATAGCCGTTCACAGTGCTTCCAGGTGTCCCCACCGGAGGATCCATAGAATCTCGGCGAACAGACAACCGACCAGCAAAACTGGTCGGAAATTCCATTATAGAGGTACATCTTGAGAAAAAAAGGATAAAAGAGTCAATGAAATCGCCCCGCCCACGTAACGAAGCTGATCTTTGGAAAAAACGCCTGGGAAAATTCGGCGAGGAATTGGTTGCCGATGGGCTCAGGCAGAAGGGTTGGGAAATTGACGCCAGCAATTGGCGAAACGGGAAGAAGGGCGAAATCGACATTATTGGTCGCGATCCGCAAGGTATATACGTCTTCCTGGAAGTAAAGACCCGCTGCCACACAGGAGTTCAAGCGGGGTTTCAAACAGCCGGCTTCGACGCGATTACCTGGAAAAAACAGCAAAAGATCGTAACATCAGCACGATGTTATCTTGCTCAGCGCAATCTGCTCAAAACCCAATACCGCTTTGACGTTGTGGTCGTCACTTTCATCTGCGATCCGGCGCGAATCGAGCCGGAAGAGCTGCCAGAGCCGATAATCGTTCACGTTGAGCAGGCAATCGGCGGCTTCTGAATAATTTTTTGCGGTCCGGCGGTGGATTCTAATCTTGGACTACGTGTTTCTACGAAGACTATGCGGCCTAATTGCGTAATTCCACGAATGACATTGCGTCTTCCATTTTGTTAATGTGACAGTGTCTTCCCAGACCAAAACCTAAAAACTCTCATCCAGCCCCACCGCCCCACTGGAGTGCTAATGTTCGCTTGGAAAGAAAAACGTGACACCATGACCAAGATCACCAAGATCTTGTCCGGTCATGAAGAGACGCCAGGGGTCAACCGCCGCGCTATCGGACTGGTGCCCGTCCCCAAAGATCGCGAAATTCATGACGTCAATCAATCAAATGGATTGAAACATCAACAGCTTTTAGTATCCCTGGAAGGAAATCATCAAACCTGCTGCCTGAGAGTGATTTCGCCATTCCATAAATCACGTGCAGCAATCATGGTCTTCCGTGGACGAGTAATCGGATGCCTGTACGGCAATAAGAGACTAGGACATCAACTCTTCGGCACAGAAGCACTCGAACGTGCCGTAGCCGACCTGGGACATCCTGAAAGCCTTTTGGACGCCTACATGCTGCCCGAAGATCTGGTGCTTGCTGCCGGTGCTCTGTTCCACGGCAACTCACTTATGTTTGCCCCCGATCTCAATGCCGAGCAAATTTTTGAGTCTTCTTGCGAATCGTTGATGAGAAGCAATATGCCGGGCTGCATCGTCGTCAACAACCACCAGGATATGGCTGTCTGCATGGTCTACATCTTCGGCGGACATATCGTCGGCGTGTATTCATTCTCAGACGGTTGGGTGGAAACAAGCTACGAATCAGGTCTCAAATACATCACGCAAAATCGCGGCGGAAAGGTAATGGCAAGCATGTTGCCCTGCCACAATGTCGAAGAAGTAATGCAGCTTTCCATCAGCCTTACCGGACTGGCCGACAGACCGCAAGAAAAATTCGAAGGCATTGAAAGAACCAAAAGTATTGAAGAACTCCTGCTCGATTGCAGCGTACCTGAATCAGATCAACTGCGAAATTCACTGCAGACCAAAATTGCTGACAAGAAAGCACAATCTACGTCCGGCTCTCATCAATTGCCGAGCAATGCCATGGTGGCAGTCGGCTTGAGCCCGCTCAACATGTACGCCCGCTAGCTTGTAGCCGCCGCGTTGCACGCGGCATTTTTGTATTGTAGCCGCCGCGTTGCAGGCGGCATTTTGATATTGTAGCCGCCGCCTTGCACGCGGCATTTTGATATTGTAGCCGCCGCGTTGCACGCGGCATTTTTGATATTGTAGCCGCCGCCTTGCAGGCGGCATTTTCTGGCGCAATTTTCAAATTTCAGGCGCATGCAACGCACCGGCTCCGATTTTGAATCGCGGGCGCATGCAACGCGCCGGCTACGACTTGGTGATCGGTGACTGGCGGTAGAACAGCCAGGAGCACAGGTAGAGAGCAGCCGCGACAACCACCAATGCACTGACGCCGATATAGGTGGAAAGGTATTCAAGTAAAGCTCCGAAAACCGCACCCAACAAGTTGAAAGCGAGGCTGCGTCTGGCGCTATCCGACGAGCTGAAGCTGGTCGAGAAAATCAAGCCAGCCATAAACATCGGCAAACTGGTGACCAGAGTGACCAGGGTATAGTTGAGCACACCGCTGTCGCCTGACACCAGGACACTGACGGGTATCAGCCAGCTGACGATCAAGGTAATGAAAAGCCCAGCGTAGAGCAAATTGACGCGATCAGACAACCAGGTACTCTTTTTCATGACAATGAAATTGGAGCACCAGATCATCAATAACACTGCGTTGATAACAATCGCTGAAGTAAGCCAGGTAGAACCGTAAAGAAGCGACAATCGAGAAATTGATTGCAACTCCAGAAGCAAGAAAGCCCCGCCCATGAAGAAGAGCTGCCAGTCGCGCTTGGTCGACTTGCCAAAAACCACCTTGCGACCGGCAAACAAGCTAATCAAAATCACTTCCAGTACAACAATTAGATAAGGAAGATCGACTTTGTCTGTGGTGACATACAGATAAGGCCAATCGTCCGTCAAAATATGCACGTTTTGCGGATTGTAGTCTTTGACTACTGAAAATGCCTTCGTATCGAGGTTTGGCACATCCAGCGCTTTTTCTTGAACGCTCTTGCCGACAGCGAAAAATGTGTTTGGTATGAGCCAGCTGCTGCGCAAGTCATTGACCATGAGGGGCGAATAGCCAGCCGCCTCTTTCAAGGTTGCGAAGATCCTGTCTTTGAACCAGTCTTTTTTGGTGCAAAAGGAGATCACCATGACGCCGTTCGGCTTCAGCAATTTCATGGCCTGGCGAAAACTTTGCGTGGTGTAGACATAGTTGTCGACGCGCACCGATCCGCCCTGACCGATCGAAGATATGGAATCGAGGTGTGAGAAAAGGACCATATCGTATTGCTTCTTGCAATGATTGAAATAGTGCCGTGCATCATCGCAAATGGTGACCACGCGGTCGCTTGCATAAGGCTGACCGGGATTGAATTGGCGACCTATTTCAATGATGCGCGGGTCGATGTCCACAGCGTCTACGTGTGTAGCTCCGGCATTCAATGCTTCTTTGACGTCGGTGCCGCTGCCTGCTCCGACTACCAGGCAGTCGCCAGGCTTAGCGAGCTGAAATGGGAATTGATAACGTTTGCGAAATTCATTGAGAAAAGCGTGCAGAGCCGGAATTTTGTATTCGGCAAATTTCTCCGGAGAGAAATCCATAGCATTCTGGTAGCCGCGGCGATTGGAGAAGATATTGACTCCAAGCGGGGCTTCGATGATTTTGCCGGCATCTTCATATACGAATCTCTGATTGACCACATCGAGTCTTTGATAGGGAGACCAGAAAGTCCAGGTTTTGACTTTCGGAATATCGTATTTCTTATTGAGAGGAAAGCTGATCGTCGCCCCTTCAAAACTATGAGCAGGCGCAAAAGCAGCCACACCTACAGCCACGGGCAGAAGAAGGCAAGCCAGTTTGGCAGACTTTTCGCCACGCAGTAAATAAGGCAGCAAAATGACCAGGGCAGGAATCATCATCGCCCATGGTGGCAAACCCATAAACGAAAACGAGGCAAAAGTGAGACTGCCGGCCATGGCGCCGGCGATATTGATTGAGTAGGCCTTAAGCGTACTGAGCGAATCAAATAACTGACCCAGCCTGGCTCCCAGAGTAGCCATCACAGCAAAGGGACCGGACAAAAGCAGAATGATTAGAGGAGCAAAGAGGGCTAACTGCAGCCAGACAAATTGCGATGCAATGGTTGCCGAACCCCAATCCGAAAATCCGCTGGTGGTGGGAAATGCAAATGCTTCCCATTTGTCCATCAAGTCCGGCACTTTCATCATCGCCGCCATGACTACCAGTGCTAGCGGCAACATCCGAAAATGCTTGATGTTTCCCAGGGCACATCCGACACCAAGACCCACATAGCAAGTGACCAGAGGAAAGGTCTTGAAGATGGAAAATGCCTCAATGTCTCCGCCCATCCAGCGGATCACCAGAAGTTCCAAATAAAGAGATGTCAAACTGAGAAAGAAAAGCTCGCAGGAAGGACTGAGCAGTCCTTTTGAGCTGGCAGAATCGTCGGAAGAAGACATGAGTTTCCCTAAAGCAAAGCTAAGAAAAACTCTATCATGCTGGAAGGGACTGTTCTACCTGGAAATTCCGGCAGCCGGTGACGCCCTTCTATCGATCCCAGATATGGATGTTTCTCTTGCCGAAATAGAGCGACAATACCGCTCCCGAGCTGTTGACAGTGTAGGTCATATGCACTTGAGATTGGGCGTTGTCGAGTAAGCAACCTTCCGGTGTACGCCTGATCATCACAAGCGTTCTCAATGGGCGAGCCAGTTTGTAGAAATTGTTGTTGTCACCGGCAGTATGGCGAAAGCGCCTGAAGAGTTGCTTCGCTTCTTCTTCGCGTCCGGCTACAAGCGCATCGGCAAGCAACTCCAGGGTCTCCAGATCGTGACGCGAAACGCCCTTGAGTTCTGATTTTAATGACGTATCGACGCCGATGGCCCGAGCCCGCTGTGCCAGCCAGAGGTGCTCCTCGCTGATTGGATTGAGCGGCAATCCGTCGATGTAGACCCGCATGTTGTGGCCGGGCAAAATTTGCCTCTGGTAAGGAAGATAGACAGTATGCGGCTGTCCGCGCCTGTCTTTCAGATTGGTAACCGTAACGCTTCCGTCAGGATTGAGGAGCACATCGGCGCCGGCAACGGTCATCCGGTTGCCTGACGGCGACTGTCCTTGCGCTGCATGCGCTCCAGCTGCTGCCTGCGTTTGACTTACAGGCGGAGCAACATCAAAAGATATAGACACATTTCTGGGCGGAGGGCCCAGGGTCCAAGCATCACTCATAATTTTTTGACCCAAGTTGATAAGAATGGGGAAGGGTGGTTAAAAGCCAGACTAAGCTTTAATTGTTAACGAGTCATAAACCGCGATATTACGCGCTTTCTCATCGGTTCCGCCCTGTTGGTGAGAAGGTAAGCCTTCAGGCGGTGACAAATTTAGCTTAGACTGCAATTTTGGTATTTTCTTGGCATTAGCGTGCCAGAACAAAATCACAAGCAACAGTCTCTATACGGAAGTGAGCATTTTTGGAAATGACGACCCTATCGCCAAACACATCGATAATGCCCTCGACCGCCATGGTGGACGCAGGGGGGCACCTGAATATCGGCGGCTGCGATACAGTTGAGCTGGCCGGGCGTTTTGGGACACCCCTCTGGGTAATGGACGAAGAGACCATACTCCAGGCCGGACGAGCCTTGAAAGAAGGTCTGTCGGTTTATCCAAATGCCCGTGGGCTATACGCCGGCAAGGCTTTTCTGTGCATGGCCATGTGCTACCTGGTGCGGCGCATGGGAATGGGTTTGGACGTTGTTTCCGAAGGTGAGATGTTCACAGCCGAAAAAGCAGGATTTCCGAAGCATCTCATCTATGTGCACGGCAACAATAAGTCAGAAGCTGAAATTCGTCATGCCATCGAGAGCAATGGTCCAAAGATAGTCGTGGACAGTCTTTCTGAGCTGGAGATGTGTGCTCGCATCGCCGCAGAGACAAATGTGCGCGCCAGAATATTGATAAGAGTGATACCAGATGTGGAGCCGGACACTCACCATCATATTGTCACCGGGCACGCGAAAAGCAAATTCGGAGTGCCTCTCGACGAGCTGGGCGCCATTTTAGAAAATGCCAAATCGAAAAACAAGCATATTGATCTGCTCGGGCTGCACGCCCATATCGGCAGCCAGTCTAAAGAGCTGCAGCCATTTTTGGAAACAGTCGATATTCTGGCCGACCTGTACAAAGAAGCGAAAGACCTGCACGGCTTGGAATTGCCATTTCTTGATGTAGGCGGCGGGTTAGGCATCACCTACACAGAAGACGACAAACCGGCGCCCATTTATGACTGGGCTCGCCAGGTCGCCGAGAAAACCCTGTCAGCATTTAAGAATCGCAGACTTAATCTTCCCGAACTCCTGGTGGAGCCGGGACGTTCAGTTGTCGGTCCAGCCGGAACTACCTTATATACGGTCGGGCACACGAAAAAATTGCCGGACGGCACCGAGTATATCGCCGTAGATGGCGGCATGGCTGATAATCCAAGACCGATAACGTACGGCGCAAAATATACACCGATGGTTGCAAACCGCATGAATAGCGCATCCAGCAAAACTCCGGCGGCAATTGTCGGCCGCTATTGCGAATCGGGCGATATAATCGTAGAGGAGGCTTATCTTTCTGCGCAAACTGGCGATCTAATCGCCGTGTTCGCCACCGGTGCATACAACTACAGTATGGCCTCCAATTACAATCGCACCGGACGCCCGGCTTGTGTGCTGGTCAAAGACGGACAGGCGGAAGTAATCATCGAACGGGAATCCAACGCCGATTTAATCAACAAGGACAGGGTGCCGGAGAGGCTGAAAGATTAAACGCCACCGGCAAGTGCGAGCAAAACAGGGCAGGCGGGGAGCAAGATACAGATGGATCTGGAAAGAATGCTTGCTCACCTCGACGGAATCGTCGTAGCAAAAACCATTGTCCAGCTTTTTATCATTGTCTATGCAGTCCTCTGGGTTTGGAGCCGCATCGTCGGCACGCAGGCTGAAAGGCTCGTCAAAGGCGTAATCATCCTTTCTGTGATTTTCCTGGCCTCCTATTTCCTTGGTTTCAGCATCATTACCTCCCTTTTGCAACACTTGATCCCGGTTGCGGCCATGGCCATGGTCGTCGTTTTCCAACCCGAAATCCGCCGTGGGCTTGGCTACCTGGGTCGGGTGAAAACGCTGCGAACGGACCTTTCACTGGCAGACAGCGAGCAAGAGAAGTTGAAACGCGATATTGAACAGATTATCGCCGCCGTTAAAGAACTATCGCGCAGCAAGACCGGCGCCCTCATAGTGATCGAGCCACCCGAAGGTGAGCGCGACTATGTCAGCCCCGGAACCCCCGTCAACGCTAATATCTCGATGAATCTATTGTTGACGATTTTCTACCATCAGTCCCCGCTGCATGATGGCGCGGTGGTTATTCGCAAGGACAAAATCGTCGCCGCCGGTGTTATTTTGCCGATGACTTCCAATCCAAAACTCAGTTATAGATATGGAACTCGGCACCGCGCCGCCATCGGGCTGTCAGAAATATACGACGGACTTTGTATCGTCGTTTCTGAGGAAACAGGCTCAATTTCCGCTGCCAGCCGCGGCATGCTGGTGCGCTATCAAAATGCCGACGAGCTTGCCGATCCGATCGAATACCTCTACCACACACCGGAGCAAGGCGCCAAGTCGATTACTCCCTGGCAGTCTTTTCTCAATTTGTTTAAGAAAGGAAATGAATCCACCCAGGATCTCACCGAGCTGCATCATTTTACTGATTCGTTTCAAACCCTGCCGGAAAGAGAGGACAAAACCTCTTCAGAGATTGAAAAGCAATCGCATTCCGAGCCAAAAGCCGAGTCGCAAGGCACGCCACCGACAACGCAGCCGTCTGAGCCATTACTGGTTGAAGAACCAACAAAACCGCGCAAAGGCGCCAGCGAAATCGACACCTTACCACCAGCAAATGAAGTAAAAAAAGGCACCGTAAATAGTGGCAAAGACAGGCGCACTCCCAACAAGCCGGAACGTCGCACCACCGACTTATCAGGAATAGAGCCAATATTCGAAGAGCCCGAAGGCGTGCATTGAGGATTTATGCCGAATCCTTGTCCTGCGCCTTTTTGATATATGCTTCGTGTGCCATAACCTGATCAGACAGGCGATTTATATTCTTTTCCGACGCAACCAAAAATTGAGTTATCCCATCAATCTTGGTTTCCACAATTCCGACCCGTGCCTCCAGGTTTGAAAATCGAACGTCCATACGCTTGAAACCTTGATAAACCGTCTGATCAAGGTGCTTTATCTTCGCGTCCATAAGGCCAAGAGTGCGGTCTAAATTGTTGAATCGATGTTCTGCCACTTCAAACTTCGACTCCATTGTGACTAGCCTGGAGTCTATACCCTGCACATGCTCTCTAAGCTCGCGCACCTCATCTTCCATACCATCAAATCGCTTATCCACAGTTTCAAATCTTTGGTCAACCGATTTGAAACCGCGATCCATTCTTTCGAAACCGGCGCGCATCTCTATTGCAAGTGCTTGAATAGCTTCATCCGACATCTTTTTTCACCTCCTTTCTTGTTATCACAATATAGAAGACGAACAATTAGTGTCAAGAGTTCAAATATACAGATTAAATGTCGGGCGCTAGAAGCGGTTCTTTCTCAGCTCTACATCGTGAGCGGTAGCCGTTTCGATAGTCGCGAAATTGGGCTCCTGACCCAGGACTACCTGGCAGTATGCTTCGTACATTTGGAACGCAGCAACGGCCGGCGGACATTTGGCACCGCCTGTGCCCATGCCTACAAATGCCACTGATTCAATTTTGGCACCGCCATTTTCATTCGCTTCTCGCATGTAGGCAGCCAAAGTGCGCAATGCAGCCCGGGTGGCCAGATATGAATTGACGGTCGTATTAGTTTGCCGGATCGGCACCCGCACCGTTGGTGCCACCACAATGAATTGTGGTTTGTCCATCCCTGATTTGATAATCTCCGCCTGACCGACCGGCATTTCACCGGCATGCTTGTCTTGAATCATTTTGCGAATGCGGGTTTCTAATTTCCCCTGGCTGGCTTTATTGAGGACGTCTCCCAGTCCACCCTCCATAATCCCGAAGCTGTTGGCGGGGGTGACAATTGCTGTCATGTCCAGCGCCATCACGTCGCCTTCGCTGATTTCAGCCCGACCACCGCGGCTGAAAAACTGCTGCCAGGCTTTCACAACTTCAGGATTTAAATCGACCAGATGAAACGTAAGCGCCATGCGCGACCCCTTTCAATGAATTACGATGCGCCAACCGCGGCTGTAACTTTATCTTTCTCGCCGTGCCTTTCCGGGCATTTCTCGCCTTCAGGCACCATGCGTTTTTCCTTGCCTGCTGCTTTGCATTGCGCGCATTCCTCCAGTTCTTTCAAGCAGCGCGGGCATTTTTGAGTGTCGGGCGTGACCGGACAATTGCAATCGGCACAAAGGAGAATTTCGGGTGACTCGAAAATGCAAGAGTCACTGCCTTTGGTGCACATTGTCAGTTTTTCCAGCGCGGCACCGCAATAGGGGCAGAGGTTCGTCCAGACCGATCCGCAGCTTGGGCAGAAGGTTTTGCCGGTACTGTCCTTTCCTTGTTTGACGACCATTGTCTCCGGATTGTCTTTGCCCAGGGTAACGCAGCCGGGACAGAGCACTTTCTTTGGATCGATGACCGTGCCCGGCGGAATGGTTTTTCTCTGCGCCGCCTTCTCTTCCTGCCCTTCGATAAGACCACGGCAATCAGGGCATTTACGCGAACCCTTGTCGATTATCGCGCTGCACAGAGGGCAGAGCATCTTGCCTTTGACGATCAAAGTCTTGACGCCGTCCAAAGAACAATGCGGGCAGAATTGAGTATCGTCATCAACGCTGCTGATGTCGTGACCGCGGTCGCAAACTTTGATTGTCACTCTGTCAGGCGACTTGTACGTCAGCCACTGAAGGTACGGATTCGGCTCCGGCACGAATTTCGCATCGGTGTGCATCGGATTCAATTTGCGGTCGGTGTTTTTGTAATAGTTTTCGTAGTCGCCAATGGTTGCATATGATGCCAGCGAATAGAGCGGGTCATATTGTTTCACGACCACACGCGGTTCTACATCGGAAAGGACAATGTCGGTGGTCCTAAAATTAGGTATCAGCTTCTGCACTTCCTCGACAATGTTTTCAGGCAAGCGAGTGCCGTTAAGACCGAGGAACGTGACAGGCTGGCTGGCAGACCCGATCTGGTGGGTTTGCACAAACCACAAAGGAATAGAATGCTGAACCATAAGGGCGAGAAGATTCTCGGCGCCGAAGTCCAGAAGCAGACTCTTGCCGTCGGCTGTTGTGTAATGCGGCTCTTTCCACTTGCCTGTGGCCGGGTCAATTGTGAATATCTTCGGCAAAATCTTAGTGCGCACGAATTCGCGCAGTCCGCTTTCGATTTTCTCCTTGCGCACTTGATCGGTGAGAGATTCATCGAATTGAATTTGCAATAGTTTATAACTCAATTCGGACTCGAGGATGTTCTTAATGTCGTTGGAAAGAGTCGGCACTACTGCTTTCCAATCACCCTTGTGCCAGAGCTTTTCCAATAAGCCATCAACGAATTTCTCGACTTCCTTTTTACCGATCAGATTCTTGTCGATAAGAACGCGTTCTTGCGTCATATCACCGAGATCGGCTACCGTCTGGTCGAATTCGGCACCGACTTTCTCGTCCAAATGCTTGATGTTGTCGACTAATCCTTTTACTTTGGAGAGCAACTTTTCAAAACGCTTGTTGAGTTCGTCGTAAAAGCCAACCATTAATGTATGCGTGCGCAGCGAACGCCCACGGCTATCGTAATACTCGGACAGGCGCTCCAGAAGCACTTCAAGAGTGTCGCGCAGGATAGGCAGTTGAACGTCATTGCCGACCCGCTGCAAGGAATCGATTGCTTCCTTGACCTGGCGGCACGGATCTCCTTCCACTTGCGGCACAGACGTCAATTGCTGAACTCTAGATTTGCAGTTGGCAATCAGCTCTTCCAGCCATTCATAAAGGAATACATAACCGCGCTCCGGATCGTCGGCAAAAATCTTAAATGACTTATCCAGTTCGGCAGAGACAACATCAAGAGTAGCCTTGCGGGCAGCAAACGCTTTCTGCTCTCCTTCAAGCGGGCTGTCCTCATTCACCTGTTCGCAAAGAGCCGCATCCACCCACTGTTTTAGCTTATTGACACAGGCCGGTCTGTTGATGCGAAACTCTTCATGGAAAGGCCGCGAGAGAAATCGACCGTAAGCAGGATCCATGCTCAAACTGCTTTTCAGTGTCAGTTCTTCTTCAATCTTCGACAGGTGATCGGAAAAAAATTGCTTAGCCAGAGCTTTTTCAGTGACCTCAGGGTCCGGTCTCAAAAGAAAGTCGATGGCCGAATTGCATACCCGAGACTCAATCATTGCTTCGAAGTGCCCGATCGGTGGAACCTTGACGGACGAAACACCGACGGCTGAATATGATTTATGGAATATGCGATCCTCCACCTGTTCCGGCTCGGAGATGGAAGTGAAAATATTGCTGAGAATTGACTCGCTGCGTTCTGTGAGCGGTGAGAGCACATCAGTAACGATTGTCTCCGACATATACTGCGCCACTCGGTCATCGACGGCGACCGGCTTATCGCCTGAAACCTGACGCTGCGAAATGACGGCGCCGCGTCGGTTCTTATTGCTGAAAAGGAAAGTGAAATCGAAAGGTGTCACGTCTCCTGAGAAATCTACAAAAGTATGATCCTTCCCGCGGATTTTGTAAGAACGTTTGGGGCTATTGAGCAAATAATCCAATTCGCGCAATGATGCATAGGCGTTTGCGTAAATCCGCTTGATATGGGCGTTTTCCACAACCGGCTCATAGACTTCAGGCATTACCAGCATGCCTACAAATCTTCTTGTCGACGGATCGACACCGCAGATTTTTCTGAGCATATAGGCCACATCCAGGAACATGCCACTGCCTGTGCCACCACAAAGCGAGCAGATGATGTATACGAACTGCAGATTCTGGTCGATATCGAATCCCGGAAATTCTTCCCAGGACGCTGGATCGGATACATCATGAGCGGCTTGTTGCAGCCAGCGGTAGGTCGTATGAAGGTTGTCGCCTTTGTACAATCCGATGCGGCCGAACATTCTTACCTGCCCCGAGCCGCGCGCCGCTTTCGGGAAGTCGACTTTTAAATCGGGGTCCGGATACCAATCCAGAATATGTTTGTTTTCCGGCGCCGACAGATTGCTTATTACCTGAGGCGTATCGCTTTGATCGATGACGCGCAATTCGGTATTGCCAAGATTGATGAATTCGCCATTTATCTGACTGATAACTGGGGGATTGTTGACGCCGGCACTGTCGGTGTCGATTGACAAAAGGCGAATCCAGGGCAGCTCTTCCACCCCGTAAGTGTCAAATATGCGTCGCTTCAGGTGCGTCAGCGCCCGTTTGCCAGTACCGCCAAGACCTACCACCAGGGATGGGATTGTTCTAATTGCCATGACTTTCGAGTCCTCTAAAGTTTGCCTTTGCTGACTGACACCGAATAACCAAACCCAAATAAACTCACGAATTCGTACAAAAAAGACCAGCTACGGTCAACGCCCCGAGCGCTTTGTCTCAGGTTGTTTGCCGCAAAAATTCTAACTCAGTGCTTGGTCAGCAGAAAATTTCCTACCAGAGCTACAAGCGCGACGCCGCCGGCTGCCATGCTGGAGACGTTGGCTACCTTGGTTGCCTTCTCGGGCAACCAGCGGTTGAATTTGACGAGAATTGTATAAATGCCGAACCTGAGGGCAACAGCGATGAGAATGCTAACTACCGCGAGAATGCCATACCACCACGTAGTGTCCATGCTCTTTAACGTCCTTCCCCTTGTCAGGTCAATTGGTTGTGTTCTGTTTTTGATTTCTAATTACTAGGCATTAGCCCGCTCGGGAAAAATCCTAAACGCCTAAATCTAACTCTTAAGAATCTCACAAGAATTGGCGCCTACATTGGGTTTGCAGTCGCGGCTAGCGATCACGTTTCAAGGTGGACAGCCAGAGGAATATGCACAACCCGCAGACAATCAAACATACGATTATGAGCGGCACGGCAACCGGCGCCACCTCTTCCCAGGGGCTGGGGTCCACGACTATGTCAAAAGGAATCTGGCTGGGCGCCATGGTTTCCGAATCGCCACTCACTTTGACAAGCAGTTTTCCCGAATAGTGACCGGGCTTTTGCCTGCCGGGAATGGCAATCGTCATTTTGATATCTTGCTTGTCCGCCTTGGCTGCATCATAGGTGAATTTGACCGCTTTGCCGTCATTGATGTCGGACACGTCGATTTTTTCGTTTTCAAAGGCGGCGGCAGCAGGTTTGCCGGCTTCCGGCTTCATTGGCGCTGCTTCCGGCTGGACTTCCACATTCACAGCTGTCTGCCGCTTGGCTCCTTCCGATTGTCCGAAGCTGGCAGAAAGCTCGACTGCTGTTGATTCCGGAAAGAAAAATCCTGGCTTTTTCACTTTCAGACTGATGCTTTCGGGCGAAATCACCAGGCGGCTGGGAACCGACACGAGAAATGGAACATATTGAGGCACTCGTGCACTCGATGACATCTTGAGAAAACCGAGAAAATGCCCGGCCGGACAATTGCTGTGCGCCTGAACGGTGACCGGAACAAGATTTGTCGGAGTATCGCCCTCATACTTGCGCCCCGGGATTATGGGAGCAAGCACCACGTCCGGGTGAGTCAATGCGACAGTGATTGCGCCCGCTGCCAGGGTCGAGGCAAGGCGTGTGCCGGCGCCCAATGAATTTGACGCCGCCAACTTTCCAAGCTCGCGGGCCTTCAAATTTGCATCCATGCCGCCCGAACATTCTTCAACTTTGTCGACATCCTCCGCGTAGCACGAATGCAGATCAACTGGAAATGAGCAATCGGACATGCCGTTGCCATCTACGTTTCCAAATACTACACACCCCGCTTTTAAGCCTTTGGCGTTTTTATCGGCTGCGGCCGCCGCTTCCTGAGCGCGTCCCAGAACGATGTCACCCTTCATGCTTTCCACTGTTCTTTTCAGTGCCGCAAAAATTCTGTCCGAAACAGTGCCACCGGATTGCGAATTGACGTCGATAAATTCGCCGCCCAGAAGAGATGCCAGTTCTTTTGCCGTTGTCGTTCCCGCCTTACTCTCAGGCAGTCTCTGCAAGCCGACCACGCGTGTTTGCCACGTATCTACGCCGACCTTTTCCTTGGCCAGTTTTTTCTCTGCCAAAATTTGTTTGGCGACATCTTTCACTTTGAACTGCGCATTGGCCGGCGGTTCGTCCCAACCGTCTGTAAACATGACGATGAAAGTCATCGTGCAAGCATCGCTCTCTTTTGCCATGGCACGCGCTTTCTCAAGGGCAGTGTGCAGCGCCCCGCCCATGTATGTATCGCCGTGTTTGTCAGCCGCCAGTGTTTCCGGCGAGACAATTTTAGCGACCAGATCGGCGCGCGTTGTGCTGTCTGTCAGTTTCGTCGGCCAATCCGATTTTTCAATAACTTGAGTGCCAAAGGTTGTGAATGAAACTTTGCTGGCTGAGCCAATCAAACGATTGTCTTCCACCATCTGTTTGAGCGCCGAGCGCAACGCTTCAAAGAGAGTGACGTCCTTGCCCTCCGGCCCTTTGACCATCGTAGACTTGAGGACCATGCTGCCGGAAACATCGACTAAGAAAATGAAATTGACGGGGCGCTCGCGATCGTCGGCAGCCGGAGCCGGAAGCGCTGTCCACAGCAAAAAAAGCAATGCGAAAATCGCATTGACCAGCTTGTGTATTTCTCTTCTTGCCACCATGGAGACTAGATGCCGATTCCCTGTCTAGAAACTAAATGCTCAATTCTTCTGCGATACGCTTGGCTGCGTCTTTTCTGTCTTTGGCACGCGTGATCGGTCGGCCGACAACCACATAGTCGGTGCCCATTTCGACTGCCTCTTTGGGTGTGACGATGCGTTTTTGGTCGTCTTCGGATGCCCAGGTGGGGCGGATTCCGGGGGTGACAATTATGAATTTACTGCCGATTTGCGAGCGGATGATCGGCACTTCCTTAGCCGATGCCACCACTCCATCTGCACCCGACTTGTAGGCTAAAGAAGCATATCGAGAGACGACCTGATCGACTTTGTCGGTCATGCCCAGGTCATTGGTCAAAATTTCTTGAGAGATGCTGGTCAAAACAGTAACGGCCAGAAGAATGGGGCGCTGAACATTGGCTGCATCAGCTGCTTCGTGTGCTGCTTTCTGGGCTGCCTTGATCATCTCGCCGCCACCGGCAGCATGGACGTTGAACATGGCCACGCCCCGGCGAGCAATCTCTCTGGAGGCGGCTGCAGCCGTGTTGGGAATATCGTGAAACTTACCGTCGAAAAATATTGCAGCCTCAAGCCGCTTCAATTCGTCCAAAAGCTTGGTTCCACAGTGCGTGAAAAGCTCGAGACCGACCTTGAACATGCCGACTTCGTCTCTCAACTCATCGACCAGTGCCAACGCTTCTTCCATTGTCGGCACGTCGAGGGCCACTATTAGCCGTTCTTTTCCCTTTAGCTCAGTCATTTTTACCGCTTTTACTTCTTGCACCTGGGACACTTCCTGTTTGCATCGACTTCAATCTGTTAAAGGGTAAATCATGCCAGCAAAAAAGACCTGGCAATTTGATTGCCAAGTCTCAAAGTTTTGATTTTGGTCACCATTAACTGGCGCTTGCGGCTTTGCCTTGTTGCTTGCTGTAGCGCTTGACAAATCTGTCTACGCGACCTTCGGTGTCAACAATCTTTTGTTGTCCGGTGTAGAACGGATGGCAGGAGCTGCAAATTTCCACCCGGATATTCGGTTTGGTGGAACCAGTCAGGACTTCAGCGCCACAGACGCAAGTCGCTTTGACTTCTTGATATTTGGGATGAATGCCTTGTTTCATATCTATTATTTCAACTCAGGTAGGTTGGATGCCGAAAGAGAAACGTGGTCTCTTGCAGTTATTCCCGAACCGCCTCATAGAACCGGTTCGAAACCAAGCTCCCGGCTTGAAGAAAGCCCGAGCGCCTAGCGAACGCTCATGATAGCAGACTGTTTTAGAATTCGCCCGGACCGACATCCTTTGTTAATGCGGTTTGCGCCGCCGCTGCCGGCTTTACCCGGTTTAATGTAGGGGCGGCGCCATGCGTCGCCCGGCCGTCATCCTAGTAGTTAATCGGCTGTTGTACTTCCAGCCCATCAGAAGCTGCGACCAGGCGCTTGCCTTCGATGTTGAGATAGACCTTCTTATCGCCGACAACCGAGCTGACTGTGAGCTTTAGCTGCTCCAGGCGGGTCTCAAAGGATGCTTCACCGCCACCCGAGGCAAAACGCTTGGACAAATCGATCTCGTAATCATCGTCGAGAGGTTTTACGCCCAATAGAATCGTCCCTTTCGGTATTTCGGAAGCCAGCCCCTGACTCTCCTCATCGCCGGTCGGTCCGTGCAAGAGTTCGTTCAGTGCCGATTCCAGTTTGTCTTTGCCGACGCATTTGCGGCTCACTTTCACCAGTTCGAGATTTTCGCCATTCGGTTTTACGAACCAGACTTCAGCCGAATTGCCCATCAATTCTGCCTGGACAGTCCGTTCGGCCTTTCTCTCGGGAACAGACGAACCAGTCAATATCTTCCTTTCGGCGCAGCCAGTCAGAAATAATGCTGTGCAAGCCAGAGTGCCGGCCGCTATTTGAACAAGACGCGCTTTAGTAAGTTTCAATGCCATCAATCCCCCAATCCAACAACCGCTGGGTCAATCTTACTTGGTTTTTTGAGCAGTTCCGGCAATTCCTGTCGGTGTTTGCGCAACCGTCTGCGGAGTCTTCGGCACAATCAGCAAACGCCCTTCACTGACCAGCCCATTGTGGTCTACATCAAGTGAAGTCAAACGGAAAGCATGATCGCGTCTATCCAACTTTCGCAAGTCAATAAGCGGATTCAGCAATTCTTCGGCAAAGACGGCAAATTTCTCCGGCTCAATAATTTCGCTGCTATCCACCTTCATGTCAGCGATTTCAATTCGTGAATCACCCTTGAGCCGTAGCTTTCCAGTGATCTTAATCGGCAGACCTTTAGAGTCGTCGGCTCCTTCGGCCTTCAAAAGCGCTTCTATGCAGACATTTTCGTCAGTGATTGCAACTTTCGGATTGACTACCTGCAATTGCGAATCGCCCAGGCCAGGCAAGTCCAGATTCAGACCACGCAGGGATTTGGAAACTTTATCGCTCTTCAGCGCAGCGGCAATTTCGTCGGGTGTAAGTGCTGTCTTTACTGATACAAGAATGGGCGCCTTCAGCTGGATATGACGCTTGTCGTGCAGATCCAGCCAAATTGGCTGATTGGTCGTGGCATTAATATGACCGAGGCTGACGCCTTTGATTTTTGAATCTGCCATCGAGCAATCGACTGCTTTCACTTTTCCTGAGAGCAAGTCGGTAAAACTGTAGAGCTTCACTTTTACTTTGACGTTGCCGCCCATCTTCTTTTTCAGAACCGAGCCGGCTGCTTGTCCGGCGATTAACGATCCCAGGAAATTCAGCCCCGTCACAGTTTGCAGTGTTCTAGAAACTTTTCCCGCCACCGGAAATGGCGGCGCCGCGGTGTCACTTTTGGAAGCGGCTTTGGGTGCTGCGAGCTTGGTTGCGACAGGTTTTGGGGCAGCAGCGGCATCTGCACTGACGGCAGGCGCAACGTCGGCAGCCAATGAGGCCTGTTGAAAGGAGAATGCCGCCAGACAAGTTGCAGCAATGATTTTGGAGTTAAATTCGAAATTGCCTTTGCTCATATTGATACGCGTTTTTCAATTGAGACGGTGGACGGTTGTGAGGATACCAAAGATCAATACAAACTTCTCGTCAACCATCTGAAAGACAGTTAATGACCCAGCCAGGCGGGCATTCGCTCCTTCACAAGTGAAACACTATTCACAGTGATTGCATCTGTTGCGCCGGCTCCCGGTGCTGCCACCGGATATAACACCAATTGTCTGAGCCGGCCGTTTTGGGGCAGATCACATAATTTCAATTCAAAGCTGCAAACATGAGTGTCTGCATCCGCTGGAAGTGGAATGCTTAAGGCGTGGTGCTTGCCGTCCTGCAAAACAATTGCTGCTTTGAGAGAACGCCAGGGCATGGTAGGCGGCGCTTTCATTGACACAAGCAGATGGCTGTAACTGTCCAGCCGAATCCCCACCGGGTCGCTGTAGGTTAGTGTCGAAAATGCTTGTTGAACCCCGCTGGTTTTGCCTTGTATGTCAGATGGAGTGGAAATCGCTTGCGTTGAACTTCGCCAGTTTGCATTCGACATTGGCGGCAAGTCAAACTTGCTGGCAAAATTCTTGCCGAAGTCCTTGTTTAGATCGGTATTGACGGGCAGCCAGGGCGATGGTTTTGCATCGGCAAGCAGAGCCGCACTGCGATTTTCCTCAGCGCTGCGCCGTCTTAGTTTCACATCAATACAAGGATATTGAAAAACAGAATAGTCATCTTGTTTGTCAATTCCACCATCAGCGGTGAAAATAAGACTGACTGTTTTTCCTTTAAACCGGGACAGGTCAATTTCAATTGGCCGCCATAGTCCGGCTTTTGAAGCATGAACCTCTTGCAGCAATTCTTTCCTGTCAGTCAATAAAGGATCTCCCACTACTGCAAAGATTTTTCCTGTGACACCATCTGTAATGGCAGGCTTGTGCTTCTTGTCCGGCGAAGCGATCGCAAATGCGGTTTTCAACCTGGCCGATAGCCCATCGGCAGGCAGAGAGAAGGTCCAGCTGACGGCATTTGGAGCATGGACATAGAGATTGTCATATTCATAATGCGACCACGGCACAGGGTGGTCGACTGCCTGATCTTCCAGAAAGCGAACGGGCGGCACATCTGCCGTGTTAAAAACGCGCACACCAGGCAGCACAAAGTCGCCCTGCAGGCTCCAGGTCTGGTCTGGGGCAAAGGCCGACAATTGATACCTTTCCAGAGGACGAGCCATATTGACGACATTATTCGGTCTGCCGTCGCCCCACTGAAAGAGCAATGACTCGATATAGCTAGGCGCTTGCCTGAAATTGCGCAAAGCCGCTTCGGACGCGGGCGCGCGCGCGCTGAGATAGACATGCTTGTCTTTCCATGACTTGTTAGAGAGGAAATACATAAAGGGAAAACAAACAAGACAAATGATGCAGGCGGCTTTCCAGAGCGCATCGCTGCGTATTGCCGTCTTATTTTCGGAAATGGAGTTTGCAGTGGCAAGGCAAGTTTCCTTTGCGCCTGACTGGGGATTGAAAACCAGCGCAGAGAGGAGCAAACCGAACAAGCCAATCCAAAAGTAAATCGCAAAAGAACCGTACCAGGGAGTGACGTACGCACGCACGCAGCTGATCATTACGGCAGAACTCAATCCATAAGCACAAAGCAATAACGAACTCTTCACCGGCAGGGAAAACTGCCGTTGCCGCCAATTTGCCGCCAGCGCTATAGCAAACATAAGCAGTCCTGTCACTCCCATGAATTCAGCCATGGGAAGTCGTCCTACAACCAGCCCGACTTGATTGGCAAAAGGACGGCCAAGCAAGTTGATCATGAAGATCCAGCTAAATGCGTGTTGAGTATTTTCCAGGGCGTTGGATTTGGCGACAAGAAAATGAAGATACGGCGCAATCGAAAGAACGGACCCCACAGCCCATGCTAAATACACGGGCCAGCGCTTAACGCGATATCCATAGGCGACCAGACCAAGCAGCAAAACAAACCAGCAAGGGGGAACGTTTCCCATGGACAAGGCGGAGCCAATTCCACCGACCAGCATCAAAGCAGTGCCGCGCCAGTCGTTTTTAAACCGCAAAAGGCCCCAGAGTGCGACCGTAAATCCTAATGTGGTGAGGCTGACCGGATAGCATGCCTGTCCGAAGAAGTGCACGGAAGCCTGTGTCATGGAAAAGACGAGGGTTAAAACTACACCGAACAGAAGCAGGCGCCATTCTTTCCTTTGATCGCCCGCGACCAGATCCCACAAAAGCAACGACCTGACCAGGTTGATTCCAACGCCGATCAATAATTCGGCGCGGGCATTCCAGTCGAATAAATAGGCCGACAAAAAATGAAAGGCGATCGGCAAGGCCACAATGTGCTGCCCGACCTTGAGGCTGGAAAACAGGTTGGAGAGGTTAATCTGCCCGCTGAAGGCACGATTGATGAAAGGGGTGACGTCCAGATAGTCGTTGGAAATATTATTGCCGCCGACGGTCAATATAATATGGCAAACCCGCACCAGGGCAACGATACCGAAAGTGATGGCCACGATACCCAGCCACAAAGACAAGTTGGGGCGACGAAACCGCGCATTGAGCGGGACGGTTTCAGGGGTTGTCGATTCTCGATTTAAAGTATGAGGAGTCACTGAATCAAAGGAATCTGCCACAAGAACTATCGGACTTTACAGCCCTCCGGCGTCCCTTTGCATGAGCCAGACTTGATATCCCGGGATTTTTGCGGACATAGCCCTGCTGGGTGATTCCTGAAACTGCCTGTTGGCTATAATTTAGATGCGACTTAAAAATCGCTAAGGTTACCAATTGGAGAGCTTGGGGGAATGCACGACAGTGCAAACGGTTCAAGCTGGCTGTTTTTACGGCCAAAGTGCGGATTTTTCCAATCAAAATTGCGGTTTGGTTTCGACGACACAATAAGGTAAAGGGTTATGATTCATCAACATGGAATCACGAGACGGCTGACCCACAGGCAGTCCCGAAGATCCAGAGGAAATACTCTGGCTCTCATCGCTGCTGTAATGGCCGGACTTCTACTGATCATTCTACTTTTCGCTCTCGGCTATACGAGGCTGGTGGGCAGCAACCAGGAACAGCGCACCGCCATTGAAGCAGCGTCACTGGCCGCCGCCAAAGAGATTTCTCGTATTGTCATCAACGATCCGAATTTCGGCTACATGTCGCTGTCAGACGCGGCACCGGTAGGGAAAGCCACGGCCGCCGGAGACAACTACTTCATGCCGGTTTTTGGCGTCAATACATTGATGGGGACGATCAGGCTCGATCTGATCATCGCCGACGCCATGAACAACACGGCAATGAAGACCCTGGCGAAACGAGATTTGACCAATCTCAAATCTGCCAAAGACACCCTCATTGCTGAGCTGAAATCGTCCCTTACCGGCACAGGCAGCAGCAAAGACGCCGACGGGCAGGCTGTGAATCCTTATGCTGCAGCAGAGCTGGCTTACCAGCAAAACCAGGTCAGACTCACAGGCGGCTCATCGTATGTAGCCGGCTCCATGAAGCTCACCCTGGGCTGCCTGGACGGCCCTATGCAAACCAATATTCCCATTCCCAAACCGTCGGATTTCTCGCATGTGAGCGGCACTCAGTCTCAAAACGGTTGCTACATGTCGGGACAAAGCATCCCTTACGGTGGTGAAGACTTCGTTTTCGCCGCAGTCAGCGACAGCCTGAAGTTGGTTGACCCCAGAAAGTTCACCGACTCCTCCGGCAGTGTCCCTTATCAGATGCTTTCGATTGTCAAAGCCGAAGCAGACCAAAAAATACAAGATCCTGAACGTAAGACCACCCAGGTAGTGCATGCCATCAGTTGCGCAGCACCAGCCAGCGTATACGACCCGAAGCCGGCACCCGGTACGTTTACTTTGAGCTTCCCGGACGGCACGCCCCCTGAGGCGACCAACATCAGTGCAATCCTGAATTTTCCAAACATGAACGGCGTCCCAATCACCTTGACCAAGTCATTCGGTGGAGACTATCCGGATCCCGGAACCTCATTGAACCCGCTCACTTACAGCGGCGGCGGCACACCAACCGGAAGCACAGTACTCGCCGGCAGTCTGTACGACTGGATGCGCAGAGTGGGCGCCCGCCTGGATGCCGCTCAGGCTGTCGGATTAGTGAGCGAACCTTTGGCCAACTCTGGTGTGCCCAGCTTCCACATCTTCTCGATCAAAGCCAATGGCTCCATTCAATACGACAATACAACTGCAATCGCGCAAAATCCGTACTGGGTAGCCAGTGAAAACCAGTTGTACGGTCAAATGCAGGATGCACTAAACAGCAGCGACAAAAACGACTATGACATACACATCAGAGACTACGGTTATCAACCGGGCACCATTAATGGTGGACAGCACGGTGGAGAGCCGCTCGTCAATGCGAGTGTGGTCGTACCGATCTTGACCGAAAACTCAACTGAAGTCGGCAGCCGCGTCCTCGAGATTGCTTCGGCAGGAAAAGAAGGCACCATGATAGGTGGAGACTGTGGCGGCAGTGGAGACGGAGCAACCAGCTGGGTATGGATCGGCAGCCCGCCACCCGGACCGCCCACCAAGGTCACCGTCGGTGGTGTCTCCTACAAGATCTGGCCTAATGCCATAACCGGAGTGGGCGCTCGAAACGACTTTGGTTTGCTCGATCCAGCCGCCACGCTGATTAAGTTCCTCACAGGCCCGGCCGGCGGTTTGATGCGCCAGACATACCTCCAAAACGGAGCCTGTGTCGACGTGAGATTCCGCCAGGCAGTAGACCTGACCGCGGCTTCAATAGTGCCTAAGGTCTACGTAAACAAGAAAGGTGACCCGGACGACTAAATTTGACTACCGACAGTCAAAAACGGACAGGCACGCTTCCACGGCGTGCCTTGTCTTTTTGAAAGTTTCGGTCACCCCTTGGGGCGATGTTTGACTGTGTTCAAATACATACAATGTACTTGCCAAATTAGGCTTTTTATTTGCTAGTCTTCTCCCGTCTGCTTGTTACTAGTCTCGACAATCATTCCAGTAGCCTTCTTGCGCAAGAGTTTGCACCGGCATCCCGGCTTACCAATGGAACAAGAGCGATGAACGTACCAACAAAATCCAAGCGCTTGATGCGCACGCCAAAGGGAAACACGCTTGCCTTGATAGCAGCGATAGCAGCCGGGATACTAATAGTCGTTCTGCTTTTCGCTCTCGGCTATACCCGCCTCATGGGCAGCAACCAGGAGCAGCGCACAGCAGTAGAAGCCGCGGCACTGGCAGCGGCAAAAGAGACCTCACGCATCGTCATCAATGACCCCAACTTCGGCTTCATCTCGCTTTCAGATGCGGCGCCAATCGGCAAATCAACAGCCGCCGGAGACAATTACTTCATGCCGGTAAACGGCATCAATACGATGATGGGCACAATTCGCCTCGATATGATCATTGCCGACGCTCTCAACAATTCAGTGATGAAGAGCCTGGCCAAGCGCGATCTCACCAATCTCAAAAAAGCCAAAGACAATCTCGCCAATGAAATTCGACAAGCGTTGACCGGATCTGGCAGCTCTAAAGACATTGATGGCAACCCCGTCAATCCTTACACGGCAGCCGAAGCCGCTTACAATCAAAATCTCGTGCGCATGACCGGCAGTGCCACCTATGTCGCCGGCTCGATGAAATTGACATTGGGCTCAATAAGCGCTCCCATGCAAACCAACGTTCCGACCCCCAAGCCGACTTCATATGCCAATGTCTCAGATGACCAGGCACTGAACGGCTGCTACATGTCCGGAGTAAATATTCCATTTGGCGGTGAAGACTTTGTTTTTGCGGCAATCGGTGACAGCCTCAAGCTGGTCGATCCCAGAAAATTTACAGAAACTCTCGCCAGCGTTCCCTATCAGATGCCGTCGATTATCAAAGCGGAAGCGGATCAAAAAATTCAAGACCAGGCCGACAAACAATGGCGCACTGTTCACGCGCAAACTTGCGCTGCCACTGCCAGCGTGTACGATCCCAAACCAGCTCCCGGCACACTATCGGTCAGCTTTCCTGATGCAATGCCGCCGGAAATCACGAGCTTCAATACAATCTTGACCATGCCTGGAATGAACGGCGCCGGACCGATCAATATCCAAACATCAAACAACGGCGACTATCCGGACCCGGGCAGCAATCTCACTCCCACACCGTGGACTGGCTCTGGTCCAGGCAATGGCACGGGCGTTGCCGCCGGTGGCTATTATGACTGGCTGAGACGAAGCGGCGCACGAATCAACGCCGACCAGGCCGTGCAGTTAGTGTCTGAGCCGCTCACTAACACAGGAATACCTTCAATTCACGTATTCTCGGTAAAGTCCGATGGGACTGTGCAATACAACTATGACCCTACACTCGATACCTCCCCGTACTGGGTGGCAAGCGAAAACCAGATGTACGGTGTAGCTCAAGATGCGCTAACCAGCACAGACACAAACACATATGACATTCACATTCGAGATTACGGCTACAACCCCGGCACCATTAATGGTGGCAAGCACGGCGGTGAACCGCTCAAAAATGCGCAGGTGGTCTTTCCAATTTCCATGACACATCCAATGCAAAATATGATTGCAGTGGGCTCTCGCAAGCTTGAAATCGCGTCTGTCGGAAAGACAGGCATCATGCATGGTGGCGACTGCGGTGGTAGCGGTGACGGTGCCACAAGCTGGGTCTGGATCGGCAGCCCGCCTCCCGGACCACCCACAAAAGTGACGATCGGCGGCGTCAATTACAAGATCTGGCCTAACGCGCAAGGGGCAGGATTGGTTCGCAACGACTTCGGCTTGCCGGGCGGTCTGCCGCTTGTTCAATTTCTTCTTGGACCGGCTGGAGGTCTAACTCGCCCCACATATTTACAAAACGGAGCAGAAGTGGACATCAGATTCCGCATCGCGATTCCTTTTGTCGACCCGGTTACAGGTGCCAACAAGAAGGGCTACAAAACCAAGAAAAACGACCCCACTGATTAGTGGCCGTGATTGTTCTTGTAGGGGCGACGCCACGCGTCGCCCGGCTTAACTCGCCATTTCACAACCGGGCGATGCATGGCATCACTCTTACGAATTAGGGCTTCTTGGGCGGAGCAGCGCTGGAGTCCATGCTCGGTTCCGGAGGAGCCTTACCTTGTTTCATCATGCGCTCATTCAATTGGCGCTCTGCTTCGGCGCGTCTTTCTTTGAGTTCCGGCAATATGCGCGTGTATTCAAGCTCTGCATCGGCAACTTTCTGATTGACCTTGGCCGCGGCATGATCTTTGACCGTCATCTTGTCATAAAGACCGGCGGTTACATTGGCTTTGTCGACCGTCTCTTCGCGATACCTTCTAGCCATCTCTTGATTGACTTCAGTGAGAGCTTGCTTGATCGTTGTCTTGTAATCCGCTCCCCGTGCCACCAACTCTTTTCCGATCAAGGGCATGGCCGCATCGCGAGCAATAGTTTCGGCGTTTTTATAATCGTCGACGCAAATTGCCGCATGACCCTTTTCGTGCTCCAGGCAATCTTCAGTAGGTTTTTCCGGCAGCCACATTGTAATTTCCAAATTCAGCTTTATATTGATCTTCTTGATCCTGAATGAAACTTCTTCACCTTCAGTCACCCGCTCGCGCGCAATCTGATCGATGGAGACCTCAGGTATAAAGCCATAGTGCCAGTGAGTATTGGCGCAGTCATTATGCTCAGGAGGACTGGCTTCAGGAGGCCTTACGCCCTTGTCGAAGTACACAGTCTTAATTTGAGGACTGGATTTTTCGATTACAACAGGACTCTGAGAACAAGCATCAAGAGTAATAAGAGCAATCCCTGCCAGCAAAGACAGAGATAAAAGATAAACTGCACGCTCAAAGGAAGTTCTCTGAGAGTAACTGAAGGCACGGTAAAGAGCCAAAGTCCTAGCGTTCATCTTCCGGTCTGGGGTTCAACCCCATCCGTCTTCTTTTCTCTTCTTCTTGCCGCCTTCTCTCTTCATCATCTTCGGCAGGACGAATTTTTTCATTGAGCGCTTCTTTTAGCAGCTCGTTTTGCTTCAGGAGGGCTCTTAAATGCTCGTTGGCGATAGCCAGCTCCGCTTGCAGCTCGGCTACCGTTTGCTCGTGCGTGACGCCCGTTACGGGGTCTCTGCCGGGCATTTTGGGCAAGAGCACATAACCCAGTTGAACAGCCTTGAGGGCGGCAGCGGTTCTGGTCGGTACTTTCAGTTTGGCCAGAATGCACTCGATGTGCTTTTCCACTGTGCGCAGTTTCATATCAAGTTCTTCGGCAATTTCTTTATTGCGAAGATCAAGACGGATAAGAACTTCAATTTCACGATCGGTTAGATTGCAATTGGGCATGCTCGTCGAAGGAGCTTGCTTAACCAATTGAGTAATCTTGGGGTCACAGTAAGGCAGAGCGCGCGTAACTTGCTCAATAGCTTCAAATAGAGTTCTTGGTCCGGAACTCTTCAGGCAAAATCCGCGGGCGCCCGCTCTCATGAGCTGGTTGTGATACTTAGTGGCGTGATAAGAGTCGGTGAGAACCAGAACATTTGAGTTCGGCAGCTCTTGAGTGACGCGCCGGCAAACTTCAACACCGTTGAGCACATCAAGATCGACATCGAGAATGACAAAGTCCGGACGTTGCCTGCGAATCATTTCCGTAGCGGTCATGCCGTCGGCAGCTTCGCCGATGATATCGACCACTTCCGAAACGACACGCTTCAGTCCGAAGCGGATTAATTCATGCCTCTCGCACAAGATAGTGCGTGGACGGAAAGGATTGGAGCGAAATGTAGAGTCCAAGAATGTCTCCGGAGTAAATTCTCAACGCCTGGACGGTATATGCGAGGGATATAGGCTCGATTCGGCTAAAGGCGTCAGTTATCAGCCGCTTGAGTCTTCCACGCCTAATTCTAACAATGCCACAAATTTTCGGAGTAAAACGGTTTTTGATTGACCCGCCCGTTTTTGCTGGTCGATTTTTCCATTCCAAACTTTTGCAAAATCCCCTTTACATCCCTTCTTTATTCGTTTTCTTTTCACGAATAGATAGTTAAAGTGGGCTCAAAGCGGCAATGGCGGGCAGTTTTGGCTTTTTGGACAAGCCGGCGTGGGAGATATACGAAGGCAGTGGGATAACCCCCAATAGCTTTCCCCAACCCAAATCGTTAAGCTGTGCTCACATTCGCCTCCCGACAACCCCTGGGACGTCCGAAAAAACCAGCTTTTACGACCAATCAGACACCTCGATTCTCAAAAATGCTCAAAAAGTCCTCACTTCAAGTCTCACCCTACATCCTGGCACTAGCCTGCTCGGTAGCCCTCGGCACTCAAAGCGCACTGGCCACAAAGTTGACCGGCGCGCCATTGCCTTATGAGCGCGAGACCAAAGAATTCAACGAAAGCAATTCGACAGTTATCCCGCCCAGCGCTTCCAGATTTCAGCGCCGGCTTGATTATCGCGAAGAAGAAAAGGTCAAGAAGCAACAGGATGCCGACAACGCCAAGAAAGCTGAGCAGCAAAAGCTGGACGCCCTGGAAGCAGTAAAGAAGGCCCAGGCGCAGCAAGTCGAAAACGCCAAGCAATACCAGCAAACGGCAATAGACGCCAACAACCAGGCAGTTGCCTTCGGCAAACAGAACCGCTGGAGCGAAGCAATCATCGCTCATGAAAAAGCCCTTCAATATGATCCGTCCAATAAGCAATTCAAAATCAACCTTTCAGCCGCCCGCACCGCCTACGGTCAACAAAGGCTCGCTCAAAAGGATTTTGCCGGCGCCGCCCATCTATTTAGACAAGCGCTCGCCGCCGCCTCGGACAACTCGATGGCCGCCAAGCTTTTAAGTGAAAGCTTGAAGAAACAAGGTATTGATCCCGGCAACGCCGATCAAAGAATTGATCTGGGCGACAAACTTTTGGCCGCCAACGATCTGGTCGGCGCATCTATTGAATATCAACAAGCAATGGCACTGGATGCCTCCGCCCGCATCTATCAAAAGATGGGCGATCTGGCACTGCGCTACGGTCAAGTCACCAATGCAATGGCCTACTATCGCCAGGCCATAGTAAAGGATGCAGATTACGGTCCAGCTCATAGACAGCTGGGTTTCGTGCAAATGTCGAGAAACGACTTCACGTCGGCTGCCGCATCATTGCGCAAAGCCGTCATTTGCGACAGCAAAGACATCGCTGCCGGTCAGGCACTGGTCGAACTGTGGCGCAAACAAGTAGCGCAAAACCCGCTGCTTGCTGAAAATCATTTGGGTCTGGCTGGCGCCATGCAACTCACGGGTGACTTCATTGGAGCTGAAGCGGAATACCGCCGGCTGGAAGCGCTCGAACCAAGAAACCCCGGATTGGAATCCGGAAGAGCAAGCCTCAACAGGGCTTATCAGCATGCCAAAGCAGAAAAGCACAAAATGGCTGCTGAAACTTTGTTCGGACAAGGTCTGCGCAGAGAAGCCCTGGGTGAGATCAACCAGGCTGTAATGCTCGAGCCCAAGAACGGAAAATATCAGTTCTTCATGGGTGTCTGCCTGGAAGCCGTAGGTGACTTCGCAGCCGCTTACAAAGCGTATATGGTCTGTGTTCTCATCGATCCGGAAAATGTTGAAGCGGCAGCGCGCATGAAGGAAGTGCAGAATTCCGCCAATATGAGCGGTTCTCAGGTCTCCAAAATGAGCGGTGATGTAGCCAACGAGCTCGTCAAGCAAATCAATCCTTCTCAACAGCAGGTCCAACAACAGCAAGCACAGCAACAACAAGCGCAAATGCAAATGCAACAACAGCAATTGCAACAGCAACAACAGCAATTCAACGCGCAGCCTCCGGGCAGCTTCCGCGTCGCCCAACCGGAAGAAGCTCAGCCGATGCCATCAACAAATCAGCAAATGCAGCAAGACCAATCGAACTACCCGAGAAAGGGCATGTTCGAAGGCGGCTCGCAAGGACAATCGTTCAATCCGCAAGCGATGAACTTCAGAACCCATGACGAGTCTCAACAAGCTCAAGCGGCAATGGAACAAGAAAAAATTCAAGAGCAGCGTCAACAGCAAATGCGCCAACAAGCAGCTATGCAAGCACAACAGCAACAACAACAAGCGGCGCAACAAACTGCTCAACCGGCCGCAAGCGCCAACGATGCGCTCAGTCAAGTCAGCGTCCTGGAATCTCAAAGAGACTATCAAGGAGCAGCCAATCTACTTAGACAGATGACCGACGCCAATGTGGAAAACGCCGAATTTCACCACAGACTGGCTACCAATCTGCTCAATCTCGGACAAATTTCTGAAGCGATTCCGGAATTTCGCATCGCCAGCGCGCTCAAACCGACAATGAAAGCCTATTCAGACGACCTGGCGCGGGCAATGCAAATCAACAAGCGGTCACTCATGAGTGACAAATCCGATTCTAGCGTTAGCGGGAGCAAGTAATGACCTTTTACTTCCAGGCACCAGATCTAGCTGAATTCCCGAGACGCTCCTACCGTCGATTCACGGAGGAGATTATCGGCAATCTCTTCACTGAAATTTCGCCTATTTCCAGCGACTTCTCGCCACGCTTTGAATTGTCTTTCATCGGGCCGGATGGAAAACCGCATTATAGATTCGAAGATTATGCTGCCGATTCCGGTTATCCGACTACTTCCGAACAAGCTAGAAAAACCAACATGACTCATGCTCGGCGCATGATGATGGAAGTCTGGCTGCGTGATATTCAAACCGGTGAAATTCGCAAATCGACCGCCTACATGGGCGATGTTCCGGTAATTACAGACAGAGGAACCTTTGTCATCAACGGTTCCGAGCGCGTCGTACTCGGTCAGCTCGTCAGAGCACCCGGCATTTATTTCTCAAACCCGACACATATTACCTATAAGGCATTGATGCTGGCGGAGCAGGGCGCTCCCATCACTTTTGAATTGGAACTCGATCCGACTGTCTCCAATCGCGCCTCCAAAGCCAAGTGCCGCGTCAAATTGCCGAAGCGTTCCTGGATCTCCGCTCAAACTTTGCTTACCGCAATGGGCGTCGATGATGCAATTCTCGAAAAGAGACTGAAACCTCTTCTGGAAGCAAGACGCATCGAGTGGAAGCAAATTACACAGACAGAAGCTCTGGCAGTAGTTGGTCGTTCCTGGAAACCGGATGGTGGCGGTGGCGCAGGCGGTGGCGCAGTCGCGCTTAAAGAACTGACCGACAAGAGAAGGTATTCGCTCGGCAAACTGGGCAGAAGAAGATTCAATAAGAAGATGGGTCTGGACTCGGAAAGCCATCAAATTACAGGCGACGACCTGCTCAATATTTTCGAATATCTCTTGAACCTGCCCAACGGACAGGGACAACTGGACAATCCGGACAGCTTGGAAAACCGGCACCTGCGCGGTGTTGGCGAAACCATGACCAGAGCAGTGCGCCCGGCGCTTGCTCAAATGGTGCGTTCGCTCAAGACCAGACTGGAAATGAACGAAGACGAAGAAATCGGATCGCCCAACGACATTCTCGACTGCCGTCCGTTCGCCAACGCCATATCGAAGTACTTCTCAGGCAACCCTCTGGTTCAGTACCTCGACCAACAAAATCCTTTGTCTGAGCTTTCGCACAGACGCAGAATCACATCTTTCGGACCCGGCGGTATCGACCCGAACGCAGCGCCCACAGAAATGCGTGACGTACACCCGTCGCAAATCGGCCGCGTTTGCCTGGTTGAATCTCCGGAAGGTAAAAACTGCGGTATGGTCTCCTACATGGCCACCTACTGCCGCATCGACGAAGACGGCTTCATGACCGTGCCTTACCGCCGCGTCATCAACGGCTTCTTGACCGATGAAGTTGTCTTTCTGGCCCCCGGCGACGACAAAATATATACATTGGCGCCGCCCGATGCGAAAGTGAACAACGACCACCTAGTCGGACCACTGGTGCCGGCAAGACGCGGTGAAAAATTCTTTGAAGTGCCTCCTGAAGATATCGACATGATCGGTATCACACCGCAAGGATTCTTGTCGGTAGGATCTGCACTGATTCCATTCCTGGAGCACGATGATACAGGCCGCGCCCTCATGGGTGGTGGCATGATGCGCCAAACTCTGCCGCTCATCAAGCCTGAGCGTCCCCGTGTGGGCACAGGCATGGAGCGCATCGTCGCCCGTTCGTCCGGTCACTCGGTTGCCGCCAAACGCGCCGGCACGGTCACCAGCGTCAGCGGCCGCGAAATCGTCATCACTCAATCGTCCGGCGAAAAGCGCTACTATCCGCTTATTCGTTATGACCGCACCAACCAAAATACAATTCTCGACCAACGCCCGTCAGTCAAAGTCGGACAAGTAGTGGAAGCCGGACAAATTATCGCCGATGGTCCCGGTATTGACGCCGGCGAACTGGCGCTCGGTCGCAATCTATTAGTTGCTTTCATGCCCTGGCGCGGCTACAACTTTGAAGACGCCATTGTTGTCAGAGAAGGTCTCGTCAAAGATCAAAAGTTGACCCACATTGAAATTGAAAAACATTCGACCAATGTTTATCAAACCCTGCGCGGTCCTGAAATTCTGACGCCGGAAATGCCGAATGTGGCAGGCAAAGATCTCGAACACCTGGACGAACGCGGCATTGCCAAAATTGGCAGCTACGTCAATCCCGGCGACGTTCTGGTATCAAAACTGACGCCCAAAGAAGCGCGTGCGCTGTCTGCAGAAGAAGAACTTCTGCAAGCCGTATTCGGCAAAGTAGCCGAAGAAATGGCCGACAGCAGCTTGCGTGTTCCGCACGGCTCGGGTGGTCGCGTTATCGACATCCGCATCTTCACACCGGAAACAACGCCGGAATTGAAAGCAGGCGTGATCTGCGAAATCGAAGTTCTGATAGCCAGACTCTGCCCGGTTGAAGTGGGCGACAAGCTGGCAGGACGTCACGGAAACAAAGGTATCGTGTCGATCATCGTTCCCGATTGCGACATGCCCTATTTGCCGGACGGCACGCCTGTAGACCTCTGCCTGAACGCCCTTGGTGTTCCTTCCCGTATGAACGTCGGACAGGTATTCGACGCACAGCTGGGTCTCTACTCGCAAATCTTGAACCGCTATTACCGGATTCACCAATTCGACGAATCGCTGACAGACGACGCATCCTTCAAGCTGATCAACGAAGCGCTCAAAGAAGCGCGCAAAATGCCGGGATACGAATGGCTGCAGGCGAACGGCAAAGTGCAACTCTTTGACGGCAGAACCGGTGAGCCATTCGATCGCCCAGTCCTGGTCGGTCGCCAGTACATGCTCAAACTCAATCAGCTCGTACTGCACAAAGTCAACGCCCGCTCCGGTCTCGGTGGACCGTACGCAGCAGTCACTCAACAGCCGGTGGGCGGAAAGGCCAACCACGGC
The DNA here is from genome assembly GCA_964531315.1 of uncultured Candidatus Obscuribacterales bacterium. Taxonomy (GTDB): domain Bacteria; phylum Cyanobacteriota; class Vampirovibrionia; order Obscuribacterales; family Obscuribacteraceae; genus QKMZ01. The sequence continues at coordinate 13,253 of CAZHEZ010000035.1, read as the reverse complement.
GGTCAGAGAATGGGCGAAATGGAAGTCTGGGCTATTCAAGCCTACGGCGCCGCCAATGTTTTGCACGAGATGATGACCATCAAAGCCGACGACATCCAGGGCAGGCATCAAGCCTATGCCGATATGGTGCAAGGCAAAGAAATCACTCACGGCGGACGTACCGCTGCATTCGACGGCTTGTGCTGTGAATTGCGCGGATTGGGGATGGAAGTCACGCTCGGCAAAATCGTCGACGACTTCGAGCCGGTCCACGACAAGGCTTGCAGCAAAGAACAAGCGCCCAAGACACTGGAAGAAGAATATCAAGTCATGTCCGTGGACAAAGTGGAACAGGCCGATGGCGTCAAGATGCTGGAAATTCCAGCCGGCGACTACGTGCCCCAAACCAAACCACTGGCAGCACCAATCATCACTTCGCTCACCAACGGACGCAACGGCAGCAAGCCACGCATCGAAATCTCGCAAGAGCCGCTCATCGACGACATCGAAGAGAGCGACGACAGCGAAGACATGGGAGCCACCGCAGACGGCTGGACCGTCAGAACGCCAATTGCACAGCAAGGCGCGGTCCCAAGCGCAAATACGGTCCCTGTCGATCTGGCCATTCCCAGTATGCCTGGCTCCTTCGCCTCTGATCCGGCCCAAGCCGGCTCAGTGCCGCCTGCCGACGACAAGGTCAAAAATCTCCTCGATTCCTTTATAGAGGAACAAACCAAAGACGTTCTGGCCGGAATCGACCTGTCCACCCTCGACATATCCAATCTGGACATGTTCGACTCGCTGGAAGCCCAGGAAGCTCTCCTGGCCGCATTCGACGCCCAGGAAAACGGCGGCGGTGACGACAGCGATGCCAGCCAGATGGGCGATTGGGGTATGAAGAAGCCGGCCGCGGCCTCTCAACCTCAGCCCAACAAAATCTTCGCTGACCAGCCGGCAGAACCACTTAAGAATGAACCTGTAAGTGCGCCATTGGACGGCTTTGGACCGCTGAGCATGCGCATCAACCAGCGCAATCCCAAGAATTTCGCACCGGAAACCCCGGCTGCGCCAGTCGAGCCGCAACAAATCGAGCCTGCACCTGCACCTGTCGTGCCGGAACCAGTGGCCGAAGCGGTAGAAACAGCGCCAGTTGTGGAAGCAGCGCCAGTTGTGGAAGTAGTGCCTCAGGCTGCCATCCCGGCTCCCGTGGCTCCAACCCCTCAACCCGTGGCTACAGCGCCCATGTTTGTGCCGTTCCCGAACGCCCAAACCGCTCCGGCAAATCCGCCAGCGCCCGCTCAGGCTCCAACAATCGTGCCTGTGGTCAGAGCAGCAGCACCTGCGCCGGTTTCTCAAACCTTCGAGCCGTCCTTTGAGCCAACCTCAACTGACGAGCCTGATTTCAACTCAATTTTAAGTATGTCCATTATGCAAACCGCCGATGAGACGGCAGGTCAAACCGCACCGGAAAGCCAGTCTGGATTGTCATCACTCTCTAACGAGCTGACCCAGGCAAGTGCCGAACCGCTGCTTGACTTCCCTTCGCTCACGGAACTGAAGTCGCTTGCCAGCGAGCTGATGAGCATGAACCTCATAGACAGCCGCGTGGGCGTAGGTGCCGGTCATGACGTCAAGTCTGAAAAGACCGCAAAATCATCGTCAAACCATGAGGAAACTACGAAAACAAGTGACTAAAGTGGGTGGAATCCCCATTGGAACGTTGTGAGTCTTTTGTCATTATGTACTCACAAACCGATGGAGGAAGACCTTAAATGGTTACGCAATTGGAGAGCACCTATAGAAAAACAGCAAAAGCGATCTTGGTCGCCTGTCTGATTTCTGTCGGTATTTCCATTCTCGTACCGCAAGGGTCGTCCGCACAGTATGCACAGTATTTGCCGCCTGGTCAGGCACCGCCGGAAGGCGCACCGCCCCCGATCGGCGACGGCAGCACCCCGCTCCAAGTTGAGCCGGGCGATGTGCAAGCACCACCACCGGTTGCAACAGGCACCGCCGATCCAACTCCAGGAACGAGATTTCCTACGGGCAACGGCAGTGACAGAACGATTGTCCGACTGTATCGTCAGATTGCTGGCGGAGCGACAGGACAAAATCGTGGCGATGGCATGGTTCAGACGATCCGCCCCGATCAACTCTCGGCAGATCAACTCAGCCAAATCAACGGCATCCTCGGCGGCAATTTGATGAATGGTCAGCAATCGCAAGATGTGCAAGTGACCAACGATCAACTTGAGCAAATACAGAACATCTTGTTCCCGTATCCTCAAGCTCAAGACCAAGGTGGTAAGAAGTTCATCAACAGCGATTCTCCGGCACAAGGTTATCCGAAAGCCGGCGAAGAAAACAAATATGACTTTCAAGGTCCGCTGCCTACAGTAAGAACTTTCTGCCGCTACCTGGTGATACTGGGTGTGGTGAGCGCTACCATCTGGATGGCACTGGCAATGTACTCGGTCTGCATGGGACACCCTTATGGTGGTGCACGTGTCGTCGGCGCTGCAGCCGGACTGATGCTCCTTCTTATGGGCTACACAATCTGGAAGGTCGTCCAAATGAACACCTTCAAGGCGATGAGTAACACTCCTGCCATCAATCAAAATAGACCGCAAGATGCTCAAACAAATGTTATGAATCCACCGGATGTACCTCCCGCAGACCCTGGTGTAGGCGGACGAGGAGTGAATCGATCAGGCGTTCCGGTTTTGCCTCTGTACAACGCTCAAAATCCATAAGAACCGCTTGAATAAAGCGCTCAGGCGAGAGACAGAGTCAAGTTCTTAAATGTAGAACATAGTCTAGTAGAAACACGTAGTCTGAAGGGACCTCGAAATGACTTTGGCAAAAACAGTAAGCATGATGATGGTGGCAGCAATCTCTGCCTCTACTCTCACTATTTCTGTTTCCACATCACAAGCTCAAGCCGGCCGCCCTCCAGTCAGCGACTTTATTCATACGACTGGAAATACGGCTCCTGAGCCCCAAAAGAAATACCCTGTAAACAAAGATCCGCTGGCAGGTCGCCAGGGATCAGGCGCGCTCTACTCGGATCAAACTCCGCAGTTGGAGTGGTTTGAAATCTTCGACGAATACGTCTGGACCTTATTGCCTTCAGAAGCCGACAAATCAGTTTTGTCCCGCCCTCTGAATAACGAACTGGAGCGAGTGCAAGACTACATCAAGACCTGCAACAAGATCGCAAGAAATTATCGAATGCTCGCCACCCAGGTTCGCAAGCTATCTCCACCGCCAAACAGTCCCGGGCTTAAGGACTATCAAAAGTTGAAAGCCGACTTTTACGACGATATGGCAACAGTATACGAAGACCTGATTAAACCAAGAAGAACAAGAACCCAGGAAGAGCTGCATGCTCAACTCGATGAAATCAAAGAGAGAGCCGACCAACTGAAAGTAAACAGCAATAATCTCCTGACGATGGACATGGATCTTCGAAGAACTTTTAGAGTACACCAGCCGAAACGCACCGATGCCTTGAGGCGATACGTAGAAAACAAGTAACGGTAACACTAGATTCTAATTCGCACCCCGCGAATTCTTTCCACCCTAAATATCACACCCGTAGAGGACGCAGCAAATGGCAATCCAACTCAACGATAGAGATCTCCTGATCTTCCAACTGATCGATGAGCACAGGGTCCTGCTTGAGAAACATATTTCCTGGTTTATTTCCGGCGAAGACAAGCCCGTTCTTATCCGCGACCGCCTAAGGAAGTTGTTCTATCTGGACTATCTGCTCTGCCACCGTCATGGCACCAAACTTCCGTGGTGGACCACACCAACCAAACCACTCGTCTACATGCTCTCGCAAATTTCACGCGCAGCAGCCGACGTCAGCGAAGAAGCACTCGACCTTTATGATGCCGACATTCAGCGTCATTTCCTCGAAGTCGCCAACTTGCGCATGCTCGGTCTCATCGACCAGAAAGACGAGAAGCTCACAAAATTCACCTGGACCACAGTGAAAACCGAAACGCCCGGCAAGGCCGTCGACGCTTTCGTCACTTTCATTCAAAACGCCAGAACTCACAAAATCGCCATCGTCAATCATCCGGCAGTGACCGAGGAATTGGTCCCTTCCATCGATGAAGCAATCAAATCCGGAGCCGAGCACGTGCTTCTGGTATCGCGCGACGATGCTCACCAAGCCGCTTTGCAAAAACTCGTGGCTGCCAGTGGATCGATCAACATCAAGCGCTGCTTGTTTGCGACCCACCACGAAATCTACCGCGAAGGACTGGTAGCGACTCAGTGGACAACCTGCGACACAACCAAATCGACCGTGTTCGCCAAACCGGTGGAAACCACACCGACAGCAACATGGGGCACGATGCCGGTAGCAACAGCCGTATAGAAATTCTGCTCGGGCGATGCCATGCGTCGCCCGCTGCGGATTGAATGCATCCACCTAATGGTTAATGCGTCCAACTGTTTCGGCAATGCATTCGAACCAAACAAAAATTCTTGGATTTTGACCCAAGGCGTCACATCGGGGTATGCACATTTGCAGACTGGTATGCGGAATTTTTCACAAATTCCCTCCTGAAAGCGTGGCAACTTACATACCTGTAATCCCCGGTGTGTTTACTACAAAGACTGACCTTATTCTGCGCTGCTTGGCGGCCTGAAGTTCGACTAACTACCTCGGCTTCTTTGTCTCATAAGTGCCGAACGGTTTCACGTATGACGGCGCGGATTGAGCCAGCCATTCCTTCGCCTTAGCATCGTTCTTCAGATACGCATCCAAAAAAGCAGTCGATACGCGTTCAGTGACTTCTTGAAATCTTTCATCTTCCGGCTTCGCCATCATTCGTTTTCTTCCACCGAAAACGCCATGGTCAGCGCCATTTAGAATGACCAAATATTGATCGCTTTTGGTGATGTTGTCGAATGCGATTCTTCGCTCATCGGCTTTTGTGTCATTCACAGGCGATTGATCGAGAGTTCCTGTGAAGTGTATTCCAGGGATAGCGATAGAACCAAAAACTTGAGAGGGATCGGATCCTTTGCGCGGTGGCGTAGGACTAAGATAAATAGCCGCTTTAATGCGTTGATCGCCACTCGAAAAACCCTTGCTGTCACGAGCGAAAAACTTCTGCCCGCTTGCAGTAAGCGCTGTCCATGAGCCGAAGGAATGTCCAGCGATTGCCACTTCATTCAAATTGAGTTTTCCTTTTAGAGCCGGATCGCTCGCGTTCAATTTTTCCAGTTGGTTCAAAACAAAATGCACATCGTTGCCACGATTCACCGCGTGAGCAGGATTCATAAGAGTTTCGCGAAACTTGCCCATCAGCTGGCTTCGATTTGTGGTTCTTGGATCAAACCCAGGTCTCCAGAACGATTCATCACTTCCAGGATGCTGAATGAACACGCCGATATAACCATGCTCAGCCCAATAGTTTCCCAAGTAAGTTGCTGCCTCACGATTGCCGCCCAGCCCGTGCGAGAAAACGACCAGAGGCGAAGGCTTGGACATGTCCCTGGGCAGATAGAATTTGACCGGAATCGTGCGATCGCGCGTGTCGTCCTTCCACTCTTGATACTTCACGGTTTCCGAAGATTCGTTCGTGTACGACTGGGCCGCGTGCGAAAAAACAAATAAACAGCAAAATAGCGGCACGGCAAGTTTTAAAAAGTCACGTTTCACGATAAAAACCTCGCAAGCTCCAGCATCTAATACCTCACCCGGGGGCAAAAGTTCTGGTTTCTAAGATAAATTCTGCCGCTCGGGCTCAACGATGTTCGACTGCTCGCCCAAGCCAAATCTTTCTGGGTTACTGGCGGACGGGATTTTCGCATTTCCATCAAAATACAGACACGATACAGCCACGTTGCTGCCATTTTCCGCCCTTACCTTGAGACAATCATTCGAACCTTGCAGGTGTCTCGGAGTGAAAGAGCTTGACTCATCCATATTTTGATCGTTGCGATTGGCAGGCTGGTAACAACCAGACACGAGACACGCCGCTGGTCGATATGACGGATCAGCGTTCGCTTGGTGAGACATTCCACCGGCATGGGCACGGCCATGGGCATGAATATTGGCATGAAAATGAACATGAACATGAACATGAACATGAACATGAGCACGGACACGGGCATGGGCTTAAACACGGCCACCACCATGGCGAACCTTCGACACTGTCGTTTGACGACATCTATCAACAGAACACAATGGATTCAAGTTTCAGCAGATACTCTGACAGTAATTCTGTAGCGCAGCCCATAAGAGATTCGGAAACTCAAGAGCAAACACCAAAGAAAGACTTATCGTCGAATAAAGAAGTCACGCAATCCACACCGGCTGCGGACGCACCGACAACGCACGCCAGCGAAGCAATCAATCCGAAATTGGTAAGCACTGACAGTGGCGTGCCTTCCTGGTCCCAATTTACTTCGGCCAACAACAACTTCGAAAGCAGCATACCGTCCTCATATTGGGCGCAAAAATTGCCGGACAACGTAAATCTGATCGACTCAAACATCGCACCTGCGGAGAACCTTTCAGCAGACACAGGCTTCTTTATCAACGCCAGTGACTATGCCCCTGGCCAACTGAGAACAGTTCCCATTTACAAGATCGACGATGGATTCGACAACCCGATGGATCGCGCAAACGGTCACACCCAGATAGGCACAATTCAAATGCCCGATGGCTTTGTCATGCCACCCAATAACCGCAACAATCCATTCACACTCATTACAGCAGACGGACAGGACATAAGCCTCAATGCCTATACAAGACTTGATCCCACCGGCCCGATCTGGGGTGTTCCGGGAGCCGGTGCACACGGCGGCTCATACACATCGAACGTAGCCGCTATCACCGCCCAAGAGGTAGACAACGCGGTCAAAAATGGAGAAGCACCACAACACAAGTTACAGCTGACGATGTGGGCGGGTGATATTAGCGCATCAGACGGCGGGCACGTCGATCCGGCTCTTACTGCCGACTCCGGCTACCAGAATTTTTATACAGGCAGCGTACCGTCCTTGAAAATGGGCTCTACTCTGGCCATCGAAAAAGGCGTTACCGCCGAACAGCTGGGTCTGGAGACACAGATGGGCAAGTCCCTTCTAGACACGCTAGAAAATTACGGCGGGGTGGTCGTGGACACCGGACACGGCAACTTCAACTACCTGGGAATGACCACGGATGCAGAGCAGAAATATCGAGATGACACCGGCACGGATCTCTTCGACCCAGATCGAAATGCAAGCGCCACTGCATTTGCCCGAGACTTTCAAAAACTTCTCGTAGCATCAAAAGTAGTGGCATAAAGTTTGACTACTTGCCTATTTTACTCGGAGGAGGTCTGGTTTCTTAATTCGAACAGACAATAATGCCCACCCGGGTACAATAACTCTGCACGTTATTGTGGGTATTTATGGGACTTGAATTGTATGTTGGCTCTTTGACGCGTTACTTTTGCGGTGACTGGGAAACTGCGCTGCAAAAGGCAGCTCGCAGAAAGGGCTTGAGCTATGCCAAACCCACGGACAAAGAGAAAGGCGATGACGAAGCGCCTCCCACTCGCGAAGAGATGGAGCCGCAGGTCATTGAATGGAAACGCGGGCTAAAAGATGAAATAAAGAGCAGCGTTGTTGAATCCATGGACTGGGATGAAACTCAGCAGTCTCCCTATTTCACCGACCAACTTCACTTTCAAGGACACTCTTCAATACTGCTTTGGTCCGCATATTTGGAACATCCGAATCTGACTCGTCCAAAACAATGCGTTGAAGACTTCAATGAGGACGAAGCATACATTGCTTCTTCGGCGGACGATTCCAAAACCGAATTCAAACATCTTTTGAAGAACACGGTGTGCTGGCTGCCCGCAGACTTCAATGAGCCGTTTGAAGCCTTGGATGTGTGCGGAGCAGAATTGAGCTATGGCTCTTCTCAGAAGCTGCTCGAAGAACTCATATGGTTGAACAACCAAACATGGAAAGCAGAAAGAGCGGACATCGAAAGATGGCGGAGACTGGGCTTGGGACAGTCATGCTGTCTTGAAGAAGCCGCCAAATATGCATTGTCTGTGTTTCTTCCACTGACAGAAAAAGCAATTGAACACAAGCTCGTTATGCGATTGGATTGGTAGTCACGCAAAAACAGCGGCCGTTTTATTCCTTCGGCGGAACGAGCATATATCCCACTCGATGCATGGTGCGGATAATTGATTCCTTGCCGGGCTCGTCGATTTTATTGCGCAGTCTCATGACGTGCAGACGCACGGTGTCAGGCGCAGCGTCGGAGCCGGCCGTCCAAACTCTGTCCATAATTGCTTCGGCATTGAACGGCTGATTTGGATGCCGCAGAAGAAATTCCAAAAGCGAATACTCTTTCGGCTGAAGGTCCACTTCCTTGTCGAATAGTGTCACCTTCCTGCTGACTGGATCGAGGGTGAGGTTTCCCGCGGTAAGCAAGGTTTTGTTGACCTGGGGCGAGCGCCGCAAAAGAGCCCGCAGGCGGGCGGACAGCTCTTTCATGTCAAACGGCTTTGTCAGGTAGTCATCAGCTCCGGCGTCCAGACCTTCGGTCTTATCGTCAATCTCTTTCTTGCCGGTGAGCATGAGAATTGGGGTTGTGCCGCCCTCATCCCGAAATTGCTTGCAAATGTCAGGACCTGACATGCCTGGCAATTCCCAATCCAGTATGACAACGTCATACTTATAAAACTTCAGCCGTTCCAGCCCGTCCGGCCCCTTATACACAGCCTCTGTGGCGTGCTTTTCGCCAGCCAGCCAGTCGACAATCAGCGCCGAAAGCTGTTTATCATCTTCGACTATAAGAACTTTAGCCATAAACAAATCCGATACAGATCAGGCTTATCATTATATGCCAGGATCTTAACAGACTAAAAAGACTGAAAAGTCCGCTGAGCAAAGAGCAAGCAGAATCCAGAAAAATGCTGAATTGGAGCAACTTAAAACTCTCCCGGCAGGGTCAAATTCTTGTGGGCGTGCCCATTGGTTTGATGCTCATTGTTCTTGTGGCGCTCTTCTTGCTGGTAATGCATGTGGAGCAGCAAGCAGCCGAATCGGATCGCTCCAAGAAGATTGTCTCGAAAGCAAATGCGCTGGTAAAAGAGTACTTCGATGCCGGTCAAGAGCTGATGATTTTCAAGTACACCAAGCTCGATAAAGTCCGCCTGCGATTTGAAAAAAAGCTGACCGATGCCGAAGGTGGCTTTGCAGAGCTCCACAGCCTTTTGGAGAAAGATCCCGAGCAGGTCAAACTGTTGGAAGACCTGAAGCAGAGTGCCGATAAAGGCATGGCATTGATGCGCAAATTCGCAGCCAGGCTGCAAGAGGAAGGAGAGATTCATGCAATTGAAGCGACTGTGACCTATAAGGGCTTCATGGCCGCCGGATCTAATTTCACTGAAAAGCTTGAAACTCTCGTCTCGAATGAAACCGCACGCACGCAAAAAAATGTGGAGGCAGAAGAGCGAGGCAAACTGTTTATCAAACTGCTCATAGCAGCCGGCGTTGCCATCGCCGTCGCCACAGGAACGATTTTGACGATGCTGTTCACCAAAAACACGACCAACCGTCTAGGTGCGCTGGTCGAAAACACCGTTCGATTGAGCAAGAAAGAACCACTCAAGCCGACATTGGAAGGCGATGATGAGATCGCCATTCTCGATCAGTTTTTCCACATGATGGCTATGGAATTGGCAGAAGCAACCAGAAAAGAAAAGCTGATTTTAGATAATGCAGTGGATGTGATCTGTTCTATAGATCCTCAAGGCGTATTCGCCGCGGTCAATCCAGCCTCGCAACAATCCTGGGGCTATCAGCCTGAGCAGCTGATCGGCAAGAGTTATACGGAGCTGATTGCCAGCGACAATGTGCAAGAGTTTCGAGAAACCCTCGAGCGGATCAAAAATGAGAGTGGTGTTTTGGCCAGTGTGGAAAATCGCGTTCTTATGGCATCTCGCGAACAGCTCGATATGCAATGGTCATTGCGTTGGTCGGACACTGAGAAATTGTTCTTTTGTGTAGCACACGATGTTTCCGATAGAAAGCGTGTCGAACAACTCAAACAAGATTTCGTTGCCATGATCAGCCACGAGTTGCGGACTCCGCTGACCGCGCTACAAGCGATGCTCGCACTGCTTCAAGCGGGCGCCTATGGCGAGATTACACCGAGCGGAACGCAGCGGCTTAAAAGCGCTAAGACCGGTGTGAATCGATTGATTATGCTAATCACTGACTTACTGGACATGGAAAAATTGGAAGCCGGAAAGCTCAGCATGACTTATAGAGATGTTGATCTCTCTGAAGTGCTAGATAGCTCTGTTGATACCATTGAGGGATTTGCAGAAGAGCACGACATCACAGTCAAGATCACAAAGAAAGCAATAACCGTCTTAGCGGATTCAGATCGCCTCATTCAAGTAATGGTCAACTTGTTGTCTAACGCGATCAAATATTCTGAAGATGATGGAACAGTTGAAGTAAATGTAGAAGAGGATGCTGAAGAATGCGAGGTCCAAATTGTGGACCATGGCGCCGGTATTCCGCCGGGATTTGAGGACAAGATTTTCCAGAGATACGAACAGGCGCCGTCCCCGGACGGCAAACGCCGGGTGGGTACAGGTCTCGGTCTGCCTATCTGCAAAGCGATTGTCGACCAGCACGGCGGCACCATAGGCGTCCGGCAGACGGAAGGCGGCGGCAGCACCTTCTGGTTCCGCATCCCCAAAGTCGGCGGGTCCGATATACCCGATTCGTAGCCGCGGCGTTGCACGCCGCC
>CAZHEZ010000035.1:0-2373 GCA_964531315.1 uncultured Candidatus Obscuribacterales bacterium | reverse complement strand
ATTCGTAGCCGCGGCGTTGCACGCCGCCATAAAACGGCGCGTGCAACGCGCCGGCTACGGCAATTTTTCGGCGCCTGTTTGCGTTTCGGACGAAAATTCAAAAGTAAACAACTTGGATACAACTCAGTCGTAAATTGTGCTCACTGACCCCCAGCGAACGGCACGAAATACAAAGGACTCTCGAAGTATCGAGGTCAGATTTTATCGCCGTAAGGAGAAAACATCATGGCAAACGAATTCAGCGAATCTTTCAAGGCAACAGAATCCTGCCAAAACAATATCTGCAGTCTCGGTGACTACGCGATGGTGCGTCAAAACACACAATTGGGACAAACCGATCGCCAGTCCAACAACAAACTTGAAGACGCCGGTGTTTTGCCTAAATTGGCATTCAACCTGGCCGATGGCAGTGGCTCGGACGATGTAATTGAACTCAAGTATCCAGTTGGTAAAAACATCGCCACCAAGGAAATGAAAGATGCTGGCGTCTCAGCCAGAGAGAGCGTTGATGACGAAGGTAGAAAGACTACCTCTTCCGAAATCAAATCGGGCGTCAAAGTATCGATAACCGAAGGCAAAGATACAACAACGCCGAGCGGAAACAAGGTCCACATCGACGACACCGTTATGATCGAGCCCAATGGCAAGATCCACGAAACGGCTAAGGGCAGCGGACATTGGGTTGATGACAAAGGCAAAGAAATGGTCCGCCAGAACAAAGACGGCAGCGTCATCATTGACACCGGCGACGGCGGATTCTACAAGCAAGATTCACACGGAATGAAAAAGATTTCCGCAATCAGAAGCCGCGACGGCAAGACCTTCGATGTACTCGATACCGATAATCCAGTCAGCGAAGACATGAGAAAGGACATGGACCAGGTACGTCAAGCACGTCACTAATAAATCGATGACCGAGGATCGAGCATTCGCAGCCCTGTAAGCTGCGCAGTTCATGGAAATCTGGGGGCAGAGCCTATGAATTGGCCCATTTGGAAACAGTACAGGTGCAATGGTATTTGTTCCAAATGGGTTGGATGCTCGAAAACCAGCCCCAAGCATCAATTTTGATCTGTTTTGATAGATAAACAAATTGGATACAAGTAAGCCGTAAATTGTACTCACTGACCCAAGCAACCGGCGCCCAGCGCACTCAGACCCTCGAAGCATTCCCAAACCCTCGCAATGCTCCCGGACCCTCGACATACCAAGGGCCAGCTTTTACCTGCCAGTTGGAGGATATAACCATGGCTAACGAAATCCACGAATCATTCAGCAAAGTAGAAGCCCCGCAAACTAACACCGTCAGCCTGAGTGATTATGCGATGGTACGTCAGAGCGGGCAATTGGCCCAAAGCGATCTTCGCTCCAACGACGCTCTTGTAGGCAACGGCATGTTGCCCGCGTTCGAACTAGCCGACAGTGCTGTTCAGCACACAGCCTTCAAAGCTCCACCTCCTCTTAAGGGCACAGACATCACAACCAAGGATATGAAAGACGCAGGTGTTTCAGCCGCACAAGAAAAAGACGGCGACACAAAAACAACCAATGCGCGCTATCCGGGCGGCATTGAAGTAAGCGTCAGCAACGGCAAAACCATCACTACTCCGGACGGGCACGAAATCACAATTTCCAACTCGAACCTCGTGCAAGTCAAACCACCAATTCACGAATCGAAAGAAGGCAGCGGTGTTTTCGTTGACAAAGCAGGAAAAGTGGTAGCCAAAGTCAACGATGACGGCACTGTAACCGTCGACACCGGAGACGACGGTGGCTTCTACAAACAGACTCCAGAAGGAGTCAAGAAGGTTGCTGCAATCAGAAGCCGCGACAAAAAGACCTGGGACGAGATTGATACAGACAATCCAATCAGCAACGATATGAGAAAGGACATGGACCAACCCAGGAAATAGTGGCGCGATTCTTCTAAGGCTAAGGTTTATTCAATGAGTTATTCAATGAGTCATCCACCAGTTCATCACGAACAAGCAAGCGGTTATACAGGCTTCGATTTGCATCAGAACGCCGCAGAGATAACCCGCAACCTATTCCACGAAGAATCTTACCGCCTGCTTTCGAGAATCGAACATAAGCAGCCCTACACACTGGCCAGCTTTTCAAATACGGAGGGCAGAACATTCGAACTGAGACATTTGGACCATAGTACAGGTCAGCACAAGACACCAGATGCAGTGGTATATATTCCGAACGGATTCGATCCCCACAAGCCGGTCAAACTTGTAATTTACAATCATGGACTGGAAACAAACGCTCATTCGGCATTTCAACAATCGCTGGCCAAGCAAATGAATGGAGCCGACAGCAACACAATTATGATAGTCCCTGAATGGCAATCCAAGCCCGATTCACGCA
>CAZHEZ010000034.1:0-46274 GCA_964531315.1 uncultured Candidatus Obscuribacterales bacterium | reverse complement strand
CTAGAGCGACCTTGCCCTAGACCGCTGTCCACCAAAAATGGGGAAGGTCAGAAGGGGAAGAACCGGGAAACTACTTGTTTCCAGGCTCCGCCCCTCCTCTCCATGCACCTAGACGAAGGCGAAAACGCCTGACGCTCTAGTTGTCCTTCTTGTCGTAGCGCCGTGCCAGCGCACGATAGAACCAGCCGAAGCGTCCGGCGCGCCGATGGATGTTCTTGAAGAGAATCCACACGCCCGAGACGTTGTACATCATGCGCTTGGTGTAGATGCTGCCCTTGGACATGCCTTCGTACTCACCGGGTCCGAAACGGCCTACACCGATGCGGAGCATCCTCTGCACATGCGGTCCGACTTCGGCACAAGCCGCGTCGATGCCGGCAAAGACCGACTCCACATCGGCCATATTGACGTCGAAGCAAACCGCACGCGGCGTCAACCCGATGTCGTAGGGCGACGGAAATTGCGCGTTGTCGGAGTCGATGTCGATGAAGAAGAGATAGCGAAACTGGTCGGCCGCATTGAAGCGATCCATTTCCGCCTTCTGACTGGACAGGTACTTCTTGAGCGCAGGCGCCGCCTCACCGGCCTTGGCCAGGTAGAAGCTGAAGTATGCCGGATCCTCGGACAAGAAGAGATTCTGGCGATGCAAGCCGGTGCGCGGCTGGCTGGCGATCATGTCACGCACGATCATGAGCAGCTTGCCGAGCATGTTGAAGCCGGAACCGTCGCCGCCGTCCGCCCAGTAGCTGTCATTTTTCGTCTGCTCGACGATGATGGCATCGCCAGTGGAGATAAGTACCTCGCGATACTCCTCGTGCTGGGTGAACTTGGCCCGTACGGCCACGAACATGACATAGTCCTTGACCCGCATTGGGCGGTCCACTCCGACATACTTCGCCCAGAGAGTGCGAAGCTGTTCGTTGTCGGCCCACTCGCCTTTGCCTTCCGGCAGCGGCTGATCCCAATCGGCGCGCAGAGGACGAGTCCTCTCGCGGCCCATGTCGGCAGCCGTCTGTGAATCGGCAGCAGCAGCCACGAGTGCCTCGTGCTCTGTGCCGACAAACTTCTTCGCCTGGAAGTAAATCTCAGACGAATTCCACGTCGCACCATCGATGACGATGGGGCGCATCGGGAAATTGGAGAAGATACCATAGGGGATCTGCCCCTGCTGGTAGAAGTTGATGACTTTCTGTGTCATTGGTACATCCTTGATTGACTCAGATTGACGTTGACGTGAGAGACGAAGCGGTGCGGTTATGCCGAATGGGCCAGCGCCTTTTGCACCAGCCCTTCAATCATGCCGCTCAGGCGTGCCCGGACCTGCTCCTTCTCTTTCTCACTCAATCCATCGAACCAGAAGGCTTCACCGCTCAGAAACGCCGGTGAAAGCGGTTGGCCATTTCTGACCTCGGTGACCAGTTCGACAAGACCGTTGTGGGTATTGTCCTGGACGTACTGGCGCTGAGCTTCGCTCAGTCCAGCCCACCAGGCTTTCTCATCATCGAAGACGAAGCCTTCCGGCAACTCTTCGCCCTTGAGCGCGGCGTCGACTGCCTGACGGATGCGCTCGCCGCCGACCAATCCGGAAAAGCGGAATGTGCGGCCATCTTCCAGAGCGACATAACCGTTCGGGCGCTTGTACACCGGAGTCACATCGAGACCGTGACCGCAACACGCGTTGCGCGTATTGGGCAGGTTGGCGATGCAGGGGTCATGAGTGCCCTCTGCGCATTTGACCTGGCAGCCTACACAGGGGCGTGGATTGGCGCCGTCGACAAGCACGCCGTCGGCTTGATAAACCACTCCGTGGTCAGTCTCTTCGACCACATGACCGAAGAGAGAATCGACTTTTAAGAACATAGTCGGCTCCTATATTTGCAGTAATTGCGCATCAGCACTCAGTGCTACTGCGCATTAGGAAAGTGAACGTGCAGATCGACCACGACTTGCTCGCCCAGGCAGGCGATCACTTTGTTTTCCACCACGTACTCGCGCACACCGCGTGTGCCGTCATGGCGCCGGGTGTAACCGTCGCCCGAGAACAGCTCGGTGAGCCGAATGACGTGATAGAGAAAACGCCGGACGGCGAGAGCATCGCCTTTACTGGCGAGCAGCCGTGCCACAGTCATAAAGCGCGGGTCGCCGGGACCATTGGCGTGCACTTCTGCGAAATTGAAACCGGCATTTGCCTGCCAGTCTTCAAAAGAAGTTCGCTTCAATTCCTGGGCAGCAGCAGCGACCAAGTGTTTCACTTCCGGGTAGTGATGCTGAACGGATTTGAGGACGTTGTTCCAGGTGGCAACGGCCATGCCCTTTTGGTGGCGAAAAACGACCAGGCTGAAATTGGTTCCGGCCGCCACTTCACGCTCGATGTACTCGGCTGTGTGGCCAAGTTCGATCAGCATGTTGAAGCCGGATTTACCGAGCAAACGCTCGATGCCGCTCGGGCCCATGACCATGGTCACACGCCGGTCGCGATCTTCAGCCAGAACCACTGGACGCGGCGAGCGCGAACGAACCAGCCGCGCATACAAACCGCGCACCCTGGTTTTGCGTCCCTTTCCTCCGCTGCCACGAATCAGTTCGGCAATTGATTCTAGTTTCATAGCTTGTCTCCAGACTAGATTGAGTCAGAACAAACAACAGGCACAGCCGCTTGCCGCACGGGTTTTCACACATGCAGACAAGCGGCCGGCAAGACAGATAGCGATCAAGCCTGAACGGCGGGAGCAGCAGCCGCAGCCACGATTTCCATGAAGACCGGCAGGTGGTCGCTGAAATCCTTCGTCCAGTAGAGCAAGTCGCGCTTGCCTGCCGGGAAGGCCGGGATCCAGCACACCAGAGTGCACCCTTCCATGCCCTTGGTGTAGAAGCCGTCGAACTGCCCGCTTTCGTTGCGGTACTGGTAAGACGGTCGTCCATCCTGGACAGGCTCCAGCTTGAAGCCGTAGTCTTCCAGTGGCTTCGTCTCGGTGGTCGTGGCGCGGCCAAGAGCCGAGTTGAAGTCGCCGCCCATGATGATCTTCACGGTGGGAAGATCGGCAGTCGAGTAATCGACAGCCGGACGAGCCTTCTTCTCATTGGCACCGGTGGTGCTGGCTGCACCATCGGCAGTGGCAGCGGCATCCTGAGCTTCCGCCACAGCCTGACCGGCAGTCGGCGCCTTTCGGCGCTGATACGGCGACTTCACGGCCTGACGCTTGAACTCCTCGATCATCTGCTCGAAGGAGTACTGGCGAATCGGACGCGTGGCATCAGGCCCACCCAGATTGGACTTGGTGTGCACGTCGACGAAGTCGTAGAATTCGCCTGTGAAGGTGTCCAGAACGCGCTGCTGGATGGCAGGGCGCAGGGTGTGCTTGAACTCGGGATGGCCAGGCACTTCCAGCAGGTAGTCGTGATAGACCGCCTTCTTGCCCAGGTATTCCAGGCGCGGATGCAGCAGCATGCCGCAAGCCTGTTCGCGGTTGTTGCGGTGGCTGGCGCAGACGCCGTAGCCGGCCGCTTTGGCGATCACCTTGAGGGCGTCGATGTTGGTCTCCTGGAAAAGCACGATGTGAGCGCGCTTGACCAGCTCGACATAGGAGTCGAGAATGCGAGCGGCCTTGTCCTTGGTGAGCAGATAGCCGTTGAAGGTGACGACCACGAGGTTGCCCTCGTAGGTGACGAGCGGGCGCTCGCCAATCATCTTCATCACGACTTCCTTCACCTGGGCAGGCGTAGCCGGCACCCAGGGACGCCGTCCCTTGGTGGTGCCTTCCGCCTCCTTGAAGGCGTCGCTGTCGCCCTTGGAGGCGATCACGGCTTGCGCCAGTGGATTGCCGGCGGCAGCGAGCTTGGCGATTTCGGCCAGAGTCTCGTTTGCCCAACCGAGCCGATTGGCATTGATACAGGCTTCCAGAAGCGCCAGTTGCGTCTTCAGGTCGACTGCAGATTTGGAGAGTGTAGCGCGGAGAGTTTCCGCATCAACGTTTGTGCTCATTGTCTGTCTCCACGTGCGGGACAGCACTCAGTGCTCTCCCGGCCGGGGTCACGCGGCAGCTCGAATGAGACTGCCGCCGCCCAGCTTTTGGATGGCGGGGAGCTGTGCAAAGACAGGCTCGCCCGGCGAAAAGTGACAGGGTAAAGACGCTTTCGCGTCTACGGTTTTGAGGAGAACGACCTCGAATCAGGCGGCTTTGATCTTGCCTTCTGTTTCGAGATGCTTGCGGAACTTCTGGCAGACGGTCTTGTGGTACTGCGTCTGCTCCTCGACGGGCACCAGCCCGTAAAGGTAAGCAAGCTGCTCCTTCTTGGTCGGCTTGTCGACGACCGCCATCAGTGTGCCGACGATCTTGTCGGCATCATCTTTGACCTCGAAGGGCAGGTCGGCAAACTTCTCCTCCAGCTTGCCTTCCAGAACGCGCAACATGACGTAGCGCGGGTTGAGCTTCTCCTGGATCATCTTGCCGATGTATCCGGCGCACTTGTACTTGACCCGGCGGTCAGGCCAGCGCACGACGAAGCCCTCTTTGTTCTCGAACTCGGGGCGTTTGACGAAGGCCTTGAGCTCGTCAATCGATGAGAACAGATGACGCTCGACCACGCGCAACCCGAGCTTTTCGCCCAGCTTGGTGAGGTCGGCGTAATCGAGATCGCTGAGAGTGCGCTTGCTGTAAGCGGCAAGCAAGCAGAATTCAACCTTGCCGGCATAGTCGAGAATGACATGCGTCTCCGGGTGGATGAACTCGGCCAGCACGGTCATGCCCTTGGGGAAGGACTCGGCCCACTGGTTCTGCTTCTCGACAAGCAGCTCATTGGCGATTACCGCCGAGCGGCTGAGGAACGAACCACGGGTGGTGGCAATGATCTGTCCACGGTAGTGGAAGATGATCGCCAGGTGTCCGTCTTCCTTCACCATCACTTCAAACGGTCCCTTGGGAAGGTCCCTGGTTTCGGCGTGTTCGCCGACGTTGAAGAATTTGGGGAAGGGGAAGGCGACGAGCGTCGAGCGACGATCGAAGACGATGCCGCGGCACAGTCGAATCGCAGGCGTCCAGCCGTGGGCGAACGCATGCAGAGTGACGTGGGCGACTTCGGTGTAGTTGAGCCCGATGAGCGGCAGTTCCGGATGGAAAAACGGCTTGATCAGGCTGGTGACGGAGGGCATACCCTTCTCACGCTGGTAGCCCAGGCACTTGGCCATGAAGTCTTCGTTGCCGGCGACGCGCTTCCATTCGTTCCAGTCCTTGGGATTGGAGACGCGATCGGAGACGAGGCGGCTGACGAATTCTTTCAGCTGATTGAGTGCATCACGTGTGGTCATAGACATTTCCTTTGTTTCCAGCTAGCACAGCCGGATTGCTGTGCACGGACAAACACCGCTTAGAACCCTTAAGCGGAGCGAATGCCGAACCGGCGACAAAACCAGCTCCACACGCAAAGGCGTCTGACCACGAACTCCGTGAGGAGTCGAGGAAAAGCGGCTTAACGTGTGAGTTTTACTGGATTGGCGAAGCGAGTCGGCGAATGAAAAAGAGAATTAGAGATAAGTTCTACCGTACGCGCGAAGAAGTGCGGGAAACAAGCAGTAAGATGGTGTTTTGAATGTTTTCTTGGCTGAGATTTTTGATCTGTGAGCAATATTTATTCTTTAACGCCCGACATTTTTCTTCGCTTTTTTAACTGTTAATAGGCATTTAGTGAAACTTCTTGCTGTAGCACGGGAGTTTCGACTGAAAGCGCGATTTAAAATTAGGTGGAAAAAATTTGTTTCCAAAAAATAAGCGACCTTGCGTCAATTGTGCAAGGTCACTTTTATGCCTTCACTGCAGCTAGATCGCTTTGCAAAAAAGCATCTGCAGGTACGCTTGGTTGAAAGATTTTTGTAGCGCTAAACTTCTCTTCCTGTCGCCAGTTGAAAAATGAAGAGTACGCCGCAAAGAACCAGCAATCCATGAATAAAACTGCCGCCTACATGGCTCAGCAAGCCAATCAACCAGATTGCCAGCAAAATCGTGATCAGTGTATAAAGCATTAAACAAACCTCCCGTTTGAAGCCCAATCCTCTAGTTTGGGATTTGGACTGGATACAAACAGGTAAGTTCCCTCTCAAAATCGGGAACCTGAAACTCAATTTGTCCAAGTTTTTTTGTCTGATCAAGCAAAAGGCGTAGTAATCAGGCGGCAGTATGGAAGTGCATTGCGCAAGACCGCCAAACCCTGATCGCTAACCTTTGTACGGGCCAAATTCAACTCGGCGAGATTGTCCATTTCCGCCAGTGTTTCCACAGCACCGTCGGTAATTCTGGTGTGGAAAAGATTGAGCCTGATCAGTTTTCTCAGTCTTTTCAGCGACTGCAATGCGGCGTCGGAAACGCGGGTCTCGACCAGCCAGAGGGCCTTCAATCCAATCAATTTTTCCAGTGAGAGCATGCCGTAATCACCCACTTTTGTATCGTTGAGTGAAAGCAGTTCCAATCTAAAGAGCGGCTCCAGCCCTTTCAAATACTCATCTCTTACACCGGTGTCCGCCATCCAGAGACTATCCAGCTTGGGCAGCCGGCCGATTGATTCCAGAGCCGACGCCGAGAGCGGCAAACGGCAGATGCACAGCTCTTCCAAATTCTTCAAAGACAAAAGCCACGGCATCTCCTTGCCCGTCACTTTCGTATTGGAAAGACAGAGATTTTCAAGACTGGGAAATTGGCTCAGCGTAGCGGCTGATTTGTCTGTCACCCTGGTATCTTCCAAATGCAAGTTGGTGAGAGCCAGAGCACCTAGAGACTCGAATGCCTTGCCGTCGAAAGGACAGCCGTCCAGACGCAGCTCTTTCAAGGTGGAAAGCCCCTTCAATTCTTTGACTGCGTCATCGTTAATGCGCGTTTCATCGAGATGCAAAACTTCCAGTGCTTTCATCCCAGCCAGCACTTTGATACCGCCCTTGGTGACAGCCGTGCCAGCCAGTTTCAAGACCCTCAGCTTTTGCAGATCTTTGATAAAGCGCAGGCCGAAGTCGGAAACTGCAGTGTGCCCAAGATCCAGTTCTTCCAATTCCGAAAGGACGGCAACATGGCGCAGAGCTTCGTCGCCGATGTCCGTTCCGCCCAACAGCAGCCGTTTCAGACCGCTGAGAGCGCTTATGTTTTTCAATTCCGACTGTTTCACCCGCGTGCATGTGAAATTGAGCGAGCGCAAATCGTCGGCAGCTAATTCTTTCAAAGGACGTAAATCATCCGACGCGGTCCAGCTCACCATCAAGTCCAACACCTTGCCGGACGGTGCAGCCACGTCGCCGGCTGCCTCAGCGTAAAACTCTTCTGCGCCCCGCTCATCGGTGATATACAGGTGGCCGAAAGAGGCTCCGCTGGGGAAACGAAGCACTCTGGCATCTTTGTTTTTGGAGACTTTTGCCTTTGTCTCAGGCATTTTGAAACCCCAAATGGCTGTACCCAATAGATTACACGCCAGTTGAACACTTGCGCAAAATAGATGTTCCCGGTCGCTGTCAAAACATCTCTCTGTCCTTTTGGTTTTTGGCGGTAGAAATCAAAAATGATCTTTCCACGTTTTTTGGGTGAGGCAAAAAACACCATTTTTAAACCCGGCTTAAGGAGCCAAAAGGCAGGTTAGCAGGGCTATTGCTAAGATGCCAAGAGCTCTTAGCGGAAACGCGCTAGCAGTAAATCGGCCATTAAGCCTGCCTCAGATCTGCCATTTAATAAGCATCAGAGATGGTTTTCGATTTCCTAGAGTCTCGGTAAAGCCAGTAACAAAGCCTTGCTTCCAGGGCCCTTATTTAGTTCAGGGTAGTAGTTAATGTTTCCAGATCTCTCTTAAACCCAAGCACCACTATCCCAATACTCCTGAATCGCTAATACCGTTCATTTCGAGTCTTTTCTTCACTTCAGCAGTGAAGGGATACGTGCTTGTCGGGTTGATCTAACAGTTCCCCTGAGATGCCGCCAATGTGGCGCGCCTCTTTGTTCTCACCAACACGACTGCCCGATAGGTCAGCCGTACTTAACCACGGGAGACTCAACTCCCACATGGAGTCTACTTATGGAGAAACTGATTGGAGTAATGGGCATCGCGCTGATTATCGGCGCCGCTGTCCTCTGGTCCAACAACCGCAAACAAATCCCCTGGAAGATGGTGGGTTCGTTTCTGGTCATGGACTTTATCCTCGCGCTGGTGATTCTCAAGCTTCCCGGCACGAGCGATTTTTTCGCATGGGTCGGTGCAGGCGTCAACAAGCTGCTCGACTTTGCGCTTGATGGCGCTGTCTTCGCGCTCGGCCGCACACTCGTCTTCGGTGAGTTTTTCAAACCGGGTTCACCGAACGGGCAGGAGTTCATCTTTGCTATCCGCATCGGCTTCTCGATTATCTTCATCAGCGGACTGGCGTCCCTGGGCTATTACTTCGGCTTCCTGCCGAAGCTGATCAAGCTCATGGCCAAGTTCCTGACGAAGTTCGGGCTCTCCGGTCCGGAAGCTTTGTCGTGTTCTGCTGCCGCCTTTGTCGGTCAAGTGGAATGCCAGCTTCTCATCAAGCCGTACATCAAGACCCTCACCAAGTCCGAGCTGTTCACGTCGATGACGGCCGCCATGGCCACCATCTCGGGCTCAGCTCTGGTCGCCTACACGAGCATCGGCATGCCAGCCACACCGCTTATCGCCGCATCTTTGATGTCGGCTCTGGGCGGCATCATTCTGGCCAAGATTGTCTGCCCGGAAACGGAACACGACAAGCTGCAGAAAGAAGTGGACATGCAACTGCCGCATGATGGCGTCAACGCCTTCGACGCGGCTGCCCATGGCGTCAGCGCCGGCGTCGATATCGCCATCAAGGTGGTATCGATGGTGGCATTCGCCATCGCCTTCATGGCTATGGTGAACTGGGCTCTGGGCGCCGGCTTGTCGCTTTTCGGACTGCACGCTCAGATCCAGGACGTCTTCGCCTACCCGTTCATGCCAGTAGCCTGGTTCATGGGCGTGCCCTGGCATGAGTGCTTCCACGTCGGCAGGCTGATGGCCACCGAGTTGCTCTTCAACGAGTTCGTCTCCTACGGCGAGCTTGCGCCTGTCATTCATGGCGCCGGCCCGTACGTTCTGGCGGCAAAAACCCAGCTGATTGCCACCGCTGCTCTGTGCGGCTTCGCGCATCTGGGCTCGCTGGGCATCAACATCGGCGGTCTGGGTGCCATGGCACCGGAGCGTCGCGGCGAAATCGCCGGTATCGCGTTCAAGTCGATGATGGTCGCCAACATGGCGACGTGGCTCACAGCCACAATCTGCGGCTTGATCTTCTAGTCGAATTTCGGTGGTGAAAAACGGTCAACTGGCTTGCATTAGTACGCAGGCTCGATTGCTCGTTGGCAGCCGGACTCCTTCGCAAGAAGGGTTCGGTTGCCGCCGCCGATTTCGTCTTAACGCGCCTGAACGGGCGGTCTTGTGACCGTCATTGGTTCGAGCGCTCAACCTCTACTGAGGGCTCAATATGAACTGTTATTCAGTCATTGCACCGCGTGGAATCGTCACCGGTTTCTCATCCTTGCATGCTCCTGTGGCTGTGGAAGTCGTCCATGACGCCTATCCCAAGCCTGAGGTCGGCATAATCGCCAAACTCGACGGCGACACTTACTACGTCCAGGTCGGCGACAAGCGCGTCCCCGTCGCTGCTGCTCTGGTTCTCTCCGAGGCCGCCGAAAGGCTCGACCCCCGCAATCAGCAGCTGCGCATTCTGCGCGCTTCTGTGCAGATCAACCGCAAGGGCGATCTGGAGCTGGTGCCCGACAAGCAGGAAGACGACAGCGTCCTTCTTTTGATCGACGTCAGCAGCGGTCAGTACGGCAGCGTCGCCTTCACGTGCTCGAACGGCTTCTCCCTGGTGGAGCGTGGTTTCCAAAACTACAAGTGGCTCCAGGGCGAAGAGGAAGTGCTCCTGGCCGCTCTGCATCGTGGTGACAAGATCGTCGCCACGCGCACCGACCGGTGGTACATCTGGTTCGGGCGCCACTACGTCGCCGAGACACTCACCTACACGCTCGACCCCGACCTTCACTGCACGCAGAACTCCGAGTCCGGCGTTCAGCGCGTCTTTTAAGCCAGCGAAGGAATTGCATTTGTCAGAGCGTACGCCCCCAAAAGGCCGGCGAAGAGCGGGCAGCGAGACTATCCACCTGGCGTGGAAGCTCTTGCTGGCCGCTACTTCGCCCCCTTTCAAGACCGCAATTTAAGCGGTCTTTTTTTTGCATCCCCCTACTAATTCATATCGTAATTCCGGCAAAAAACCCAGTTTGTGCGACGAAGCAAATCAGTTATGGGGTGTGACGACGCGGTGACAGAGGCTTGTCTAACATAACCAAGACCGCCGTAAATGAGCAAAGACCGCGTTTAGCCAGTCCGAATACCCAACGCAGCAAAAACCAATTCAGAAGCAGACCGAATCCCGTCGGTCTGCTTCTTTTGCCGTTGTGGTATCACCTGCGGTGGCACAATTAGCGCGACTCGTGTGGCTGCATCAGCCCCACCATCCAAGTTTTGACGGTTTCTACATTAATTGCCTCAAAAGACTTTTTCTGGGCAATGCCGGCGCTCAAAGTAGAAGCATAATTTCAATTCATTTCCTCTGGAATATTTCAACGGCTCTCAAGCATCAGCTTCCAGTACCTGTTTTCATTTCTAGATTTCCTTTTTGTGACTCTGGTCACGACCTTTCGAACCCTCCTTCGGTTCAAATAAACGCACCAAGAAATCGGCAACTAGAAGGAATCCAAACATGTGCAACATCATCAAGTCTTTGTGCAACTGGTATTACTACAAGCGTAATTTGGGCAAGGGCGGAAAATTTGATGTTTCCGAAGAGACAATTCAAGCAACGATAAGGGCCTTCTCAGCGGAGATTGCCAGACAGCATGCCCAAGGTACGCGCAGTTATGAAATCGAATTCCGCAAAGAAGACTTCTACCAGGTGCATCTTGTCGCAGCACATCAATTTCGCAATCATGGATGGAAACTGGAATTGATAGATAAGTTCGAAGGCTGCGGAAAGGAATATGTGTCCACACGGATGATCTTTTCTCCACCGGAAGCTGCGCAAACATCCGAGTTGTTCGATCATCTGCCCATCCAAACGAGCTGGCTCAAGGAGTCGATTAAGGAGATTGTCCGCAACTCCCACACCAAAGCTGCCCGCAAACAAGAGGCGCGGGATAGACGCAATCGGGAAAAATCCGCCAGGCAGGCTCACCAGATTATCTGCGGACTGCCTGGCGCCATCCAAAGAACAATTAAGCGAAACAACCTGCCTTTCGAGTTTTGCGTGATGTCGCTGGATCCCTCGGATAATTTCGTTCATTCGGTGAGCCGGGAAGACGTCACTTCTAACGTCCTCGAGGGTGATCTGACGCAAATGGCCAGGCTCGTCTTAGACGAACTGCGGCTGTCCGGGCTTAAACCCCGTCTGCGCTACTTCCAGGTCTCCCCGCCCGGAGCTCCTCCGCACCGCTACAAGCTGGGCATCTTTATCCCAGTTTGTGCAAACTAAGTTTGGAATATGCCATGGGAAGCGCATCCCAGTCAACCTCAAGATAGAGAGAACAAGAATGGAACAGTCGATCAATTCTCATATCAACCCAAACAGCAGCCTCAAGAATTTGATCGCTGCGATTGTCCGCAAGTACCACACTAAAGCCGCTCAAGAACGAGAGGCACGGGAAAGACGCATTCAAGAAAAATTGGCCAAGCGCGCCGCCAAGATTATCGCCGGACTGCCTGACGCGGTTCGAAGAGCGCTGAGGCAAAAACGCTTTCCGGGCGTGTGCTGCGTGATGATGCTCGAACCTGGGGACCACTTCCCCCCTCGTCTCGAATTGATCGCACCGACCGGACTATTTCCTGCTGTCGACGAAAGGAAATTGCAGCAGGCAGCCAAGCTCGTCTTTTACGAACTGCAGCAGTCCGGGCTCAATCCCCGACTGTGGTATACGCGGGTTTCCCCAAGGGGAGCGACTCCGCAACGTTACAAGCCAGGCATCTTCATCCATTTGTCTGAAACTTAAATCGCTTGGAATATGCCATGGAAAGCGCATCCGGGTTCGACCTGAGATGTGTTCTCCATGGCATACCTCCTTTCCCATCATTTTTCCGGCATTTTTACTATCTTTTATAGTTTTATATCCAGAGAAAAGAGAATCGCTTGCAGATGCCTCCCGAACCGGTTGTTTTACCCGGCCCCAAAGGCTTCTGCAAGCGATTCTCACCTACCTCTCTCTACCTCGACTGCATCATCTCGTCATGGCAGACAAAGAGGCGATCCATCGCCTGAAAGTAGAGCTGCTTGGTCGACTGGATCAGGTCATGCGCGTCTGACAGATCCTTTTGGGAAACCGCCGGCCGAGCCTGAAGCTGAGTGAGATTGAGGCGGGCATAACGCATGGCCTGCCACATCCAACGGCAATCTCTTTGCGCCTGGTTGAACTTCTGAACTGCCTCCATGCTGGGCATAGAGTCCTCGTAGTTGAGGTGATGATTGAACTGCCGTCATGCCCGGGCCGGATTGCCCGAGCATTTGTTTACCGCAGAGCCTTTCAGCCGAGTTTCCTCCGCACCGAGTCCAGAAGCCCCGTCAGAGGCTGACTGTCCTCACCGCCCTTGAAGGAAGCGCATTGAATGCAGTGGCGCTCGACCAGCTGCTTGTATTTCGCATCCCCAAGGGTTTTCTTGCTGATGCCGAGCATGGACAGCTTTTCCTCGAATGAGGAGAATCCGCCTTGCAAGTCATCGACGAGCACCCAGCTTTCCGGAAGCGCAACCGGGTCGCGATTGTCGGAGCCGATGATGTTGTCATAGAGACGACCCAACTTGGCAAAGTTGAGCAGAAGCCCCTGAATTCGACTGCTGCCGCCGGTGAGAATGACGATTTCGCAATCCTCGTCGGCAAGCGCCGAAAGAAATGGAGCCGCACTGGGGCGAGCCTGGAAGTGATACCACTGACCGCCGCGCTCGACAGCCCTGAAACCTTCCGGTGCTTCCTCACCCGCATTAGCCAGTCGAACGGCAATGAGCGTGTCATTGCAATCGACAAAGACCGTTTTCTTAGAGTTCATCGATGTTTTCCTCGATAGTAACGCGTGTATGCTCACACTCTCCTATCGACTCGCACCTCAACCCAACCCGATCGCGCTTGCATCCGACCAGCCGTCAGGCAGGTACAAGAAAAGCAAAAGAACGATATGGGATTGCGTTTTAGGTTTGGAGATTCGAAAAAGAAAAGTTGTGAAAAGATGTCTCTAGACTGTCAAAACTATGACCAGGATGTCGAAGAACATCTCTCTCATTTATCTCTTTGCAACCTGGTGTTTTGCCAGCCTGCTACTCTTTTGGACGTTTCCGCCCGCTCTCATCTGTGGGCAAAATAGATGAGCAAGCTAGCGCAGCCCCATGTGCTCGAATGGTTTTCGATCAAAATGGGCTAAAGTTTGTGCAGACGGACTTGCAGCGAAACACCTTGAAATTCATGCAATATGGTCACAGTCCCCTTTGGATTGAAACGTTCGGCCAATGTCGGAATTCAGCGACAACAAGCAACACGACTCAAACTCCTCTGTTGATGCGAGTGCAGAACAATTTTCCGAAGGGCATATCCTGGCCACCAAGTACAAGGTCAAATCCGTACTCGGCAAAGGCGGGATGGGCACCGTTTATCGAGTCGAACAGATTTACCTGAAAAAAGATCTGGCCCTGAAAGTTCTGGACAGCCGGGGCGCACTCAATGACGTTCAAGTTCGCCGCTTTCAGACAGAAGGAAGAATGGCGTTTTCGCTGACCCATCCCAGTCTTGTCAAAGTCCACGATTTCGGTGTTTTTGAAAACGGGCAACCTTACCTGGTCATGGACTTCGTACCGGGGACAACTCTGGCGGAATTACTGAAGAAGCAGGGCTCGCTGTCACTTCATCAAATCGAAAAGATTTTTCCGCAAGCTTGCTTCGGCATTGCTCATGCCCATCGCCAATCAATCATCCATCGCGATATCAAGCCCAGCAACATCATGCTGGTCGATGGAATTGCCCTGGGTGAAGAAGGCAGCGTCAAGATAGTCGACTTCGGCATCGCCAAAGTGACCAGTGAAGAGGGCGGCGAAATTCAAGCCCTGACACAGACAGGAGAGATTTTCGGCAGCCCGCTCTATATGAGCCCGGAGCAGTGCTCAGGCGAACAGATTGATGCCCGCACCGATGTTTATTCTCTTGGTTGCGTTCTTTTTGAAGCGATTACCGGCACACCACCGCATGTGGGAAACAATGCCCTGCGCACAATGATGTTGCACCAGAGCGAAAGCGCTCCTTCTCTTAAGGAAGCTACGTTGGGAAGGGATTTTCCAGTGGAATTGGAGCAGATCGTGCAAAAGATGCTGCAAAAATTTCCCGGCGATCGCTTCGACAATCTGGGCATCGTCGCTCACGAAATTTCAGAAGCATGCAAAAAAAACATGCAAATTGCTGATTCAGTATCGAAGCCCAGGCAGGACGAGCAAAAGAGCGCGCCAAAACCGGATGGAAAGAAATTGTCCGGGCTCTCAAAACTAGTGAATCCTTCCTTTTTTGCCGGCTTGCTCGTCGCCGGTGTCATTGCTGGAGCGGCAGGCGTTGTGATGCTTGTTATGAGCAGTCCGGAAAAAGTCAATAAGCCAAAGGCAACGTCGACAAGGTCGTCCAAAGCATCAGCTGAAACAAAACCAAATGGAGATGATCTCTCGTCTGCCGTCAATGACTTTGATCCCGTCGAACGGTCCCAAAATATAACAATCTTCGAGAATGGCGATGTGGCCCCTATCGAGATGCAAAACCAAATCAAGATCCTGAAAGCCTCGGGACCAATTAGGTCTCAGTTGATCGATGTAAATGGAAAACAAAAAAAACGATTTGTATTTCCTGCCTGCGGCATGGGAAGAATCACCAATCGCATCAGGTCGGAGGCTACTTTTGAAAAGGTCCCCTTCGGCGCAATTGATGCAGCCGGCAAACAACTGGTGCCGGCCGACTCACCTTTAACCCTTGAGGAAAATTGCCATACTGCAAGAGCTGTATTTGCATACCCTTCCATTCTTGAGAAAATTGATCCAAAAGAGTTCAATGAAATACTGCTCTCCACACGATTGCCGATGACAATGCCCAGCACTTTGAGCGAAGAGTTGATCGGTCTGAGCTTTCTGCAAATGCTGAAGATTTGCTCCACCTGGACGAATTTACAGTCAGTTGCACTATTTGATTTGCCCCAGTCGAACGAATCGCTGGAACTTCTCAACAACTTTCCAGCATTGAAATCGTTTCACATCAGCTCCCCCAGCGAATCAGAAAATAAAGGCTCCACAGATGCGCGCAAAGAACTGGGATCGGCAAAATGGGCCAGCGCCATTCGCCGACAGCCTTTCCTGAAAAGGTTGAAACATCTGGGTCTGGAGGAATTGGATGTAAATGATTTTCTGCCCACACTCGTCTCATTGCCTAATTTAGAATCGCTCGACCTCATTGATACCAATGTCAGTCCGGCAGCCATTCTCGCTCTGAGAAATTGTCCTCATATAAAACAATTGCGCTTTTGCGAACACTCAGGGCCAAGCAAAGGACAACTGAAGGCACTCTGCGAACTTAAGCAACTGCACATCTTGTACATAAAGGAAACAACGCTTAGCCCGGATCTGCTTAAGGTGCTAATTGACTGCGACAAGAAAACCAGGCTCTTAATCTCATCTCGGTCTCAAACAGCAATTAATGAATTGCAGCCTAAGGATTCCAGAGTTGAATTGATAATGGAGCTATGATCTAGCCGCCGAATTTTTTGATCAATTGGTCTGACTGAGAAAGCAAGCTGCGCACTCTGGCAGCATACTCCTCTGCATGTTTTGGTCCCTGGGCGGCAGCGGCCAGCGCTCCTGGATCTCTGTATTTGCCCTCCAATTGCTTAAAGTGAGCGAGAGCCACATGCGCATTTTTGGCAGGATCAAACGCTTCCGATGCGTTCTTTAGACGTCCGTCCCGCAAAGCATCAGTCAGCTCGCCGCCCCTGTGCAGCTGAAAGAGACCAAAACTGGTGCCATGATCGCCGATGGCATTGGGGTTGCCTTTGCTTTCGATCAACATGGCGGCCACAGCTGCGCGTGTGGAGTCCGGGCTCAAACCAATTTTCTTTGCTTCAGCGAGCACCGTTTTGACGCTGCTTTCAAGCACTGCTTCACCGGGACTGGCGACATTATCATAAGCGCCGTCCGCGAATCCTCTTATATTGGATTCTGTAGCGGATTCAATACCGGATTGACCGGCTGAGCGATCGCCGCCTTTGGCGTGGTGCAATCTGCGGTGGTGATGGGCTCTATAATGATGATGACGACGATAATGGGCTCTGTGGTGATGCACTCTATGATGATCTCCACCGCCAAAATGTCGCCCTTCGGGGTGGCTGTGATTTTGCCTGTCACCAGATTGAGAACGATGCGCGTCAGTGCGATCGGTCCTTGCAGCATGCAAGCCGCCTTCCTTTGCAGTGGGCGCCGGCGGCTTATCTTGCGGCCTTATGCTGAAACCTTCTTTCTTGCTTACGTCTTCTACGATTTTCAAGTCCGGCAGGATTCCGCTTTTTTGCAAATCCGCATTTATTTGAAAAAGATCTTTCTTGAAAATCTGCGCACTTTCGTTTGATTTCAGATCGCGCAATTGCTCGTAAACGCCGGGCATATCGTGCTTCTTAAATGACTCGAAAATCTTCTGCTCGACAGATTGTCGATCATGCGGTCTGGGCTGTTCGAAAGACATAGAACCGACCTCGCAGGAAAAAGGCATAGTAAATGCGCATCGCAGCCTTGGGCTGAAACGCTTGATGGAAAGTAATTGGCAGAATACTGAAAATAGTTGACGCGGTTGTGACCCGGCAAGAATTCTCGCTGCTGAGAAATTTTGCCGGGTCACAACTGGGTAACGACTTTCAAACTATCGTCTTGCCAGGCAGCAGCACCCGCTTTTAGGAGGAACAACATGTCGACTCATCAAGCACTAGAGCAAATATCCGCCCCCAATGCAGTGGACGCGGCTCACGAAGGTGCACGGGCCAGAATGGCGCAAGAAGCACTGAGCAGTCCGAGAACTCAATTAAGTGAAAATATCAATTCAGATAAACAGAAAAATCCCAACGTTCAATTACCAGCGTTAGAAATCCATGATTCAAATAAACCTGCTTCCGACTCCACGCTAAATCCTCGGGTCACCCCAGCACCAGGCACTCCGGTTGAGCTAAAGGCAACCAACCCTGAGGTCGCTCCTCCGCCCGGCGTGCCGGTTGAAGCGAAACCGCAAAACCAGCCGACCGAAAAAACACCGAATAATACCGAGACTCCAACCAACCAAAATATCCAGCGTCAGCCCAATATGATGAGCGCTTCCAGAGCTTAAACGATTTAGCGACAGAGAATCCCGCCCATAACTGATTCGAAAAACCACTCTAGAGCGCAATTGGAGAGCAGAGTGGCTTTTCGAGCAGTAATGGGTGGGGGGCGGCGCCCGAAAGAATGGCCCGTAGATTGATTATGGAGCGATCAAATCGGCGCTTACACAGCAGGGTACAATGCTTTCACCATGTCCGATTGGCTCGACAAAACCATTGCCATCAATCAAGAGTCGAACGCCCCTAAAGACGGGCATTTCGAGCAGTTTGCCCCGGGCGAAATTTTGGCCGGGAAATACCGAGTCATTTCCATTCTGGGAAAAGGCGGAGTAGGAACAGTCTACAAAGTCGAACAGACCTTTTTAAAGATCGAATTGGCTTTGAAAGTTCTGGACGGGAAGGGCGCATTCAATGACGTGCAAGTGCGCCGTTTTCAAAACGAGGCGAAAGCAACCTTCTCACTTTCTCATCCCAGTCTCGTAAAGGTGCATGACTTCGGTATCCTGGAAAATGACCAACCTTACCTGGTGATGGATTACGTACCCGGCAAAACTCTTGCTGAATACATCAAGGAGCACGGTGCACTTTCCCAGGAGATGATCGGCAAAGTCTTTCCGCAAGCCTGTTTTGGGCTAGCTTACGCGCATCAGCAATCGATCATTCACCGCGACATCAAACCCAACAACATTATGCTGGTAGACGGCGTCAATCTGGGAGCGGAAGGCAGCGTTAAAATCGTCGATTTCGGAATAGCCAAAGTCGGCAGTGAGGAAGGCGGCGAAATTCAAACCCTGACAAAAACCGGTGAGATATTCGGAAGTCCGCTCTACATGAGCCCGGAGCAATGCTCAGGCGAACAAATCGATTTCAGAACCGACGTCTATTCTCTGGGCTGCGTTTTGTTCGAAGCGCTGACCAGAACGCCACCCTTGGTGGGAAGCAATGCTTTAAGAACAATGATGCTGCATCAATCACAACCGGCCCCATCTTTGAAAGAAGGCTCAATGGGAGCCGATTTCTCGGAAGATATAGAGCGCATCGTCAAAAAATTGCTGGAAAAATCACCGGCCGATCGCTACGACAATCTTGGCATCGTCGCCCATGAAATAGAAGCTGCCTGCAGCGGAAAACAGGACAGCCAAGCGGTTGTGAAAAAATTTGCCGACAGCAAGAGCACAAAGCGCAAACCGCTTGAACCGGCGCAGTCGAGCGCCGCTTCATCAAAAACTTTGCTCTACTATTCGGGGGGTGCCCTGGTTTTTGCAGCAATAATGGGAACAGCTTGTTATTTCTTTCTGTTCGGTTCATCCGAAAAACCCCCGCCTGCAGGAAAAACTTCAATTGAAATGCCCAGCGGTCCGGACGAGAGAGACAGATTGGCAAACAGCGTCATGCACACAGTCGACACCGAGATGAGCACTCACGAACTGCAAACTCGAGTGGATATCTTGGAAAAGTGGCCGGCGATTAAATCGACCTTGGTCGAACATGCCGGCTACAAGCGAAAAAGACTCGTCTTTCCACCGTTTGATCTTGGACTGACTTCAAACCACATGATTGCCAAAGAAAGCCTGGGAAAGACCAACTATTCCAAGGTCGTTAATATAGACACCCAATTCGTTGCCAGCCAGACCCCTTTGACGCTCGAGCTGAACAGCCACAGCGACCCTGAGATTTACGCACAGCCTTCGTTTTTGAAAAAAATAGGCCCCAATGAGTATGCGGAGATCTTACTTTCGGCAGAAATCGACGGAACGTCCGGACAACAGCACACAACCGAGGATCAAGAAACTTTCGCTGTCGCAAAAATGCTGGAAATTTGCAGTAGCTGGAAAAACTTGCGCTCGGTTGTCTTGATAGAGACGCCCCGCTCCCCTGATGTACTCAATATTCTGAATAAGTTTCCCAAATTAGAGACATTCGAAATAAACTCTCCGGGTCTTACCGAAAAAGACCTGATTGGGCAGCATTTTCTCAAAACAGTAAAATGCCTGTATTTATCCGGCATTCAAGTGGATAAATTGCTTGCGACCATAGCCAATTCTGAGAATCTGCAAGACTTGGAACTGGAAAAAACAGCAGTGCAGCCGGCAGCAATTCTATCTTTGGGCAAAACCAGAAATCTCAAAACAATCCGCTTTCGTGAAGTAAACGCCGCCACCGATCAGCAGCTGGAAGCGCTGACCAAGCTGAAACAGCTCAATATTCTCTATGTCATGAATATGGAAATCACACCTGCCCAAATGGAAATACTGACCAGGTGCAGCCCCCACACGAAACTCTATATTTCCATGCGGTCTAAGGGCGCAGTTGATGCTTTGAAAAAACCCGATCCGAGAATCTTGATTATCAACGACAGCAACGGGCCCACGCCCAGCGACAAATGAGCTTCACTGGCATCTGGTTTAGGCAGATTTCTTGGAACCGGCTGCAGTCAATTCATGGGTTTGGCAAACCGGCTTTGCTTGAACTTGTTTTCCGCCTGCCGTTTCCACTGCCCGGCAGGGAAGCACAACTGCTGCTGGCTGTCTGGGTTTTGAGCCAGCCGTTATCAGCCAGACTGAAGCGAGAATGATCGCTCCTGCCGCCACGGTTTGCGCACTAATTGTTTCACCGGCAAAGGCCCAGCCCAGGAAGATAGCCACTATCGGATTGACATAAGCGTAGGTGGAAACCTTTGACGGGCTGACATGATTGAGCAACCACAAATATGATGAATAGCCGATTATTGAACCGAAAACGATCAAATAACCGACAGCCAGAACCGATTTCATTGATACATGCAGATTAGCAATGAGGGAATGTTCGCCCATAGCAAGCGAGATTAGCCCCAAGACCGCGCCGCCGCAGATCATCTGCATGGCGATTGCGACCATGAGCGAACTTGGTTTTTCAATACGGCGCGAGTAAATCGTGCCCACAGACCAGCTCAGGGAGCCGAACATCACCAGAGCGATTCCGCACCAATTAATGCCGCCCGGAATCAGCAGATTTTGCGGGCCGATCAAAGTAATGATGCCCAGTGTGCCAAGAATCAGTCCGAAAATTTTCTTTTTCTCGACTTTCTGTTGGCGATCTTCCAGCCATTCCAATATGGCGACGTAGACCGGCACCATGGCGATAAGAAGAGAGATGTATCCGGTCGAAATTGTTTTGGTTGCCATCACCACGCTGCCGTTGCTGGCGGCCAGAAGCAATGTTCCGGTGACAAGAGCCGACAACCAGTGCTTTTTCTTCGGACGCTCGTGCCCGAGCAGCATGAGCACGGCAAAGAAGCCCAAGCCGGCCGTGAGGAATCGCAAAGATGCCATCATAAATGGTGGCATGGTATCGATAGCAAACTTAATAGCCAGGTATGTAGAACCCCAGATCAAATAGATTCCGAGGAATGCCAATATTACTTTCGTCTTTGAGACGTTTTTTACGGTTTCCATTTTTCTGGTCTCCTTCCGAAGTGCTGAGGGAAGTTTCTAATTTCCGTCCTTGTGAGGCACTCCGATTCTTGCGCCTTAAGCGAAACCAATCTTTCTCGCCAGGTTTTTAATCAATTTAAACCAATCGGCTAATTCGTTTAGGCTACAAATCCAACTTGCCTCATCGTACACCAGCAGCTTGGCAAAATCACCTAATCTGGTAAAATGCGAACAGTGTTAGTTTTTTCCACCCCGGCGGTCACTAATATGGACGACATTGACCTAAAGCTATTAGCTTCGCTCAAAGAAGATGCCAAACGAAAGTATTCCGACCTGGCTGATTTACTGAATCTGTCGGCGCCTTCGGTGCACGCTCGTGTCAAGAAGCTCGAACAGCTTGGTGTTATAGAGTCATACACGATAAATCTCAATCATAAGATGTTGGGCGCCAAGCTCACTGCTTTCGTACGGGTAACCACCGAAGGCGTAAGCTGCACCGACATTCCTGCATCTTTTGAGCCTTATTCCGAGGTGGAAGAGCTGCATTCCGTGGCTGGGGAGGAAAGTCTGCTTCTTAAGGTGAGGACCAGAGACACGGAGTCCCTGGACGTTTTGCTCGACCAGATTCGCAAGATTCCGGGAGTGCGCAAAACCGTAACCAGTATCGTCCTTGGCACACGCATTGACCGCGGCACCAACCCCACCGCCTTCAACGCCACAGGCAGCACCAATGGCGGCAACGGTCATGCAAATGGCGCCAATGGCAGCAACGGCTACGAAAAGAAATAGGAAAAATGCAGCCATACGGCTCATTCAACAATAGGGGCAGGTTTGGCTGGCGGAAAGATAAGTCTGGCGCCCCTATTCAAAACTTATAAATCCTTATGTTCCGGCAATAGGTCCCCGGACAGAGCGGGTACAATCTATCCATGGAAGCATAGCTCGGTCACGCTTGAGACTGGTCCGAGCATCCCTGGAAATTACTGTACGGTCGGTTCTGTTCACAATGGAATTCGCCAACAACAAGCACCAAATACAGTATCTGTTTCCGCGCCAGACGAGCGCGCCGCAATCGGCATTAACCAAGACATTTCCATCAGTAAGTCTGACCGACCTGACTGACAGCATCTGCATAGATTTGTTTGGTCAGTTTGCCTCTGAATCATCGGGTGCAAACAATTCAGCAGATTCAAACCATCCAAAAGACGCCAAAAATTCCAAGACTTCAAAGAAAACAAAAACTGCAAAGAATGCAACGAACTCTCAGGATGCCTCCACCGTGACGACAGTCGGCTCGACGGCCGATGAGACTTATGAATGAGCGCTGGCGAATCCTAATTCTCGAAGACAGCCCCGACGACGTCAATCGAATTACAGAGGAGTTGAACCGCGCCGGCATTGATTTCATGGCCCGGGTCGCATCGAGCAAACAGCAATTCGAGCAGGTCCTGGAGGACTTCGTTCCTGATCTGGTGCTGTCCAAATTCACCCTGCCGGGCATCAATTGCTATGACGCTCTGCGTCATGTGCGCAAGATTCACAGTGCGCTTCCCTTCATCGTTGTTTCCGATCCGGTCGGCGAGGACGCAGCCACAGCAACGATTCGGCAGGGCGCCAATGATTTCGTTCTCAAAGGTCGCCTGGCCGGTCTGTCCACTTCCGTGGAATCCGCGCTCACAGCCTTTGAAGATCAGCTGGAAAGAGAGCAAGACAATGCTCTGGCCTACAGCCGTTTGCGCACAGTCAAAAAACCGCAAACGCTGACTCGTGAAAAACCGCTGGTGGGCGTGCATATCCGTGTGCTGGTCCTGGAAGACGAGCAAATGGATTTACTGGCCCTGGAGCGCGAACTGGACAAAATAGATGCTTCATCGACATTGCTTGCGGTCACCAATCGCAATGACTTTTTGCGCGCTCTCATGGACTTCGAGCCCCAAATCATCATCTCCGATTATGCGCTGCCGGGTTTTGACGGCATATCGGCACTGGGCCTGCGCAATGAGATTTGCCCGGAAGTGCCTTTTATACTGACGTCCGGTATTCTCGATGAAGACATAGGCATGGAAGCGCTCAAACACGGGGTCACCGACTATGTGCAAAAGGGACCCCGCAGCCGCATTCACTTTGCCGTCGAACGGGCGCTTTCTGAAGCAGGAGCACGAGCGGATCGCGCTCTGGCCGAAAGCAATTTAAAACGCTCCGAATTGATGTTTCGCCAACTGGCGGAAAACCTGGGTGCAGCGCTCTGGATCGCATCACAGGATTTGAGCAAGCTGTTTTATGTCAATCGAGCCTACGAGCGCATCTGGGGGCAGTCAGCCGACACGCTTTATCGCAAACCTCTGGCATTTCTTGATCCGATTCATCCCGATGACAAAGAGACGGTGATGCGCGCGCTTTCCACGTCCACGGGCGACAACATCGACGAACACGTGCGCATTTTGCGTCCGGACGGCGACATTACCTGGGTCTGGATTCGCACTTTTCCAATTTCCTCGTCCGGTCATCAACTCAATCGCACCTGCGGATTGGCGCAGGATATAACGGAGTGGAAACGGGCGCAACTAGAAGCAAAGGAATCGCAAGAAAAGGAAAAGGCACTTTTGGAGCGCCTGCAATTGCAGATGGAACGCATGCCTATCGCCTGCATTTTGCAAGACGCCGATTTCAATATTATCTACTGGAACCCGGTCGCCACACAGATTTTCGGCTATTCAGCCGAAGAGGCGATCGGCAAGCACCCACGCGATTTGATCATTCATCCAACCAATGTGGACTTCGTCACTACCACGATCTTTCAACGCCTCAGAGAAGGCGACATGACTTGCAACGGCGACTCCATAAATATCACCAAAGACGGGCGCACCATTCGCTGCAGCTGGCTCAATACGCCCCTGCACTCACCGGATGGAAAGTTCAACGGCGCCATGTCGATGGTGCAAGACATTACTGAAAAGGCTCTGGCTGAAGAAGAATTGCGGGCGTCGGAAGCCAATTACAGAGAGATATTCGATGCCGTCAACGATTGCATTTTCGTACATGATTTGAAAACCGGCGACATTCTTCATGTCAATAAGCGCGCCGAAGATTTGTACGGTTACACCCGCGAGCAAATGTTGAAGTTGAATGTCGGCGCCATCAGCCTGGGCGAACCGCCCTTCACTCAAGTAGAAGCGGAAAATAAGATAAGCCTGGCTCGAGACGAAGGTCCGCAAGTATTCGACTGGTTGACGCGCTCTCGCAGTGGCAATCTGATCTGGGTGGAAGTGCACCTGGCTCGTGTAAATCTGGTCGGCGAGGACAGAATTCTCGCCATTGTGCGCAATATCGACAAGAAAAAACGAGAGCAACTGGCAATAGCCGACAGCGAAAAGATCAAGAGTCAGATTATCGACAACGCTCAAAACGCAGTCTTTGCATTCGACAGCAGCTTAACTGTGAAAATGTGGAACCCGAAAGCCGAGGAGCTCTTTGGATATCCGGCCAAGAAGGCTCTGGAAACCAAAATCAGTTCACTGATCGTAGCGCCGGCCCAGAGTGAAAGCTTCGAAGAATTGCTGACCAAGTATGTAAAAAGCCAGGATCAGACCACCCAAAACAAATTGTCAAAACTGACCGCGCAAAACAAAAAGAAAGAAGAGCTGCCGCTCAAAATGCATGTTTTTGCCGCCCAAGCCGGCGACATTACTATGTTCTGCGCCATTGTCGCCAACACAGCGGCCCTGCTCAGCGAATGAGCGGGCGATACGGAATCACCTGGCCAGGTCCTTTGTTTTTATTTACTATTCGTTATCGTACATCCGGCAAAAAAAGAAGATCACCCTGCAACCGGCATGACAGCTCGATTACAGGGTGATCCAGCCCGGACACAAAGTGTCAGGGTTTTCTCCGTCACTACTTCACGATTGGGCCGGCGGTCGCTTCCTCAAACTGGGAAGAACGGTTGCGCCAGAGCACACCGGGAATTGAGCCGGCGGCAAAGGCGGTGTTCAGCCCAATAAAGATGAGCAGGCTGGGCTGCCAGAAACAAGCGATTGACGCTGCCACTGCCAGTGCCCACATGGTGTACAGTCCGACATAGCCGGAGCCGAGCGGAATGAAAAGCAGCCGGGCCTGCGCTTTGCGCAAATCAATCTTGTCCTTGGACAGCGCGTTGATGGAGAATCCGGCCGCAGCAAAGCTGAGTGCCGAATAAAACAAGACAACGTGCTGGGCCAAACCTCCTGCCGCCGCAGGTTGCGGCAGCAAGAGCAAGGGCACAAACCCCAGCAAGAAGAAATACAGCGAAAGTCCCATCCCGTCATAGCACGGGGCCTGCGGCTCGGGAGCGGCATCGCCGAAAGCGATGGACTCGATTTCAGCGCGCTTGAACGGTCGTTTGACGACTTTCACCGTTACCGGATCGGTCATCTGAGACAGGCTCAGGGCTCGTGAGTGCGAGATTTCCGTAAGCACTTCCCCGATGCCGGGAACGTCCACGAAAACAAGCGCATAACGGCGCTCCCGCTCGAACACAGTTTTCGTGTAAGAGCGGCAAGTAGCGGCGCCCTCATAGAGCACTTGCTTGCCCGAAAAGTAGAAGACGTAGAGGAGGATCGGCGCCGCGAAGGCAAGCAGACCTCCAAAGGCGAGTGCGATACTCATGTTTTTGTTTCTCCAGGCTTATGGCAGGGGAATCAATGCAATTCCCCTGCCATTTGTTGCAGCTCCCGGTGCCAATTCAGCAGCCTGTGCCGAATCTCTTAGTCGCGCCCGGGCAGCCGATCGCGCAGCACAGCAGGCACCAGAGCGAGAATGAACCCGTCGATGGCAGCCTGATTCTTGCGATAACTCACACCCGCCCAAATGACGCCGATACCGAAGAAGGTAAGCGCGAACGGGAAGAGGATCGAGCCGGCCAGAAGCGACGCCAGGTGGCCCAGGTAATAGAGCACACCCAGCGAACCGAAGACGAGGAAGACGCGCCGGGACAGGAGCACGGACGTGAACATCAAGACCACGTTGATCGCGCAGTAGATACCCTTGCCCAGCTCAGTGCCGGCATCCAGGAAGGAAAGCGAAAACCAGAACGCGCTCACACCGAAGAGGTAGAGCCAGAACGAGTAATCGCCCTCACGCTTGCCGTCGACCAGAAGGCCGATGAAGCTGATGGCGATGCCGAAGAGCATCGTCACAGTCAGCTGCTCATTCCACATGCCGAAGAAAGACCCCGAGCCATGGAAGAGATAATCCACCGCCGTAAGCGACATCAGCCACAGTGAAGCAGCTATGGGCGCGGTCAGGAAGGGGAACTTGAAGAATCGCAGCGCCAGAAGCGCCGAGCCGATGGTCACGCCTTCCAGGAGGAATTGGAAGCCGTCATTGGTGAGGTAGGCGCTGAGTGGGTATCCGAGCGATTCGGCAAGCGAACCGATAGCCACTGGCACCATTGTCACTGCCAAGGTGACGAGCAAGCCACCCGGCACCTTGAGATTTTGATTGAACCAGAGGCGTGCGCCTGCGAACAGGAAAGCCGCCGAGTAGACGACCGAAGTGGCGAGGACGGCAGGAGCGCCGTAGCGCGTCCCCATCTCGACACCGAACCAGCTCATGGCGATTAGCACCAGGACGGCGCCGGCATACCAGAAGAGATGCGCGAGGTCGAACTGCGGACGCTCAGCGTGCCGAGTCAAAAGCGCATCCCAAAGCTGACCGGCTTGAGGCTGAGAAATCAGTCCCTCTCCGGCAGCCCATTCCAAATCGCCCTTGTCCACGGTAAGAGTTCGTCGTGACGTGCTCTTAGCCGCAACTGGGTTTTCTACGACAATCTTGGGTCGTTGCATGGAAGACTCCATTTGTCGCTTCCTGTGCTAATTTTCAGTGCCAAAGAACCCCCGGCGTCCGCAATAAATGCAACGCGCTTATCTCCCAGGAAGCAGAAGAGATGAAGTGAGGTTCGTGTGATTTGATGTGTTCTACGGCACCGGTTAAGAAGAAGAAAAAAGAAGAGCTATAAGACTCAGCAAAAGAAGTTCTTCGATCAAGCAAAGTGACCGATGTTTGGCTTAGAACTTATGCAGAAACGAATTAAAGCTCGTGCTAGCCTGCGCTACCAAATGACAACCAGGGTTGCAAACGCTCAACTTGATCCACC
Organism: uncultured Candidatus Obscuribacterales bacterium; assembly: GCA_964531315.1. Lineage (GTDB taxonomy): Bacteria > Cyanobacteriota > Vampirovibrionia > Obscuribacterales > Obscuribacteraceae > QKMZ01. The sequence continues at coordinate 19,311 of CAZHEZ010000034.1, read as the reverse complement.
CTTGACATGCCAGCCGGCGCTCGCCTGGTCACAATTTCCGCCTCTTTGAGGACAGCAAAACCGGCTGAAATTTTTCTCCAGGTTACCGCAAGCAAATAACTGGTCACATGACCTCACCAAGAACCTCGCTCTTTATGAAAATAGCTACAAGCAAGTGCAAGTCTCGCACCGAATTTAGTATCATTTCACGATGGATCGCCGAGAGCGTGGGCTCGAGCGCGAGAAAACTCCCTCCGGCACGGTGTAAGCACTTGATTCCGAAAAGCGCATTATTCTGGATTTTATCCTCCGTTGTAATCAATCTGTCCTTCTGTACAACAGGCGCTACAGCCGACAACGCGGTTTCTCCCGCCGATAAAAAAGAAACTCCTTCTGTCAGTCCGGCCAAGGCCAAAAGCCCTGCCGCCAAACTACAGTTCCAGGTTAGCGGTCGAGATTTACTGGTTGTTGATGGCTCAGGCAGCAAGAAAACTTTCCACATCAATGAGCCGGCGTCCCTGCCAATCAATAATGAAATCGTGGACCTGACAACCGGTCCGAATGGATTGCCGACTGCGGTTCTGGGCGGCAGTCGCGCTGCCGATATGACTGTCTTGCCCGGCTCGCTGGACGCATCATCTGTTCAACTAAAAACTGAAAGCGGACAAAAGCTGGAAAATGGCAAAGACTTTAAGGTCGACTCATCATCAGGCACTATCGAGCTAGTGGCGCCCCAGACTTTTACAAAAGTGGTGGCAGACTACAAGTGCTGGCTCACCAGGCTTGACACTCTGGTCGTCGATCAAGCCGGTAATTTAGCCATTTTAGAAGGTGTGCCGTTGCGATCCGCACCACTTCCACCGGCAATTCCCGCTGGGCAAAAACCTCTGGCAAATATATTGTCCCGTTGGTGCAACCAGCCGCTGGCTGCCGAAGATGTTATGAGAATCACGGCAAAACTGACGCCGCCGGACACTGATACAGCCCGCAATACAAAAGTTTTAACGCCCTTATCGCAAAAGCTCAAATCCGGCCAACCGATCAATTTAGTTTTCTGGGGCGACAGCATTACCGCCGGCTTCTGCGCCGATCCACTGGACAAGAGCTTTCCCTCTCTTGTAGTGGCACGGCTGAAGAGTCAGTTTCCGACTGCCAGCATCGAGTATAAAGTGAACGGCTTTACAGGACGGCGAGCAAAAGACGTCATGAAGCAGCTGCCAGAGGCGCTGGCAACACACCCTGACCTTTTGGTCGTGGAATTCGTAAACGATTTATCAACTCCAGTGCGCGACCTCAACCGGACATATGCAAGCATTGTAGAGGCATGCAGAGAATCTCAGACTTGCCTGATGCTGGTCACTCCGCATTTTACAGATCCGTCCATGGCAAAAGCACAAGACTGGCAGAGCATTGCCGACAATCCGTATATTGCCCTGATTCACGAACTGGGCGCCACTAACGATCTTGCCGTTGCCGACGTTTCCTGGCGCTGGCAGCATCTCTCCAGTGAGGGATTGCGTGCGGACATCATGTTAGTCAATCTTTTGAATCATCCCAACAATCGAGGGCATGAGATTTATGCAGAAGAGATTCTGCGCTGCATAACTCATTAAATCGAGCCTAAAGCCCGAGATTAGCAGCGAATTGCTGAACGGTTTCGAAAATATTCTCTTCCGGCAAATGAGCGAAGCCCATCAAAAATTCGCCCTGGCGTGGATGAGAAACATAGTGGTTGGCAGTGCTGACCAGGGAGACTTTGGCATCGCTTGCCGCAGCGAGCACCTTCTGCTCATCGAATTGTTCGCTGCCGAAGCGCACAAGTAAATGCATTCCGGCAGTGACAGGAGAAATGAAAATCCGCTTGCCAAACTGTTTTGTGACGGCCTGGACGAGCGCCGCCCGCCGTTTTGCATAAAAGACGCGCGTGCGTTTGATATGCCTTTCCAAATGCCCTTCATCAATAAAATCAGTGAGCGCCTTTTGCTCAAGCAGTGGGAAATCGCGCTCGATAAGTGACTTGGCTCGCTCCATCACTTTCACCAGGCGCCTGGGCAAAACGACGTATCCAATCCGCACAACCGGATATAAAACCTTCCAGAATGTCGAAAGGTAGATTGTGTTGTCGCCTTCGTCAAGCCCTTGCAAGGACGGCATTGGTTTTTCGCCGTAGCGATATTCAGAATCATAATCATCTTCGATGATGAACGCATTTGTGCGCTCCGCCCAATCCAACAGCGCGATGCGCCGCGGCAAAGACAATACAACTCCGGTCGGATCATGATGCGAAGGGGTCACATAAGCAAGTTTGATGCGTTGATTCAAAGACTGAAGATGTTCGACAATCATGCCCTGTCCATCTACAGGCACCGAGATGACCTCGGCCCCGTGCGTAAGCATGCTGCGCCGCGCTCCTGGAAAGCCCGGATTTTCAAGAGCCACGGCATCACCATTGTCGATCAGGAGCCGGCCAATCAAATCGAGAGCGCCCTGCGCACCGGAAAAAATGCAAATGCGATCGGGAGTGCAATTGACCGAACGAGAGCGAATCAGGTAACTGGCGATGGCTTCTCTGAGCGGCATATAACCGAAAGCATCGCTGTTGTACGTGAGCATATTGCCGTCCTGAAAGCGGGTGGCACGATAAAGCATTTCCTTCCAGCGGGTCAGAGGCAGCTGATCGATGGTCGGCGCACCATAATTCAATTCAGCAAAGAGCTCTACATTGGCGGCTTCAATTTGTTCCGATTTCATCACTCGCTCGCCATAGATTGAAAGCGCCGCCATCGGCACGGCCGGCTCAGCAGGCTCACGCAGCATCTCACGGTTCTTAAAATCATCAAGGTGACCAGGAATTTCTTTGTTGACGAAGGTGCCGCTTCCCGAGGTGGTCTGAATGTAACCTTGAGCCGATAATTCTTCGTAGCTGCGAATGACGGTAAAGCGCGAAACACTCATGGAATCAGCCAGATCGCGGGTAGACGGCAGTTTTTCGCCCGGCTTTAAACGACCGGCCAAAATCGCCAGTTTGAGAGCTTCTGACACTTGCTTATAGACAGGCTGTCGACTGTCCGGAGTAAGAGTAAGAGCAAAGTCCATGAACGCCCCTGCAGTCACTTGCCAAGACCTGGCACCGCGCTTCCACCATCGCTGCACCATGGTCAGACATACCCACTTCAGAGATTTACGAACTCAAAAAGAAGACAAAAACTTTTGATCTGCTCAGCGAGCGATCAGATTGGGGTTTAAAGAACTGGAAAAAGTAATTGCCAATCGCAACTATTTTACTAACCTATTTAGTATGTTGTTCGGATAAAAAAAGGGGAGACTTCGCCCGAGCCCGTCACCGGACCAAAGCGAAGCCCCCTTCTCCCTATTTACGCGAAGACCGGCATGACCGGCTGCTTCACTTGCGTCACTCCCGTGCCGAAGCCGATCATCCAGATGAGGACGGTGTTGGCGTTATTGCTCGGCGTGCGAAGACGGAGTCGCAGATTGGTCAGACGTGGCTTGCTTAGCGGTTTTCGCCTTCACCTCGGAGCGCCAGTAGCGCTTTTCGATAGTGCGGAAATTGGGCTTGTCGGCCAGCTGCTCCAAATAATCGGCCAGGAGCAAAAGCTCATTGTCGTCCTGGTCTCCGTTGAACTCGTTGACATATATCGCATTGCCGTAATTGCGCTGCGAGTTGCGCACCAGATCGTCGACGATCAGCATGCGCTTTATGTCAAAGCCTCTCTTGCGGACCTTCTTCAGATCCTTGATGTAGTACTCCTGATGATCGTCGTGGTCGAAACGGCGAGTCGAGCGTGTGCCTGAGAAGGCAAACACCGGCTGCTTTCGATCCGCGAAGATCACTTCCACCACTCGATTGACGTACAGCGTACCGGCTGCAGACCAAACGGCGAGGTCGTAAAGCTTCCACATTCGCGAGAGGAACTCGTCGAGGTGTGGCCGCTTATACACGACATAATCGCTGGTCGTGAAGTCGGGTGATCGGCCGAGAAAGGCTTTCGCCTTCTCCTCGGCATGCACCAGCGTCTCATCCAAATCCAGGATGAGCAGCGGCCTTTGTGCTTGAGGATCGCTCATAGCACACCTCCATTTGGTTTGCTGCAAAGGGAAACTTGCGTAGTTCCCCTGTGCGCATTTGGGTCCGCCACTGAGCAGCCAACCCTCGTTAAGACATGGTGTCAGTCGGCTTTGGGTGCGGGTTCACCCTCGGCTTTCTCCACCTCGCAGTACCGGTAGATATCCTCTTCGCTGAGGAAGACCGGTTTGCCGTTGAGCCGGCACATATCGCCGTGATCGTATTCGCGCTCGACTTCGAGGCGATCACCCTTTTTCACATCGATATGGAAGCTCTTGCGAGCCGACTCGGGCAAAAAGTCGCGCTTGGCGACATAGACTTTGTTTGCCATGTATCTCTCCGACGACCGGAAGGTCTGTTTTTTAGGCCGGAATGGCAGGATTAACTGATTACTTCACGCTCTTGAGCTGACCGCGCTTAGCGGTTTGCCCTTTGGGCGGGAAGTGTCCGTTGTCGACAACCAGCCTGGCATGCCCCGGACGTTGCCGGTGAATGACAGCAGGATAGTGCTCGACACGTCTAGCAAAAGCCGAACCGATGCTCCCAAATGCGCCTTCCTGCATTTCATGCAGATCGCTTTTTTGAGACCACGGAACCAGGTTGCGATCGCGATGGTGCACATCTCCCCAGGTGGCTCCGTCGGAGACACGCGGGCGATATGCACCAAACGGGCCTGCGACCAAACCACCGTAATTGCTTTGGTAAATCGGATAAGCACGTCCTTCACGGAGCATGAAAAACCCGACGATAGCAAGGGTGATGGCTACCCATGGCTGACTGGAAATCAACCACGCTGAGACAGCACAGAGGGGCAGTGAAGCGAAAAAGACACGCCAGCGATTGGAGAGCCAGCCCCTTTTCAAAATCATCTTGCCCAGAAACGCACCGAAGAAAGGCGCGACACACAGAAGCAGAAGTCCAACGACGGTATTCATGCGTAGCCCTCCTACTGAGAGCTTTTAGTCGATGTCCATTCCCAAATCCCAAACTGAGCCCAACAACCGCATGGTTGCTGAAAGCACTCTTAAACAGGGTGGGAGAAGCTGACTAGTGAAGGTTTCGGGGGAGTTGGAAGGAAAAAGAGACGAGATACATCGTTCTTCTATCAAGAACTCTTACCGGATAGCAGCAAAAGATTTGTTACAGAGGCTCTTTTACAGAGATACATGTGGAAATAGATTCTGAGATCCAGGTAAGGAGAGGCTTTACACTTCTCGCATCCCTTCTTTGTCCACGCCCAGATCAAGCAAGGCCGGAGCCATAGGTTGGGTCTCCGCCCAGATTCTCAGCTCGTGCAAGACTTCGTCCTTGTAGCGGCTGTTGACGATCACCAGTATGGCCGAGCCGCCTCCAGATAAGACGCAACCCATAATCGGAAAACTGGAAAGCACTTTTCTCAAAGTCGGCAATTCCGGCACCAATTGTTCGCGATATGGCTCGTGCAGGCGGTCTATTAAGACCGCTCTCATCAAAGACTCGTCATTTTTGGCCACCGCCGCCACAATCAGAGCAGTGCGTTGCAGGTTGGCGACTGCGTCTTCGAATTTCACCATTTTGGGCAAAACTTTGCGCGAATCGTTGGTTTTCAGCGTATAACGCGGCACCACAACAAGGATTCGCCACTTGTCCGGCCAATCCAATTGTTCGCTGACGATCGTATCGTCATCCATGCTTTTGCCGCAGACAATCATGTTTCCCATCAGACTGGCGGCGACGTTTTCCGGGTAACCCTCCATGCGCATTCCGACAGTGAGAATGTCTTTCCTGGTCGGCACCAGACCGCGCAGGAAATAGGAAGCCCACACGGCTCCGGCAATCGCCGCTCCCGATGAACCCAGTCCGCAGCCCAAAGGAATATCGGATGTGACAGTAATGCGTACCCGATTAAGCAGTTCAGGATCCGACTGCCACAGACCCTGCAGCATCTTGTAAATCAGGTTGCCCTGATTATTGGTATCGCTTACGGTCGCAATCGCACCGCGCAAAGACACAATCGGCTGGCTGACATCCGGCCTGTCATAGACTACAAAACGCACGGTCGAATAGATATTCAAAGCCAATGCAAGAGCATCGAATCCCGGACCCAGATTGCTCGTACTGGCCGGTATTTGCAAGGTCAGGCTATTGACTATGGCGGCTTCGTGTTCGCGGGGCGTTACTGACATGCTGGCTACTTTCGGTTAACCAGCAAATTATCGCAGCTTTATTTCCCAGTCGAGTTGCGGTCGGGCATGAATTTAACGGTGCTGCAACCGGCCGCGCTAGCGCAGCCTCGAAAGCACCCCCTTTGTTCTGAAAATTGCCAGCTTGTGGCACTTTACACGGATTGAACCGGCCCAAAAAACCAGATCATCAACTAAATTTCCAGTGAAAGTGCAGATATCGAAATCCTATAACTAAGGCACATATTTCTCTTTTCGTTTTTCGCTAGTACGCCCTTTCCCCAGCACAATCCATTACCGCCCAGAGTTCGGTACTTCAAAACGCAAATCGCGTTCTGAGTTGCCGGCCGCTCGGGAATTGATCAGCTCGGGAGAGATTTGCCAACTGAGAACGCTGCTCGATTGGGTCCATTTCTCTGCACCGAAAGACACCTATTTTTCGTCTGCTTGCAAACGGATGGTTTTCGAGCGCGTCTGCACCGGGAAAAATCTTGGCCTGTTTCAAAAAAGGCTTCCGGCGAGCCGGCTTCGGTATCGCCTCCAACACTCACGTCTGCGGTTTCGCTAATCACCTCGCCTTCACCAGCGTCGCGAAACCACCTGGCACCACCAACGGTGCCCAACAATGGCCTAATGCCACAACGGCGTAAAGCCGTTTAAAGGAAACGCTATGGACTTCAAGAAAGTCATCGTTTACGGATTTTTCGGACTGCTCGGAGCAGTTCTTCTTGGATGTCTCTCCGCCGTGGGCGGATTCTTCGGCGCCGGCACCAGCCTGCTTGTCGCCGCAATCGTAGGCAACCTTCTAATCGGATCACTGGTGGGCGGCGTTGTCGCAGCATTCGCCTTCCACGGATTGATCAAGGGCATCGACGCCTTCCTGATCAAGGCAGCCGAAGAGAAGGAAAAGCACGGCAACAGCGGCATCAAGCCACCCTCTCTTGCACAGGACGGCAAGCATCTCTGGGGCTCGGTCTCCTATTTCATCACCACCGTCATCGGCGTGAACCTCATTCATGCTTTTTTCACCAGCCCGACTTGGTTCACGATCGTGACCATCATCGGCTCAGGCTTCCTTGGCCTGCTCGGTCTGGCGCTGGTGGTGAAGTTGAAGCTCTGGGAGCCCGACTTCAAGAAGCAGAATGAGCAGCGTTAAAGAGCGCAGACCTGTCGCGTAAAACATTGGGACGCGGCTACAGAAACCACCTTCCATAGTCGATTTGCGGGCGGTCGATGCCATCAAGGGACTAACAACCCTCGATTGCTTCGACCGCCTTTTTCGCGATTTCACTTAAATTCCATTTTTACTTAGTTATATAGTAACAAGCAGAGAACGGCAGCCAAAAAACATAACGCCGCATCAACGCCGGCTTGATTATGCTGCCACTGAAAAACGAGCTGACTAACCTAGCCCCAAATATCGAGCGGTACGGAATTAAATCCGTACTGCTCGTCTTTTTTGGTATCGTATTTGGTATCACTATTAGCGCGGCTCACGCGCCCGCCTGCTGCTCCACCAGCCTGATTTACCACTTGTTGTATTAATTTCGTTGCCTGGCTATTGTCCGGCGCGCCCGATGATGAGATGACTGGAATTACTTCCTTTTATTTCATGCCACAGCATTTTCCTTCAAGAAATTCACTTCCTCACTGTTTCAGCACCTTTCTTTATCGACGTGGGTCGAGCCCCATTTGCCGGCCCAAACACTGTTCGCCGCGCCCCGTCAAACTCGAGAAAGGAACATCCAATGGAACTGACTTTTGCAAATTCGAATCTGTCCGTTCTCATTTTCGCCTTTATCACTGGCTTCTGCCTTTACCTGTGGATGAACACACATCAAAGCAGCAACAACCGTCTGCACTGGTTGGTGCCTGTCTTCTACTTTCTGCACGGTCTCTTTGTCGTGTCCTTTGCAGGCGGACTCCAGCTTGTCCGATACGAAGACACCCAACAGACGCCAAAAGAGATTATCGTCGCGCAGGTCAATGATTCGGCAATAGCCCGTTATATCACGCGACTAGAAGAACGCAACGCCGTCCCGGCTGCGACATCCAAACCTGCAGCACCGCGTCGAATTGATTCCGACTTCACACGAATAATTGACAGTGCACTCAGGCAATTCGAGCCTCCTCAACCGGAAGGAAGCGACAAATACCTGCTTGTTAATACCAGCGGCTATGAACGAATCTCTGACGCCTTTGTGGCTTATCTGGCCGGCAAGCTAAACAGGATGAATGTCAAACTGATTTTCTTGGTCTCAGCCGATGTCTATTCGGAATCCGAAGACTTTGCTGCGTTTTCACGCCAGGCTCTTGCACTTGGAGCGCATGTGGAAATGATGAAGGACAACAACGAGCTATTCAACTTTAGCAAATACCTCAGCAAGATTAGTCAAGGAAAAGTCTCAGACACGTTGGACTTAAGTTTGCCGTGTCTTGTCTTCAGCCTGATTTTCCTGATCTTGCTGATTGTCGCAGCCGGCTCATCGCGTCGAGCGCGTCCAGTCGCAGACAAACAGCAGGCGACTTGACCGGCGCAATCAGGAGAGACGCCGCTTGCATGCTGTGCCTCTTCTGCCTTTCTGCCCAACCATCCGTTGTCTCAACCGAAAAGGAGCTGGAAATGAACTGGGCTGTCATTTGGTTTGCATGCACCGCAATCTGGGGTTTTTCCGATGGAATCAGCGTATTCAGGTGGGCGATCACGACTCGCTGGTCCACGCTCACGATCGTCAGGGGTATCGCGCAAGTGCTGTGCTACGTGATTTTAGTGGCGCTCCTCTTGCAAATCGGTTTCCTCGCTTATGAGTCGCTCTCCAGCTCTCCAGTTCGATTCTCTGACAGCTGGCCGGCCCCTTATTTTCTCGGCATTCCTGCTCAATTCTATATGTGCTACCTGATCGGCATCTATTCAGGAATCGTTGCCAAAGCCTTTTTGGGATTGGCAGATTGAACTCACTCTGCGGCTGACTACCGGCAAAATGTCCGGTCTGAGCAAGCCGGCTATTGGCGGCTTGGACCACTGACCAACCTCCTGTCACCCAACAAGGAACTCTCACATGCAAGCGGGCCCCGCCTTCATCAAGCTAAAAGAGCTGGTCGATTCCACCGGAGGGCCGAACCGGCGGCTTTTCTCCGACACTGAAATGCGCTGGCTTGATGACGCTGATCCTTGTCTTCAAAGCCCGGAAGAAGAACATGAATCCACACTCGACAATTCGATCAATGTCGGCAAGGCACTGATTGAAGGCGGCCGCATTGAGGACGGTATCAGCCTTCTGGAATTGCTTTTGCAGCATGTCGAATCGACCGAGGGCAAACGGCAAGAGAGCACAGTTTTCGTTGCGCAGCTCTTGGGGCGAGCTTACGGACTGAGAAAGGATAACGCAAAGTCCTATGAAAACTGGCTTTTCGCAGCCAGATCCAGCCTGTTTCTATATGGGGACGGCGGCGAGACCACAATCTTCTGCCACCATCAGGCCGGGCGTGCTCTCATTCGTATGGAGCGCTTCTGCGAGGCCCTGCCCTTTCTCAAAGCCACCTTCAATGCACAGTTTCGGCTGGACGGAAAGAGCGTGCGCAGCGGATTCGTCGCGCGCGATCTGGCTCATTGCCTCAGCAATCTTGGCCTGCATCAACAAGCGCTCTCTCACTGGAAAAACGCGCATGCCTGGCTGCAACTCGAACCGGGCAGGCACGCCGATCTGATCGCCAATGTCGAAAAACGTATGGACTGGACTAAGAGACAAGTGTTTCGCCTGGACAGGCAGAGAAGAAAGGCCAGGTGTCTCAATGATCTTGCCGGCATAAGCGGCCTGACCGAAAATGACCGCCTGGAAATCCTTTCGGCAGATCTCACGCAGCACCAGGCCATTGCCGTCATCGAGTACTTGAACCGGTCATATCTGGGCGAATTCGCCCAAAGAAAGCCCGGCAATCTAAGAGTGGCGCGTAAAAAACGCGGATTTCAGCGAGCCACCTACGAAGCAATGCAAGCCGCAGCCATGGGTGAATGCCATGATGTGGAACTTGAGGTTGCTGAGCATGATGGTCTAACCCAAACAGTGCTGATCGGGTTCAATCTCGACTGCTGATCGCCGCTTCTAAACAGTTCAAAAAAAAAAAAAAAATCGAAATGCCGGCGCATCGACCCGGATGCGCCGGATATTTTCTGAGCCTGCAATTGAATTTCTCTTTTTCTTGTCCAATTCTACTATCTGTTGTCACAAAACAAACAAGACACTGCCAACGCTCAACACCATAAGCTGCGCCGTTGACTGGCACCACATATGGTGTTAATTCGTGCCTTCGGCAGAAAATCACCAGGCAGTTGATTTCGCCTTCAGCAATACAAGTTTCGATCGGAGTCGTGCAATCAAATTACGACTGAATAAAAACCAAAATGTGACAAGCGCTTTTCTTAAACGGCCGCAGGATGAGGGGCTGGGTTGCCTGCGCCGGCGCGCTTGGAAAAGATCTTGAGCAGGATATCAGCCGCTTTCTCGCACTCTTCCATGGTGTTGAAGCGTCCGGCCGTGATGCGGGCGGAGCCGATTACCTGTTCGTGCTTCATGCCCATGCAGGCAAGCACGTGCGAGGGATCCTTGCCGGCTTGCTTGCAGGCAGAAACCGAAGAAATGCAAACACCTTTCAAATCGGCCTCGACTACCAGCTGTTCACCGACAGTGCCTTCAACTATCAAGCTGACATGACCGGGCAAGCGCGATTCCATAGCTGCACCAGAAAGTTTCACAGCTGGATGCGAAGTCAGTTTATCAATCAAAAGTTTCTGAATGCTTCTCAGATGCCTGGCGTTTTGCTCCAGCTCGTTATGAGCCAACTCTGCAGCGGCACCTATGGCCACGATGTTGGAGAGGCTCTCAGTGCCCGGAGACAGTCCATGCTCTTGCCCGCCGCCAAAGAGAATGGGCGCCACCTCCATGCCTTTGCGCACATAGAGTAGGCCAATGCCTTTCGGTGCGTAGAATTTATGGCCGGAAAGCGACATTGAGGAAACAGGAGTGGCGGACATGTCGATTTTCAGTTTGCCTGGCACTTGAATGGCATCCGAATGAAAGAAGATCTTACGCTCGGCGGCTATTTCTGCAATTTCGGAAACCGGCTGCACGGTGCCCACTTCATTGTTCGCCCACATCAGGGAAATAATGCTGGTCTCGTCAGTAATAATACTCTTCAATTCTTCCAGGTCGACCACACCCTCGTCGCTCACGTGCAGGTGACTGACTTTCCAGCCCCTGGACAGCAAATGTTTTGCCGGTCCAAGACTGGAGGTGTGTTCGATGCATGTGGTGATCAAATGACGGCCCAGTCCATTTGCCTCTACATATTGCGCGCGTCCCAGAAGTGCCATGTTATTGCTGAAAGTGCCGCAGGGAGTGAAATAGACTTCGTCCGGGGTGGCGCCCAGCAATTGAGCGGCTTGCTCTCTGGCTTTGTTGAGAGCAGTACGTGACTGATAGCCCAGACGATGGAGCGATGAAGGATTGCCCCATTTATCGCAGAAGTATGGGCGCATCGCCTCGCACACTTCATCGCGCATCTTGGTGGTGGCACTGTTGTCCAGATAGATGAAAGAGCCCATTTTGTACCTGTCGCTAAGCTAACAACCGGGGAATTACTTGCGGCTTGTCACACGCGCTATGGCAATGACGGCAAAATCAAGCCGGGTTCGAACAACTAAAACTGGTGGATAGTAACACATAGAAAAATCCCTACAAAGGCTAAGGGGTTTAGCTTAACGGGCTTAAACTATTGCCGGCAAAAGGAAAGAAAAACAAAAGATGCGCGCGCAAAACCAGGCACAATCACTATAACCACTAATCCTGTACAAAGAAACTCAGACCGTCGCGTCGCTTTTTACTCGCTTGGCCATGTAAATATCCGGTTTGCCAAAACCATTGGCATCCGGCAAAACACCGACAATTTCAAAGCCCATCCGCTGGTAAAACTTGAAAGGATGACCGCCAAGATCTTCAATGTTTCTCGCTTTTCCAAGCACATCCGGATAGAGATCGCATTCGCTTATATTCGTACGTCCGTCTTCATCATCGGTGCCAAGCCAAATTGTGCGAGCACCAAATCGCATCATATTTTCCTCAAAATCTTCAATCAATGATTTACCGATGCCCTGTCCTTGCGTGTTTTTCTTGACCACAAGCGGATCAATCTCCCAGACATTGCCGTTGTACATGCGAATGCCGCCGATCCAGCCGAGCACGTTTCCATTGTCATCAACAGCAATGCGGCTCAGCTGGTGATCGTCGAAAGAGTCAGTCACCTTTTTCAGCGCATCTTTCATGTCTTCATAGTCGGGGCAGTGTCCGTGAAAACTGCTATTCAGTATTTCCGCCACCTGATGAATGCATTTCGAATCGGTTTTTTCCAGGTCAATAATGCGCATATGCGCCTCCAGGGACGATCGCTCAGCCGACAACCACGGCAATTGTAAGACACTTTCCCTCGCCCAGGAACCTTTTCCCCTTTTGGCGGTCCTCCTGGCAGTTGCACAAAGAGGACAGAACTTATGAAAACCAAATTGGCGATTGTGGGCGTCATTATGGCAATGCTTCCCAATCTTTCCGCCTATGCAGGCGAATCGCCAGCACAGGTGATCAAGGAAGCAGCGGCCGGACCTACTCTTTACAGAGCAAGAGCAGGCTCGAAGGCGCGTGTTTATTACCGGGGCTATAGAAAGCCCGGATATAAAAAAGCAAAAACCATGAAGACCGCTCACTGGCAAACAAAAGTCTGGAAGTAGTCTGGCAAAGACTGCAGCGAGAACTTCCAGAAGATAAGTCTAGGACGTGTTTTCCCAATGGGGAGAACACGTTCTGGTTTTTGCAGTACGTTGGTATTACTATATGTTTTCATAGCTGCATTGAAATCAAAAAAATTCAGGGAGCGCCGCTGAGAAAGTCACAGGAAGGAGCCGGAATCCAGCTCCTTCCTGCCGCGAAGTAAACTTGCTGTGCTGCAAGCTCGCCGATCAGTCGCCGGTATAGCTCCAGAGCTTGTCGCAAGGGGCGACAAAATCCGAAACCATCTTGCTAAGCTCGGCACGACGCTGCGAGTTGTCGAGCCGCGAAAGCATGACGCCGACGCGATGTCCGTTGCTGTCGAAGCGATGAGGTGAGTCATCGAACTTGCTGTCGCAGTGCGCATTGACCACGACCTGCAATTGCCAGGCTTCCTTCACCTCAGCCAGTGCAGATTGCCAGTCCATCGCTTCGATGCGATGGCGGAAACTGTCTGATGTCAGATCGCGGTCGGCCTGCGCCTTCGACTTCTGATCGAGGAACATCAGCCGCCAGGTCTCCACGTCCTCCGGCACAATGCAGCACCGCTGTTCGAAGCCCGCTTGCGCTCTCTCCACGAGCTTGCGCCAGGCATCATCCATGCCGTCCGTGCAGATGCTGGGCAGTTTATCCGCCTGATGTGAAAGCGAAATCTGCTTGAGCACAGTCACTCTCATCATGTCATCGCGAGCCGAATCGCGATCGAGGATCGAGAATTCGACCTGGACCAGTCGGCTGGTGTAGCCGCCCAGCTCGCCTTTGCTGGTGTAGTTGCCGACCCGTGAGAAGATAACTCCGCGACCAGAGCGGGCAGCAAAAACGCGCTGCATGGGTTGACCTTCGCCGTTGCGAACGGTATGGATCGGCTGCAAATCGCGGCCGTCGAATCCACCCCAGACTGCATAGCAGTCACGCAGCCCTTCTGAGATGCGATACCAATGAGGAGGAACCTGGGCACGGCGTTGGCAGTGCCTGTAGAAAGTGCGCGCACCCTCGACCATGAGAGCCAAATTGTAGGAGCCGGCCACTTTCGCCGTGCTCTTGTCGCGCAACTTGGACCAGCTCGGCTTCTGCGTGAGCGGCCAATCGAGCATCCTGGTCGTGTCCCATTCGTCGCTGCGGTAGCCCACCCTGAAAACGTAAGAACGCGCTGACAGATGCAGCGGCTCGAACTGCTCGCCCAGTGACAAATGCTCCGCGGCGGCAGCATCCTGGCTGGCGATCAATTGGTCTGCCGAAGAACGATCGGCGAAACCAAGTACAGGCAGCAGGAAGCTCGAGGTCTCGGTAGACGAGGCGAGCGAAATCTTTGCAGTCATGTCAAATCTCCAACGTCTCTCCTTATGAAAATTGCGCGCCGGGTGGAGAGCAAACCCAGGGTCGCAGCGTGTGGAGGTATCCACCCGCAGAAAAGTGGATGCGCCGGCGCGTCAAGTCTCACGACCTGACTGAACGACCAGCGCATCCGCTTCGGCGGTTAAGGAAGCCCTGCCGACATTTTGTGGTAGGTTTCGGATTCTTGTCTTTATCCAAAACTTGCCAAAACGCGTCGAGAGAGCGATGAGAGCGTCAGATTTTAGTGCGAACCAGAACGTGCTGCTGGCCCAGGGCAGAGCGAACAGCGTTGAGCTGGCGGATGTGGATGTTCAGCCAGTCAATCGCACGCGTAACGCCAGGTTCGCGGGCCGGACCTCGGATGAGAGCTTCATTAAGCATCTTCAGCTGAATCGCGGCGACATCGCGATTCATCCCCTGGATTTTCGATTTGCCGAGAATGACCGCAGTATCGATCGTCCTTCCGGACAGCTCCACAACTGCCTCGCGGAACCTATCTTTCTGCGGTTCGGAAAGGGGAGCGTCACGGCTGTCCGTAGCTAATTCAGAGGTTTTGGCTACCATGATTTGTCCTCGGTTTGTGTGGGTTCGATGGGCACAATTGAGATGTGCTGCACCAGAAATCAATTGCTCAGCACCCGCACTCTATGCTGCGTGGCGGACAACTACATACGTGCTGCGAGGCAGGTACGAAGACAGCACCGCCCGGTGTGGAGACTATCAGAGGAGGGCGACCGGTATTGAGGATGGGCGGGACACTTTGCGCAGAAACCCGTCGCGACGGGAACTCGAATTCATCTTCAGCGACTCGAATTAACAGCATGTGTTAAATCTCCAATGTTGAGGTTTCAGTTTCTTGCTCAAGAACGCCTTTTGTGGGCGTTCGTTGATCGTTCAATGCGAAGTCGGCAACTTACCCAGTTGGCGAGCGCTCTCGCGAGCGAATTCGCCGACGGCACTGGAGAACTTGCCCGGTTCGCTTTCGGCAATGTCGAGAACAATGCCGACGCAAAAACTGGCGTACAGCCCGAGAATGTAGAGACAGGCGACCGGTCCGTAGAATTTCGCGCCTAATATACATGCCAAAAGCACGAGCAAGAGAACAGGCAGCGTATGTCTAATGCGCACAAACAGCGTGTCGACATCGGCAGACCAACGGACAACCAGCACGCCGACGCCCATTGTGATCAAACAGACGACGGCATAGCCGAAGTTGAAGAGAGCAACATAGCTTTCATGATCGAGCATGGAATTATTCCATCGATTCGAGGGATTTACTTGTGAATGCGCAGCTGCATCTGCAGCGGCGCGACAGGCTTCGCGAAGCAATCGAACCAACACAATGTGGCAAATCTTGGAGAACTCCGGGAAAAGATCCGGCTCCCAGACTTAGCAAATTCTGTCGGTGCAAGAGATATCGAAACTCAGAAGCGGGGCATTTTTTCGGGGTCGACCGCTATTCTTGCTCGGGTTCCACGGCAAATGCCAGCATGCCTATGGCACTGCAGAAGCATAAGCCTCCGATCGGGTAAAAGAGCGATGGCAGCGAATCGTGAAAGAAGTAGGTGATGCTGCCTAAACCGGCGATGGTGAGAAGACTGACCAGTACCGTCAACCAGCGGCTTTTGCGGCCGATCCGTTCGCCGACTACAACACCGACGACAAAAGCAATGATGATCAGTAGGACTGCAGCCCAGGGGAAATTGGTGTCAGGAATTGGCATTTTGTGCCCTTCTCAAAGTTTATAAGATTTTGAACAATCGTGGAAGCTTCCCTTGATATCGAAACTCAGAAGCGGAGCGTTTTTTCGGGGTCTAACTCGGAAAGCAGAGTGCCCAAGAACGCACCGGTAAAGATGCAGAAGAAAACGACGTGCATCGCGCCTGTAAGCGCATAGATTGCCGCCGCCAGGAAAAATATCGGCAGCAAGCGTTGCATCCAGCGCTTTTTCACATACAGATAACTGCCGAAGACGTAGCCGCAGCGCGCAAAGACGAGGAGAATGCAGGTCCCTGCCAGCAGTGTTGCGAAGATTGACATTTAAACTTTCCTTTGTTTTCTCCTTCAGGGTGCACGCTACAGATGCGTGTAGTGCTCGCCGATCGGACTGGCTCCAATGCGCTCTCTGATGGCGTTCAACCTGTGAGCGTATGAGTTCAGATAATCGAGAGCGGACTGAATGCGAAGATTCTCCTTGCCATCTATATGGCAAGCTACTTTGCTGAGCTGATGTACGAGCAAAGCCTCGGTCTGCCGGTCTTCAATATTCGAGCGACCATATAGAAGCGCGGTTTCAACGACGTTCCTCGCCAATTTGTCGCGCACAGCATCGAAAAACTTCAACTGATCTCTGGTCAAGAATGGACCAAGCGTTGTGTTCTCGCGCATACGGGTAATGCTGTTGTATCGGGCCAGAGCGATGGCGACGCCCAATACCACGCACAACAGGTGCCCTGCAGCCATGGCAATGACTGTAAACCCATGGGCGTGAACATAGTTGACGAAATAGCAAAAGCCAATCAACAGCAGAAAGCCGCAGCCGACTGCGTCGAACTCGCTCCTCCTGGTTGTGACAAGGAGATAGAGATTGGCTATGCCATTACCAATTCGGATCATTAGCAGCGCAAAAACCAGGTAACCGGCAGTCAACAGAATGCCGGCGGTAGTGCTGAAGTCGAACATGGAGAGACTCCGCGTGTTCGAGTGGGTTTCATTGTGGGTGGCCGGTTGCCTATGCAACCATGAGGCCGGCACCGGGTGGACACCGAATATGGTGCCCACCCTTGTGCAGCCGCCGAGAGGATTACTCCTCGCCGAACTCGAGCAGCTCCTCGAGCGACACGTAGATCTCGTCGATCTCGCCGCGACAATTGGAGCAGTGGGTGCTCATGTAGGTGATCGTGCAGCCTTCGTCCTGGAACTCGATCTTCTGGATCTCGTGTCGCAGACGCGGATTGAGGCTCTTGGCACGTTCCTCGAAATACTTGGCGGCCAGAGCCCGGAGCTCCGCATCGATGCGCAGGAACTGGGCAAACTCATCCTTTCCGATTCTCATTGTGATCTCCATCACGTTTCAGTTGTTGACGATCTTCCGTCCCGAAAGACGGCCTTACTTTTGGAAAAGCGGGCGACTGGAAGCAATGCGCTTGGCGCGCGTTGCGTGGAGACTCGATTAGCTCGCGGCAGGAGCGCTTTCCATCATCACCAGCGCGCGGCCGGTGACGACGGGCTTGCCGTGCTGATTGCTGCAGACGGTTTTCAACCAGGCGCGATTGGTTTTGCGATTGACTCGCGTCACCGTCGCAGTGGCTGTGACCGTGTCGCCAATGAAAACTGGGCGACAGAACTTGAGCGTTTGCTCCAGGTAGATGGTGCCCGGACCAGGCAGGCGAGTGCCCAGAACGGTCGAGATGAAGCTGGCCGAGAGCATTCCGTGCGCGATGCGCTTGCCGAAACGAGTGGTCTTGGCGTATTCATCGTCGAAATGCACCGGGTTGTGGTCACCGGAAGCATAAGCGAACTTGAGGATGTCGCTGTCGACAACGGTCCTCGCGACAGACGCAGTCATGCCTCTTTTCACGTGCATCATCGGAAGTTCCTTTCGATGCAAGATAGAGGTTAAGCGAATAGCAAGGTCTGCGGACCTCGCCGGTGAGAAGAGCGAAAGAGCAGTCGCCCCGATTACTCAGATTTCTTTGCAGCGCACAAGAGGCGCGAGGTAGGCGGGCCAATGATCAAGAGCGTTGTGCAAAAGCCCATGGTAGGCAGCCGGTTCGAATAGACCAGCTAACTACCATGAGTCTCCGCTAGAAACGCGTCAGGTGTCGGTATTGCAGGGTGAGGAGTCTGATGAAGCAGCTGAAGCACAGACAGTTTCGCTGGTCGCGGCAACAACTGCCATCAGTACTGCCGCGTCGGAGCCTCCGCTTGATGTTGTGCCGCTGCCCATCGCACGGACCTTGGTGGTTGAATTGCTGCTAGGCCATGCCCTGCTCTCGATCGCGATCCAACCCATAAGCAGCATCACAATACCGAAGATTCCGATGTGGAAAGCTTCAGTCTTATGCTGGATGTACAGTGCAACGGTGACGATTGAAAACAACCCGAGAAAAATGAAGGCGAATGTGGTTCCTACTTTGTTCATGATGTTAATTCCGGTTTGCTGGCATTCGCGCCTCGCGAGAAAAATTCTTGCCGAATCATCCCAGCACTTGGGCAGGTGCAAGCAAAAGCGGTTCTCTCCGACACACCTCAAGGTGCATTTGAAAATCGCTTGTTTGCAACTCAATTGGAGTCTTGAGTTATATGAGTGTCCTGCGTAATACGGGGAAGAAGAATCATTTATTCTTCTCATAAGTACTCATGATGATGTTGTAAATTATCCTGTTACAGATCCGCTTTACAACCCGCAATAAGCTAAGTATATAGCTCTTTCAGCCCATATACTTCAGCCTTTGGTGATTGGCCATGACGATGCTAATAAGCAGCCGGAGTTAAACACCGCTTTCAATCCCTTGCTCATGTAGCGCGAGGACGCAAAAAATTGTGCTCACGCATCGAAAAATAACAAATCAGTAGCAACAGCGAACCGGCATTCATATTTCTTAGCAACATCAGCATTAATACAGGCTTCACGCCTGCTTCGCAAGCAGTTGAATATGCACCATATTTGGTGCCACAGATAAAATGCGCGAATAACCGGGACTCCCCCCGGCATTCGCGATTAGTAATTTATGTCTTGTTTGTACGGTTAACTGCGTGAATGTTCCGTGAAGTAAGTGCCGCATAATCGCCGATTTAAGGTGATTCAGGCCACTTTAATCGCCAAACGAACACCACTATCAAATAACGCTAAGCAATGGGCGCAAAGTTTTGTATATTGTTTGCGCGCTCTCAAGTTTTAAGCCTGATTTGCCTGACTTTCTGCTTGGTTCAA
>CAZHEZ010000033.1:0-46633 GCA_964531315.1 uncultured Candidatus Obscuribacterales bacterium | reverse complement strand
ATGCCCCATGCGAGATGCGTGTAGGGCAGACGCATGCTGCGGCAGTCGTACAGTACACCTGCATTTGCGTCGATTTCGAGAATCCACACAATACGGTTTTGGAAGTGGAATATCTCCGCGGTGAAGAGTCTCTGGCGATAGTCTCAGTGCCTATTAAGTTCCCTTCCGCTCTTGATGACGAAGAGCCGCTGCCTTAGCGTCACGATCGTTCGGGCTTGCTGATCGGACGGTTTAAGCTGCTACGGTTTATAGAATTTAAATGCGATCCGCCTTGTGCTCCGCAGGGAAGAATAAGTATTGGAGTGCTGAGGTGCGGTTTTGTTCTTTTGCACATTGACGAATATTGATCTGCGGTTCGGTTTTCATAAGCCATTGTGCTCTTCTGGTTTACTTGCCAGTTTTGCACTTCCTTTCCTTTGTTCAGCACTGCTTTTGGCGACGCCTGTCTCAGCCGCCGAGAAGGAATGGCGACTGGAGCAAAACCATGGCGTGAGTGGAAATCATGTCATTCTTCTTTCACCCAAAGCAGCCAAGATCACCAACACAACCGAAGGTTTCGAGATTGTCTCCAAGTATCCGGATTGGGACATCTATTCTTTTCGCCGCGATGACAAAGTTATATGCCGCGTCAAAAGAGATGCGTTTTTTGCGCAGCGCGAATACAAAGAAAGGAAAGACAGAAATCTGCCCAGCCAATTTCACTATGTTTCAGAGAAACCAGTCGGTTGCTTGTCGGCAAAAATCTATCGGGGCGGCGGCGACGAAATCTGGATCGCCAAGATACCCGAGCTGCCGGTTCAGGTTGAAGACCTGCTGATTGCTTATTGGAAGATGAGTCGCATTGATGGCATTCCTTTGCGATACACATCTGTCGTGTCCGAGCCTGGATTGCACACTCTGACTGCGACTCGAACCAATTTCCCGGCTACGATGATGGATACAAAAAGCTGCCATACCGCGCCCTTTCAGCCGTCGGAATTTATCATTCCCAGTGGTTTTAAACCGGTGCGCACCGATCAAATCATGACTTCCGCCAAACGGCGTAATGAGGCTGCTTCCATTTTTTCGGACATGGGATTGGGTGTCGGTTTCGGAGCGAAGAAATCGAAATGAGAAGGGCTAAAAAAGCAAGAAATTTGGCTGCATTTCTGGTTCTTCTCGAGTCTTGTTTCCTTTTTTCACCGGCTGCACTTGCCGAAAAAATCGCGGAGTGGAGGATCGAGCAAAAGCAGTATTTAAGCGGCGATCATGTCATCTATGTGACGCCCGGCGCCATCAAAATAATCAATAAAACAATCGGCTACGAGGTGATTTCCAAAGCTCCGGATTGGCATGTTTATGCCTTTCGTCCGGACGACAAAGTCATATGTGTAGTGTCGAGACCGGCATTTTACAAAGATCAAGAATTTCAGCCGGTTGCAGTCGGCTTGGCCAATCGCAAACTGACAAGAGTGGGCACGCAATCGATCGGTGGAAAGAGAGTGGATGTTTTTCAGTCAGGATTGGATGAAGTCTGGATCGGACATTTTTCGGGCGTCAAAAGACCGATAGAAGATCTCATAGTTGCCTACTACAGGCTGGATTCAATCGATGGTTTTTTGATGAAAGCATCAACCAATGGAGAAAACATTCAGGAAAAAGGTGCGTCGTTTTTATCGACCGAGTACAAGGGACGCGTCAATATCGTGGAAACATTGCGCATAACGGCAGTGCCGTTCAACTCCCATGATTTCGATTTGCCGGCTGAATTCAAAAAGGCGTCCAGCTTTGAGCAGATTATGACCTCCTCGCAAAGACGTAAGCATGCCGAATCGATAATGATGGAACTGGATGTAGGAGAAAGACTGGGCAAGAAGAAAGTTGAGTCGGGAAACTAGAAATGAAGGACGCAAACAAGCAGGCTGATTTGTTGCAGTATCGAAAAGCGGAAAGCCGCTGGCAGTGTCTGATTGTTCTATTTTGCCTTTTGCAGTTTGCTTCCGCTTCTTCTGTATTTGCGCAAAAAGGCACAGTCTGGCAAATTGAGCAAAAGCACATTGTGAACGGGCTTAGCGTGATTCAGTGCGCCCCCAACGCGCTGTGCATCATAAACAAGCAGCATGGGTGGCGGGTGCTTTCAGCCGCACCCGACTGGAAAGTTCATATATTTCGCACCGACGATAAAATAATATGCACGCTCAGCAAAGAGAAGTTTTTCGCCAAGCAAGGATATTCTCCCAATCCTAACTGGCGGGCGCCATATAGCCGCGCGCCCACGCGCATGTTCGGCAATCTGAAAGCAGAAGTTCTCTGTGACAGAGATGCTGATTCCTGGGCCTGTCATCTTCGTGGAATTCCAATTGCAGCAACGGATATTGTCAACGCATGCAACAAATCGAGGGCTGTCGAACTACTGGTGATTAAGAAGGTGTCCGCGCCCAAAAAAGAAAGCGCAAAAAATGATTCTCGCGCTTTTACATTGGTAGATGATCGAGGTGGAGGAACTATCTTGGACACATTATCAATCCGGGAAGTTCCATTTAAAACCAGCGACTTCACTCTTCCTAAGAACCTCCGTGATGTCGCTGATCTAAAACAAATCATTACCTCAGTCGACACCCGCAAAGAAGCGGAATCTATTTTTCAACAAATGGGCGTCGGTGAAAACCTCGGTAATGAGAAACGCAAATGATCATGTCTCGACTGTTTTTGCTTTGCTTGCTTTTTGCCTGGTCTGTTTCGCCTGTATTGGCAGAAAAAGCAGTTGAATGGCAAATGGAGCAAAAGCATTATGCAAGCGGGGATCACACCTTCTACATGACTCCGACGGCGGTAAAAATAGTCAATAAAACGCTGGGCTATCAAGTCGTTTCCACAGCTCCTAAATGGAGGGTGATTGCCTTTCGGCTGGATGACAAAGTGATTTGCGATTTGGCGCGAGAGAAGTTTTTTAAACAACAGGGATTTCATCCCGGCAAAAATAACAGCACTGATCCAAAACTTGTAAGCACCGGAACTCGGGCGATCGGAGTCGTAAAAGCTGATGTGCTGGAGCACCGACCAAACGAATACTGGGTCTGTCATCTGCCCGGTATCGGTAAGGAAACGGAAGATCTGCTTGCGGCGTATTTCAAGATTCGCCCTCTGAATGGACTGGTTGTGAAGTCGATTACTAATGGCGAAACTGGTTATCGCAAGGAAGGCAACTCTGCCTCCGCGCAGAGGTTCGGTCGTGTGGTCATGTTGGAAACATTGAGGATCAAGCAAGTTCCTTATAGACATGCGGATTTTCAAGTCCCTACCGGTTTAAAACCTGTACAGCAAATCGAACAGATAATGAGCTCGGCAGACAGGCGAAATCAGGCCAAATCAATCATCGAAGAACTTGGTCTGGGTGAGAAATTCGGCAAGAAGAATTAGCAGAAGAATGGTTGATTGTGCTGTTTACTCCATTGGCTACACCCCAGCCGAATGCCTGGAAGGAGATATACTATAAGATGTAGCAATAAGCCGTTAAAAAAGAATGGTCGAAAGTTTTCCTGAAGCGCGTTAGCGGGAGGCGCGACATTGTCGCGCCTCCCGAAATGCATCTTACTTTGACGGTCTAGCGGTTGCGCAGCAGGCGAGCCGCACCCAATCCGAGCAGCCCGGCTACGAATCCCGCCAGCAAGCCGCCGAGCAGGTGAGCACCGATTTCGCCCACGAAGAGCCCGGTCAGCAGTCCGATCACGGCGCCAAGGACGGCGGAGAAGGGACCGGTAAAGATGTTGAATGCCTGGCGGGGGCTGGTCATTCCGTTCGATGTTTTGCCCAGGCTGAAGGCGAAAAGTGCGCAGAGGACGAATGTGACTGTGAGAAACATGTTTTCTCTCCTGTTTGGTTGGCTGAACGTTTGGGGTTTTGATTTAGGCGGCATGGGCTGCAGCGCTAAATCATTTGGAGCGATCAAAGCTGAGAATTGGGGACCTGAAAGCGCTGAGCTTCCGTCGGTTTTGGGGCCCGATTAGGAAGTTCAGAACAATATCTGCATGAGCGTGTTGAGTGCTTTTGCTCGCTTGGGAAAGGCAGGGTTATGGTTCTAAACCTGGCATCGAAACATGCGGGCAGGCAAGGACTGCCTGTGCAGGCGCACATATTTGTGACCGGATCCGGCTGGCTCAGTTTTCACCTGTATGTTCCTGGTGTAAGGAACTGGTATGGTCTTTTGCTTTCCTTTCGCGGTGTTCTATCGACCAATTGCCGGGCTGGGAAAAGAGGCTGCGGAGATGAGCTCAGCCCACATCCGCGCCTCAGATCTCAGATCAGCTGGTCGGCGCTTGCGTGATCAGCTTGGCGCTGGCGCGCAGCTCGCACCAGAAGACATAACCGACGACGTCTTCCTGTCCGATCACTTTCACCTTGGCGGAGTTGCCGGCTTCGCCTCGACGCTTGGGGCCCTCAAGCACTTCCAGGCGGGTGCCGGAAGTGATTTTCCAGCTGCCGTCGAAGAAGCCGCCCGGCTTCTGGGTCATCAGGAGGTGTTCCTGGACCTGGCTGCCCTGACCCAAGCCGAAGCTCGGTAGACCGCTTTTGATGACTGGCAGCACTTCCAATACTGCGCCTGGTTTGACCACATCTTTCTTGAGTAATGGCATAGAAAAATTCCTCTAGTTTTGCGTGCCGACTTCAGGACCAACCACGGGCAGATGCCGGCGGAACTGGTTCACCTCATAGACACCGTCCAGATATTTGATCTGGGCGGTGGTCAGGGCGCGCAGCGTTTTGCGTTTGGCTCCGCCTTCTTTCGCCTTGAGAAAAACATCGATGAGTTCCAGAGGAATCTCAGCCAGTTCTTTCGGGCGGCCGCAATCCGGATCGGCGCGGCGGCTGGAGTCGGTGATTTGCTTAGGCACCTGGGCAATGGCACAGAGTTCCATCACGTCGCTTTTCCACACTCCTGCCAGGGGCAGAAAGGTGGCGATGCGACTGGAGAGGCTGAAGTTACCCAGGGCTTGCTCAGAACGGTTTCTGGAGCCAACCAGCCACCTGTCCTCGGCAATGGCGATTGAGGCAAAGGTCGCCCAGCGTCTGGCCTCCTTGTCTTCTTTTCCGCGCGGAGCGGGAAGTTGGCGGATAGTGCCTACCGATTCGAACCATGCCTTGTTACGCAGGTTTTTTCCCACAAAGACGCCGAGCGTCTTTTCCGGGCAAGCCTGGTTGAGCAGCCAGAAGATAAGGGCGCTGTCGGAACCGCCGCTTACAGGCACAAGCAGACCGCGTGAGCGGCGTGTGCTCTTGCGAATCCACTGAATGAGCGTTTTTAGACGTTTGTCCATTACATGCTCTCCTGGATTACGCGCCGCCGGTGAGCATCATCGGGTGCCCGTTCAAAGAAGGCAGCTTGCCCGAGGCGACCAGCGCCACGGCTTCAGCCACTTCTTCGGCGGCAATGATGCGCTTTTGCGGATTGATGTTCTTGATGGTCTCTTCCGCTTCCGCCTCGCTCATGCCGCGGTGCCGCACCAGACCAAAAACGGTGCGCCGCGTCATTTCGCTTTCCACGAAGTGAGGACAGATGGGGACAACGACGATGCCGTGCTTGGCGTATTCCAGAGCCAGCGAGCGGGCCAGACCGAGCTGCGCATGCTTGGATGCCGTATAGGCGGCGTCGTACTTGAAGCCCTTAACTCCGGAGATGCTGTTGATGAAGCTAATCGTGCCTGACTTTTGCTCCACCATGGTCGGCAGGCATTCCTGCGCGAAGTAGAGCGCTCCGTCCACATTGACTGCGAAAATCTCTTTCCAGACTTTGCGGTCGAAGCTGTGCGTCGGACCGCCTTTGCCGATGCCGGCATTGACGACCAGATGGCTCAGTTGCCAGCCGTTTTTCTTCACTTTGGCCACAGCGCGTTTGGCCGTGGAAGGCTTCGAAACGTCACCGACAACATAGTCGGCAAATCCGCCTCGATTTTTGATTTCCTGGCAGAGCGACTGCAAGTCCGCTTCCGTTCTGCCAACAACAAGCACCGCGGTTTCATGGGCCATGCGCAGGGAAATTGCCCTGCCGATGCCGCGACCGCCGCCGGTAATGATAGTTGCGGCTGTGGGAGCCGCCGTAGAGATTTCAGAATTCGATTGAGACATATCTATTTCCTCAGTTGAAAGCGGCTCTCACGCGCATAAGGGCGCGTGGAGCCGCTTTCCGTTGCGGAGCGTTTAGCGGCCGGTCTGCTGGCGCCAGCGCTTGATCGCTTCCACGTGACTCTGGAAAGCCATGTCTTCCGGAAGTTGATCGAGCGCGAAAACTTGCGCTTCCTCGGCGTCGTCGCCGGGGGCGGGCGTCTGGTCGATTTCCTTGGCCAGGAAGAACATCAGCACCTGAGGCAGACCGGGAGGTGCAAATGTGTAGAGCAAGCGTTCGATCTCGATGTCGATCGTGGCTTCCTCTTTTGATTCGCGTTGAGCACCTTGCTCAGGAGTTTCTCCGATTTCCATGAAACCGGCAGGCAGGCACCATGTGCCTTTACGTGGCTCGACCTTGCGTTTGACCAGGACAATGCCGCCCGACTTGTGAGGGACAATCGATGCCGTGACAGGCAGCGGATTGTTCCAGTAGACGTACGTGCAGTACGTGCAAGCCAGCCGCTTCTTGCCGTCGATTTCGCGCTCGGCCAGTTTGCTGCGGCAGCTCGGGCAATGCTTGAACTGGGGGCGATCCGTCTTCAGTTTTGCCCACTCTGCGCGGCGCGTCTTGGCGGCTTTGCGCTTTTCGTCGAAGTTCATGCCGAGCCCGAAGAAGAGCGACATGTAGAAGATGTTGAAGGTATTGAAGCCGTCAATCTGGGGCACGAAGAGAGCCAGAATGGCGCTGCCGAACATGACGGCTACGAGAACCCAGCCGAGTTTGCCGGTCATGAAACGATTGAGAACGAAGCCGGCACCGATAAGACCGATGCAGGCTAGAAGTACATAGGGTCCGTTCATTTTATTTCTCCATTGGGTAGGATCTGGAGGCAAGGAAGGGCGCCGCAGTGCAGAAACTCTCACTTAGGCAGAAGTGCTTAGTTCGTTTGCTTGGCGGCAATTGCTCTAGCCTCTTCCAACTCGCGGCGCATGAGCGCGGAGTAGTTGGGCTTGGGCGTATACCACTTGGGCTCCAGTGCAAGAGCCTCTTCCAGAAGCGGGATGGCGGACTTGCCGTCACCCTTTTTCATGCGTGCGCGGGCCAGACCATTGAGCGATTCCGACAGCTGCAGCGCATCTTCGGAGATTCGAGCCTGGGCTAGAGCCTGTCCGAATTTCCACTGGGCGTCATCGATCTTGCCGCAAGATTCGGCCAGATAAGCCTGGGGAAGCAGGTTTTCGCATTGCTGGAAAGCATTGCGCTGAGCGCGAGTGGGGCGGGGCTTGCCGGAAGCGATACGAGAGAGAGACGACAGGAGCCAGATGGCGCCTATCAAAATCAGAACAATGACTACGGGAGACGACATGGTCTTCCTCCAGTTATTTGCAGAAGTAAAACAGAGGGCGAACAGCATCAAGGCGCTCAAAGACGCGCATATTTGTTCTTGTGCTGGCGGGCAACTGGATTAGTTGTGCTTTTTGAAAGCGAGAAAAAGAAAAAAAGGTGGACTGCAAAATAAACAAAAGGAGGAAGTAAATTCAAGGTCTCAAGACAAGTGAGAGAGATGTTCTTTTGGCCCAGCTCTGATAACGGGCGCGCGAAGATGACAAGTGGAGAGTCGCATGTTGGCAAGTGCTCCGTCCGTGATGCCAAGTGAAGCGCCGTTTCGCATTGCCCAAGTTTTACTCTGCTTGGTACATGCAAAACCAGTCATAGTGCTGATTTTGTAGGTGTTAATTAAGATCCAGCTTGACTAGCTGCGCGGCTCTCTTGTCGAGCTGCGCTATGTGCTGAGTTCTCTTGAAAACCGAGATGTCATGCGGTTTTTCGTACGCAGATCTCTTGTTGATACTAGTTTCGAAAACTGTTGCTAAATAAGCGTCTTGAAAAACTAATCAAGAATATAGCGCAGATGTGCACCAATATTGACATCCGGGCGCGCGCGCTGAAAGCCAATTAGTTATCGTTCTTTTCAACAAGTTAAGCTTGATTGCGTAGTTCTCGTTCCGTTAAGTTTTCTCAGTTCGTTTTTCTCATTTCTTCGTCTCAGACCCTTTAAGCACTAAATACCGGTTCACACCACCTGCCGTGTCTTTTCACTTCTCGTTCAGCGGGATGGAGAGAAGCCAGGTGGTGTTGTATTTGGTGCGCTGCAAAGGCTGAGCTGTCGCATTAGTTGCCTCAAGTTTCCCTAACGGCTGTCGCAATTTCGATAGCCCAAATAATCCTCTCAAGGAGGTCTACCATGGCACGACATCCTGTGCTCGGCCCCGATGAGGTTGGAAAAGCTGCGCGTGCGCGGCTTCTTGCAACCTGGGCCAAAACAATCTTTGGTTACCTGATGATGGGTGGTCTCGTTCTGGCTGCCCTTATCGCTGTCCACTTCAAGTTCACTGTCGGCTTCTCGCTCCTCTGGTGCGCATTGCCGATTCCGATGTGGTGGTGGAGTGCGGACATCGCTCTGAAACTTCAGAAAGCGGTTCCCGTTGATCCCGCAAACCCCGATCACCAGCGCCTGATCGCTATCGTCGATAAGGTGTACGCCAAGAGCGGTTTGAAGTTCAAGCCGCCGGTGTACATCGCCGACAACCCCATGCCCAATGCGTTCGCCACCGGCCCGATTCACCGCAAGGCGGTCGTGGCTGCGACCAAGGGGCTTTTCCTGTGCGGCATGACCGACGACGAAATCGAAGCGGTCTTCGCACACGAGCTGGGGCACGTGAAGAACTACGATGTGGGCATCAACTCCCTCATCTCGGTTCTCTCCTCTCTCTTCTTCCTGATCTCCGACCAGGGCGTGCGCGCGCTGCTCGGCACGATCCGGATCTTCAAGAAAGACTTCGGCTACCAGACCGGTCGCAAGAAGTTTGTTCTGACCGGCATTCTCGAGTGGGTGATCATGTACGGCATTTTCTGGCTGACTGGTCAAATCACCCGTGTCATCCAGCTCTTCGTCGTGCGCTCGCGTGAATCCGGCGCCGACGCTACCGGTGCCCTCATGACCCGCAAGCCGTGCGATCTTTCGATGGCGCTCCAGAAGCTGGTTGCCTATGTCGAGAAGAATCGGCCCAAAGGCCGCGACGCCGAGGTCAACCGGGTGCTTCGCCCGGTCATGACCATCGACCCCATCTTCGACGCTCTGGAAGCTGACCCCAAGCCAGTCGGCATCTGGGGTCGCGTCAAGGCGATCTGGAAGTATCTGCAGCTCACGCATCCGCCCGTCTCCGAGCGGATCGCCGAGTTGGAGAAGATGAACGGCGGCGCTTGCCCCCGTCTCTAATTCTCAAAAGCGGGCGTCGGCCCGTAATCTCGTAGCGACAGCTCGATTGAAATGAAGAAAGGCGAGCGTCGCGGCATCGAACCTGCCCGGCGCTCGCTTGAGAAAACGAACAATTTGCTCCCTCCAATTCGTCAGCGCCCCTGACGAAATCGCCAGTTAAGTAGTGCTTGCAGAGGTTTTTGCGGTCGGAGTACCTGACCCGCTTCGGGCAAGCACGAGCAACCAAGACCCGGAGAATTTACAGTGAGCAAGAAATCACGCAACAACGCCAACCTCGTCCGCTCTTCCGAAGGCGAGAAGACCGTCCTGACCGTTTACCAGGGCTTCGGCGTCGTGCAGCAGACCCGTCCGCTGCACCTCAAGGATGGCGCCAACGAAATCCAGCTGCAGGGCATGCCTTCGCAGTACCTGCCCAGCACACTGGTGGTTTTGGATTTCCAGGGAATCGGCAGCTTCACGCTCGGTCCGGTTTCTTACCAGCAGCCCAATTTCACCGCGGCTGCCATTCTCCAGCGCTCAGTCGGCAAGAAGGTGAATCTCAAGATTCGCTCCAATTCCGGCCGCCAGCGCTCCATCGAGGGCACGCTTCAGGCGGTGCTCGGTGACCAGCTTTTGGTCATAAAGGAAAACGAGAAGCCGGCTCTGGTTCGTTTCACGGACCTGGAAGAAACCGAGCTTCTGGACGGCGTTCCGGAAGGCCTGAACGAAAAGGCGCACCTGGCTGTTTCGGCTCTGGCCGATAGCGCCGGCAGCTACAGCGTGCGGATTCTCTTCCGCACCGGTGGTCTCACCTGGAGCGCCAACCACAATGCCGTCTATGACGAAAGCGCCGGCCGTCTGACCCGTTTCGACAGCTCGGTTTTCGTCACCAACAATTCCGGTGCCAGCTACCACGACGCCGAACTGCACTTGCTTGCCGGCAATATCGGCCAGCAGGATTTCGGCGGCGGTCTGGAGTCGGCCGGCGGCGGCATGCGCATGATGGCTGCGGCTGCGCCCAAGCGCTTCAACGTGCGCCAGGCTTCGGCGCAGACCGTCGGTGAGCATAAGCTCTACACGGCGCCCGCCAAGGTCACGCTTCTGGAAGGCGAGAGCCTCCAGGTGCCGCTCTTCCAGGCGCACGACGTGCCTGTCACCCGCGAATACTTCCTGCCTGCCCAGGTTCACCAGGGCTACCAGCAGGAAGGCGACGCGCTCAAGCCCGTTTCCATCCGCCTGAAGCTGGTCAACGACGCCGAACATAAGCTGGGCAACCCGCTTCCTGCCGGCGAAGTTTCCATCTATCAGCCGGATGCCTCTGGCACCTTGCAGCTGACCGGCTCGGCCAGCCTCGACCACGTCACCGCCGGCGAAGCCTTCGGGCTGACCATCGGCACCTCCACGGACCTGAAGGCCGAGCGCAAGCAGGTCGAGGCCTACGAGGAGAGCGAAGGTGAGGACGGCGCCGAGCCGCCCACCCCGCCCAGCGGCCTCGAGGTCATGCCCGTCAGTCCGATCGCCAGGGTTCGCAAGAACGCTCAGCAGACGGAAGGCGAAAGCGAAGACGCGCCCAAGTATCGCGTCGAGCGCTGGGAAGTGACCGTGCACAACTTCAAGACCGACCGCGCCGTTGAAGTGGTGGTCATGGAAGAGTTCGCCGAGTCCGCCGAGATCCTCGAGACGACGCATGATTTCTCGAAAGAGACTTCGTGCCGCCACACTGCCACCGTCAAGGTGGAAGCCGCGGGCAAGGCCACTCTCGCCTACACGGTGCGCACGAAGATCCAGTAAATCTTTGCTGATTGCTGGCATCGGCGCTACTGAAAATGCGGGCGGATTGTCGCGGTTGAAAAATGAAAAACCGCCACCCGCCCGTGTTTTGTTATTGCAAATTCTAGGCGCGTCGCCTTTCTTTAGACGCGCCTGACACAGAAAACAGTGCGACGGTTGTTGAAACCGCATGCGCACTGGAATCCCAATGGAGCATCAAATATGACTTCGAACAAAAATTCGAATCGTTATGGACTGCGCTCGATTCTTGGATTAGTGGTCGCTCTTGGACTGGCATTCACCCTTTCCGGGTGCAAAGACGAGTCCAAGCCGACCGGCAATCCGCCCACTCAGACTCAAACGCAACCGCCTCAGCCGGCCCTTGTCACGACGGTCAAGCTGATGCCGCCCGAGTCCGGTGAGAATCAGCGCACCTACAGGAAGACTCCCGACGGCACGCTTGTGGAGATGACAATCGATTACCGCGACGGACGGCTGGAGACCTACTCCTTCCGCCCCGACGGTACGGTCACAAGCAAGAAGGAGTTCTATCCCGGCACGGGAGTGCTCAAGAGCACGACCGACTACGCCGCCGACGGTACTACAATCACCATGCGGACGCAGAATCGCGGCTCAGGTATCCTGGAGCTGACCGAGAAACGTCTGGCCGATGGCACCACCGAAACCACGCGTTATCGCGCGGACGGCAAGCGCCTGCACTCGGTGACGCACACGCAAGCCGACGGCACGCTTGTCGACGCCACTTTCTATCAACAGGACGGCACCACTCTCCGGGCTACAGCCAAGAGCTTGAGTTCGTCCGAGACGGAAGTGCGCTTCTATAATGCGGCCGGCAAGGTCGAGAAGATTCGCAATGCTAAAACCACCAGTGGTGGCTATAGCAGCACCGTCGAGTACAACGTCAGCTTCTTGCGTCCCGATTCCACGGTGGCCTTCAAGCAGACCTGGAGCGGCTATGCCAGCAGCTATTACAGCAGCGTCAATCTGAAGACAGTCGAAGAGTATGAAGCCGACGGCAAAACGCTGAAGCGCAAGTTGACTTTCAACTACAGCGGCTCCAGCGTCTCCGAGGCTGTCGTCTACGAAAACGGCGTCAAGAAGACGGTGCGCACCTATCGCTGGGACGGTTCGCTCGACACCGAGCAGACCTTCGACGCGGCAGGCAAAGTGACTGCCACTCAGAACCACAGCTCGCAGGAAAACCTGCACGAGACAGTGGCGCCTGAACTGGTCGCCGATCAAAACGGTGACGATCCTCTGGGCTATAAGCCCGGCGACTTCCAATAAGTCGTTCAAAATAACGCAACGCAAGAACTGCGTTGTGAGGCCAGTGAACGCACAGCGTTCGCGTAAAGAACTGCAGAGAAGGGGGCGGCGAAAGCCGCTCCCTTTCTCTTTGTTCGCCCAATAAAAACCATCCTCCGGGCGCCGGACGTTTGTTCAATCTGCACATTCAAGGCCAGATGCCCAGCTTCTGCCTGACCACAATCGCAGATTGGGCAAAAGGCGGTGCCTGCTTTTCACATTGATTGCTGTTCCGAACCTCTCAAGGTGACGGAAATTTTTGCGCGCCGACGGAACGCACACATTGCGCTCCCATAAAAGTTCGGTGCGCCTGTCTCTATGGAGAAAACACATGAGCGTACGTAAAAAGTGCGGACTGGCGATTATGGTCGCCGGAATCGCCGCACTGATCTGTTTCTTTTTCGCTCCCGATAACCTCAATCCTTTCGCGCGCACGGTTACCTTGCCCGGGCATACACCCGCGGTAATCGGCGAATCCGATTTTGTCAGCCACGCCGATCCCAATGCCGTCCAGACTGTTCTGGTCGGGCTGGCCCTGAAAAATGAGGCCGATCTCGAGCAACTGATTGCCGATCAGGACAATCCCAACTCGCCGAACTATCAGAAATACCTGACGCCGGCCGAGTTCAAGAATAAGTATTCGCCCGACCAGGCGGATGTCGATCAGGTGACCGACTGGGCGAAGGCGAACGGCTTGACCGTTGTCGACGTCAGCGACAATCGCACTTTGATCGAAATCGAAGGCACCACCGCACAATTCGAGAAAGCCTTCCAGGTCAAATTGAATCGCTACCGGCTTCAGCATGCCGGCGCGATGGGTGCTCCTACCGAGTACACCAGCAACGCTGCTGACCCCCGTATCCCGAGCAATCTAAAGTCGATCATCCAGTCGGTGATCGGCCTGAACACGGGTGCGAATTTCGAAAGCAAAATGCGCATGGCTCCTGCCACTCCCGGCAGCCAGATGCGCACCGTGCA
Organism: uncultured Candidatus Obscuribacterales bacterium; assembly: GCA_964531315.1. Taxonomy (GTDB): domain Bacteria; phylum Cyanobacteriota; class Vampirovibrionia; order Obscuribacterales; family Obscuribacteraceae; genus QKMZ01. The sequence continues at coordinate 33,218 of CAZHEZ010000033.1, read as the reverse complement.
AGCGCACGGCACGCCCTTCGGCGTTGGTCCGAAAGACATTGCCACTGTCTACAATTTCCCCAACGCCAACAATCGCAACGCCACCGTCAAATACGACGGCAGCGGGCGTAAAGTGGCGATTGCTTCCGCCTACAGCTACAACCAGTCCGATATCGACGGCTACTGGAAGCAGTACGGCATCACGCGCACCGGCACTGTGCGTAACATCTACATCAAGGGTCAGTCCACGCAGGCCGATGGTGAAACCACCCTCGATCTGCAGCAGCTCGGCGCCCAGGCGCCCGGCGCCGACATCCTGATGTATCTGGCTAAGGACCCGGCTTTCAGCAAGTTTACCAAGACGTTCAACCAGATCGTGCTCGACAACGAAGCCGATGCTGTGTCGCTCAGCTGGGGACTTTGCGAAGACTGGACCGGCTCGCGTCAGATGAAGACCGAGCACAACATCTGGATGCAGGCTGCAGCGCAAGGCATTGTCGTCTTCGTCGCCGCCGGTGATGATGGCGCTTATGACTGCCGCGGCAATAAGAAGGTGGAATACGCGGTGGACTTCCCGTCCTCCGATCCGTATATCACCGCCGTTGGTGGCACGACCCTGAACTCGAACAACGGAGCGCGCGTCTCGGAAGAGGCATGGTCCGGTTCGGGTGGCGGCAAGTCGAACACCTACAAGCGCAAGAGCTGGCAGACCGGCTCTGGCGTTCCTTCTGGCGATGAGCGTGTCAGCTCGGACGTTTCTATGAACGCCGACCCGATGACGCCTTATTCCATCCTGCTCGACGGCAAGTGGATCGCCTCGGGCGGCACCAGCATCTCGACTCCCAACTGGGCGGGTCTCTGGACGCTCAGCAACCAGGCGGCCGGACGGCGCATCGGCTCCGGCAATGCGCGCATCTACCGCATGGGTAATTCCCCCGACTACGGCACGCTGTTCTACGACGTCACCAAGGGTGACAACGGCGACGGCCGCGGTCCCGGCTATCCGGCCGGCAAGGGCTGGGATCACCCGACCGGCTGGGGCGCGCCCAACGGCACCAACGTCACCAACTGGCTGGTCAATGACCTCCAGCGCAAGGCGGCGGTTCCCGCTCAGGATGCACCCGCAGTTCCGGTGATCACGCCGGTGGAAATTCCGGGCATCACTCCTGTCACTCCTGTTACCAATCCGGGCGGCACCACTGCCCCGGCCATGGAGCGGAAGTAAGGGATTCGCTTACGTTTATTTCAAAGAACAAAAAGAAAAGGCGACTGCGAGGGCCCCCGGATACGTGAAGCACAGCTTGACGCCATTCCGGGGGCTTTCGCATGTCGTTGTGGAAAAAGATGCCTACCAAATTCAGAGTAGCTGTCGTTCTCGGCAGTGGATTGAACGCCGACGGCAGCGCTACTCCGGTGACGGAGATTCGCGCCCAAGCCGCGGCTGACTTGCTTGCAACCAAGGGGCGGATGAAGGTCATCTGCTCAGGCTCTCGTTCACTCGACGACAAAGGCGTGCACGGACAGACCGAAGCCAAGGTCATGGCCGACATCATCGCCGCGCAAGGCATCTCGGCCAAGCGCCTTCTTCTGGAAGACCAGTCCTTCGATACCCTGGGCAACGCCATCTTCACGGTGGACCGTTATCTCAAGGGCAAGAAAGGCGGCACACTCTATGTGATCACTTCACCGTTTCACATGGAACGGGCGCTGTACCTTTTCAGGCACGCGCTCGGCTCCGGCTGGACGGTGATCGCGCATCAGTGTGTCGAATGGTCGCAGGAAACGCGTCAGCCGGGTGCTGAAGCCGCGCTCAAGCGCGCAGAAGATTTCTGTGCGGGCACTGAGCCAGGCGATATCGCGGCACTGAGGAAGAAGCTCTTCGAGCGCATTCCCGCCTATGTCACTCGGGCAGAGTCGCCCAAGGTTGCATAATCATGGATACCTCAACTATGTTTTCGGAAACGAGCAGCAGTTGTAGGTATAGCAAGTGTCTGTCGTCAGACTGTACTTGCCGGAGTTAGCTGGAGAAGTGGGCGAGATAGTAGGCAAGCCAATTAAGGCTGACCTGCATTGGCTCAAACCTTCTCCAGCTTCTCTGCTTTTGTCCAGTAATTACTATGGCATATAGCATTACACCTGCAAAAAACAAAACGGGGATGCCGGGCGGCAGAGCGTTAATGCTCCACCGCCCGACCCCGGGCACTGCATCTGGTGATGACCGTGCCTTTCCGTTCTGTCAGGACTTCTTGTCCTTGCCGTGCGGTTCTTCGCCGTCCTGGTTACCGGGAGCAGGCGAATCGCCAGGCTCGGCTGGAATCGAGTACTTCTGGAGACCAGCCGTACCAATCGAGCAGGTGATAAGCGAGATCATTGCGGCGGCAATGATAGCCGCACCCTGACCAGGCGTGATCATGCCCGATGCCATACCCAGAGACGTGACCGCCGCCGGCAGACCCAATTGGGCGCTGGCAGCCAGTCCCGAAACGAGAGGCAAACCGACCAGCTTGCCGGCCACCGTATGTACCAGAATCGCACCGACCACGATCATCCCCGTCAGCTCGAGATTCGAGGGCGAGGTGATAAGGGCCGTGACGTCCAGCTTGGCGCCGAGAAGCACGAAAAAGATGAGCACGAAGCTTGCCTGGGCAATGCCGACCAGCTGCTTGGTGAAGCGCTTCGGTTCCCCGATCAGCATGGTCACGATGCCGGCCGAGAAGCCCGCTACGAGATCACTGGTGCCGAAGTGTGTGGCGATGGCGCAGAGCCCGAACAAGAGCGACAGAGCGACAGTGAGGTCAAAACCCCAGGCCCGTTCTTTGGAGAGCCCCCGGTAGTAGTCGCCCAGCTTGCTGTGGTTGTAGAAGGCATGCAGCACGAAATATGCCGCCACCGCAGCCGCGATGGTGATACCGGCGCCGGTGGCAATGGTGAGAGCATTGCCGGGCGACATCGCCAGCGGCAAAGCGATGATGGTGACGGCATCAGCCAGGGCCACCCAGGTCGTGGTAAAGAGAACGGTCGGACCATCCAGCTTTCGTTCGTGGACCATCGGCATCATCACTGCCGCCGAGCAGTTGGCAAAGATCAAGATGAAGATTGCCGGATGCGCGATGCCTGAAAGATGCGCCACCAGTAAGCCGGTGGGCACAGCCAGAGCAAAGCCGAGGGCAGTGGCGATAAGTCCGCGCCCGAGTGCCTTTTTCAAATTGGGATCGTGCAACGGCAAGTGCGTGCCGACCACGAACATGAGCATGGCGAAGCCCATGGCAGAGAAAGCGGTGAGAACCGGATCGGACGGATTGACCAGACCGAAACCGGTCTTGCCGATGATCACACCGGCCAGAATCTGCCCGACCACAAGTGGCATGTTGAGGCGCTTGATTCCAGCAAGCAAAGGCCCAAGCAGTCCACAGATCAAGATCAAAGAGATGACATCGAAGTTCATTTTGTGACTCCATTCAATGCTTGGTGCCGCCAGCGCGCGAAGGCGCTGACCTGGCACCAGAGCGACAGTGAGCGCGCGGAAGCGAGGCGATGCGAAGATCGCTCTTGCTACCTGCGCGGGGCGAAGTGGACTCTTAGACCTTCCAGTCCTTGTGGTCCTGCTTGGTGGAGTGGAACATCTGCTTTGCAGCTCGATGCAACCAACCAGCCTTGCGTTTCTTGAGGTCGGCGAGAATGGCCTTGGCGGCGCCCGGTGTGCCCAGGTGCCAGTTGGCCGTCTCCCAGCCCATGGACTCGAGCAGGATGCGCTCGTCACGGTCCTTGGGCAGCTCGGTCAATTCGACGCGAGCGCAATCGGGCGCCAGGCGACGCACGACCCATCCGTCCAGAACTCCGAAGAAGGGGTCCTTGCAACGAACGGCGGCGTCGATGCCCTGATTGATGTAGACCTCGCGGTTGTCGGGATTGCCGTTGGCCCAGCCCCAGGCGGATGGCAATGCCACCTTCGCTTCGCGAGCAATGCGGCCGCCCTTGTAGTCGACCAGAGCAACGAAACGCGGACGACCGAGGCTGCCTTCACCGGCGGTGCGGTGAATGAGCCGGTAGTCCACGTCCTTGTGCGGCATGCGCTGCAGCAAGCCGGCCAGGGCTTCCGGAGGCACCGTGCCGCGAGGCGGACGGTTGGTGTCCATCTTGGTCCAGTAGGGCAGGGGATTCTTGAGCTTGGTAATGGCCATGGCGCGCAGCTCTTGATGCTCTTCGGCGAGCACGAAGGGGCGTCCGCCGGAGGTGAGCGCGCTGACATACCCACGCAGAACGATCTCGCAGGCCTCTTTCACCGAAATCGACAGCTTGTTTGCCTTGATGGCGAACTTGGCTGAGCAGAGCAGGCGAACCAGGTCATTGGTGTACGGCATCTCGTACACTTCGTCGACGTCGTTGATGCCCCAGATGAGTCGGCCTTCATGGTCGCGCCAGGTGCCGAAATTCTCGATGTGGAGGTCGCCGACTGCGAGGCACTTGGGTGCATCCATCAAATCGGCGCAAACGACAGGGAATTGCTGCGACCAGCGGTAGAAAGTGGCGCGCAGGAAGAGGAACGGATCGAGGGACATGTCCTGGTGCTTTTTGGCCAGGTCGGCCTCGTGAATAGTGAGCTGCCCGCGTACCCACTTCTCAAACTGGCGTGTCGCCACTTTGATGTTCGGGATGCTGGGCTTCGACTTTTTGGTCTTCATGGGAATCTCCAAGGCTGCGCACCACAAAAACTTGCGGTGTAGCCAGGTTTGAGATAGCGTGATTGCATGAGTGCTGAGGCGCGACAGGGCCACTGCCCTTGCATCGTCCTCAGCTCAGGTTCTGGCCTTCGTCTGTGCGTAGTCTTTTCTTTTCGACCGGTGGTCGATGAGAAAAGCCTTGCAATCAGCACGAAATAAGATTTTTAGCCAGTGAAGGAGTTGGTTGATAGAGAAATAAATACGATTACAAAACCAACCTAGGACTTTGAGGATGCAAGGTCTATGAAAGCCAAAGCAGTTTGTCTAAGATTTGAGTTATTAATCGCGCCCTAATGCCTGATCTTGCTGGCTTCTTTCTCTAACACCGCCATTAAAAGCATTGGCGCGCGTAGGTCTTCGGATAGCTGAACAAACTCAAATCAAAAAGCATTAGCTTATTAGAATTACTTGACATCGACGCCGGTTATTGTCAGAGCTCGCGCTAGCTCTGCTTGGCAACGCGGTCTGTTGAGGATTTTGCAGGCTTGCTAACCTCTTCTCAGCGGCGGTTCATATCCTGCATCGTTGCCCCTAGAAGTCGATTCTGAACCACGTATGGTGGCAACTGCCTGATTACCATTGGGCGCATGCCGAGCAAATCGGTGCAAAACCTGCTTCGCGCGGAGTTTCAGGCAGTAATTCAGGTATATATTGCCGAAGCGCTCCTCAACTGTTCGAATCAATTTGTTCAGAATTAGCTTTGAAAAAGCGAGTTAGGAACCGGATGCGCTCCCGAAAACACCCAATGGTGTGCATTCTTCAGCTGTTCAAGATTTGTTCAGCCGGCAGGCGCTACATTGCTTGCATCGAAGGCGGAATTCCCACCCGCGCCCTGCAACCAAAGTCGCGTTTTGCGACCAATTTTGCACCCCACTTCTTAATCGGAGAGTTACTAAAATGGCTAACCTCGATGCTCCTACCGCTCAACCATCCGTAGAAAGAAAAGCCGCCAGCTTGTCCGACAAGATGGACAAAGCCGTTGCTCAAGACAATCGTGGTGCCTACGATGCATCGATGCGCGAAATCACTGAAGCTCGCTCGCTAATGAAGCCGGCGCAGCAACAACAGTTTGACGAACAGTTGACCAAGTCTTTGGAATTCCAAACTGCCGCTCTCTATGACTTGAAGAGAAACTACAGCAATATCGACACCGACGGCAATTCGCGCCTGACCAAACAAGAACTCCAGGCTTACGCCAGTGACAAGAACACCAGCCCCCTGCAAAAGCTTTTCATCGAGCACAACATTCTTCCTAACTATGACAATATCGCCAATATCAGCCACGACCGCTGGGGTTCTTCACTGGGCATCAAAGACAGCGAAATCCGCTTGAAGGATCTCGATCAGGGCTTGAAAAACAGCGATAAGATGAAGCATTTTTACGAGAAAGGAGCCGACGGTGCTCCCAGTCTCTACGACAGATTCAAAGACAAAGACGGCAATTTGAACGGTCTCAAAGATGCCATCAAAAACCCCCAACAATACGGACTTTCTCCCAAAGACGTAGAGACTCTCCAGTACATCAACGAAAAGAGAAGCAACTGGTCTAAGCTTCCCGGCACAGACGACATGAAAGCCGGCGATCTCAAGGAAATTGCTCAGCCGCTTGGCGCAAAACCGGCACCAGAAGCCGCACCGCCTGCCAATGAAGCGATGAAGCATTTTTACGAAACCGGTAAGGACGGACATCCCAGCCTTTATGACCGCTTCAAAGACAAAGACGGCAACCTGAACGGCATCAAAGACGCCATCAAAAACCCGCAACAATACGGTTTGTCCGAGAAGGATGTTGAATCGCTCAAATACATCCAGGAGCACAGAAGCAATTGGTCTATGCTCCCCGGCACCAACGACATGACGGCGGCCGATTTGGCGAAGCTGCCTGGAAAAGACGGTTACACCCCGGAGCAACGCGCTCAAGCCGCAGCCGCCAAGGCCAATGAAAAGGCGCCCGAAAAGGGTGCTGAAAAGCCGACCGACAAGCAAGGCGGCAAGGACGCGGTGCCCAGCGATGCCCTGGTCAAAGCAGGAACAGTGCGCAGGGGCGAAGGTCCGTACAGCTCTGCTGAAAGAATTCTAGGCGCCGACGGCAAACATCACAGCATCGAGGAAGTGCGTGCACTTACCAAAGCATTGCAACAGCTCTACAAAGAAGAAGGTCATCACGACATGAAAGACTTGCGCGTCAATCACCAGTTCATCACCAAAGAAAACTTCAGCAAGCTCATTGGTATGGTCCACAACGACGCCGCCAGAGAAGCACTGAAAAAATTGGCGGCAGCATAACCAACACAAGTTTTGGGAAGGAAGAATTCCGGCGTTGAACAAACGCCGGAATTCGCTTATGTTAAATCGCGGTGGTAAATGCCGGACAATTCGTGGAAAATAGCTGTGTTCGGCAGCGATTGGACCAGGCGGAGATTTTGACAGCATTATGTCGCGCATACTCTTAATCGAGGACGACCATGCACAACTCGATATTATCGAGCAGGGGCTGGCATTTCACGGGCATGTGATTGATACCAAATGTGATGGCGCTGAGGGGCTGGAACAGCTGCTCGCCCACCATTACGACCTGGCCATCATTGATTGGGAATTGCCTGGCTTGCCGGGTGTGGAAATATGCAATAAATACCGCAATGCAGGCGGCACCGCTGCTGTGTTGTTCTTAACCGGAAAATCGTCAGTCAGCAATAAAGTGCAGGCTTTCGACTGTGGCGCCGATGACTATTTGACCAAACCATTTTCATATGCGGAACTACTGGCGCGAGTAAAGGCGCTTCTCAGGCGACCGCCGGCCATGGAGAGCGAAACGCTCGTTTACGAAGAAATCTCACTGGATATGGTCACCAAGACGGCAATGGTGAATGGAAAGAACATTGGTCTGTCTGCCGGTGAATTTGCCCTTTTGGAGCTGTTCGTCCGCAATCCGGGCCGTCAATTTGGAGCGGCAGAACTGCTGGATCGTGTTTTCAAAAGTGAAACCGACCTGGAAGCAGTGCGGCAGAGGGTAATGCGCGTGCGCAAGAAACTGGCGGTTGAGGACAATGCCGAGTCTCGCATTACCAACCAGAAGGGCTTCGGTTACAAGTTCGAATAGACAAAAGCAACTTCCTTCGCCGAGGGCTCGCACAGCGGCGCGAGCTGCTGCAGATTATCGCGGCGCGAGCAGTACTCACTGTTTTGGCGGATAAGCTCTCATTAAAGCCGAAAGACACATCTGTATTACAGCTTTATATCTTGCCTCTTCGGGCGCGCGCAGGTAAGGTGAATTTATCATCTATCTTTCAACTTGTTCTGGAAAAAAATCGAAGAAAACCAAGGCCCTCGCCTATTTCGTATTCTTCTTTCGTCGCACTTAGTGTGTGGTTTTGATCCGCGCCATAGAGCAAACGTCCCTCCTGCCCCAAATTGCACGGATGGGATTGTTTGGCGCTCAGACCAGACCTTTATGCGACTGATCCAGCGGTGAGAAAGAAATGATGGTTACAGGCACTTGTCTTTGACGAGATGCCAGGTCCGAAAACGTAGCAACAGTAGTAATACCAGACGGTATGAGCGAAGTTGAACCAATGAATGCATGAGTCGATACCAATGACCGACGAACCTCGAGTTTTTCTTGAGCTTCTCGTTCTATGAACCTCGCGACAGGACATTTGTCCCTTCCTCGATGATTCAAAAATGACACGTCGTTACGAGCATGACTCGTTTCGCCGACTCAAAGCATCACCGATTCGTCGTGGCGCTGCCGTATGGGCGGCAGGCTACATGAACGGAAGCCCCCTGCACTTGATACGGCACCAGCCAGCAACTGGTTGTCCGTGTCTTTGCCGGGGGCGGTTCTGTCTTCAGGCGCATGGTGCGTCGGAAGAAACTCGTCCCACAAACCGAAAGGAAAAGTTACCATGGCTCGTTTTGATCAGTACATTGGGCTCAATGAATGGGCTCGCAAGACCGTGCTCCGCAAGGAGAAGGTGCGTCAGTTCGGGGTGTCCGTGTTCGCTGATGGGAGGCGCAAGCGCTTCTCCAGGTGGACCAACCTCCCGGTGGCGCGCATCCAGGTCGTCGGCATTCTCCCGGGTGTCTATACCGACAAGGTCGCAGACCTGAAGCGGTACACGATGCCCAACGGGAGGGTGTACGAGGAATACGTCCAGGCCACACCCTGGGCTGGCGGACCGATGTACCATCTCGCTCTGCGGGATGTGCGCACCGGAAAGCCGATTCCTCAGTCGCTCTGGACCGACGAAGAGATGGGGTGCTAACGGCATACCCAGCTTCGTTTCCGGGTAAAACCGGAGGTCGCTGATGGACCGGAGTAGCGCAAGGGCGCCCCACAAGGGGCGTACCTGCGTCTACTCTTCTTGTTGGATGTTTTATTATAGAGAATAGTAAAATAAAGCAATACCGTTATTTGGCTGTTATCTGGGTGATGCACAGTGATGTTCCCCCAGACCCGCACTGCCTTATCCCCGGGCAGCCGAATAAGGAAAGACCATGTCTTATGATTTCCAGGCAGATAAGGCAGAAGCGAATTATTCTGCGCCCGGCACTTTGGGCGAACGAGTCGGTTCGTCCGCTCAGGGCTTAGGAGTACAAAGCCTGGCTCTGGGGGCACTGGAGTCCTGGCAGCGAGATTCTTCAAAAGCCGGACTTAAGAGCATCGACGATCCAAATCTGCCGCATATTTCCATGGAGGGGGACCGGCGCAGTGGTACCACAGGCGATGCCATGCCGGCGCCAAAGCAAGAGCCGAAGCTATTGTCGAAATTGGAAATGATCGATATGGCCCGCCAGCATTTCTGCCAATTGGATGCTGACGGCAATGGTTTTTTGACTGAGAAAGAACTGGCCAGAGAGGTTGAGAATCCCGCCAACAAAGGGCAGATCGCTCAGACTATCGCGGCATTGTATGGGATGAATTCCAGGCTCGATTTTTCTCAAGATAAAGACGCCAGTTTCGGTGTCTTTGCCGGCATTACAAAGGCCGACCTGGATAAAACAGAAGAGATCATCAAAGCCAAACAGAGCCAGGCTTCTGAGAACACTGTCAGCGTCGAGTATTTGGATGCTCTGGATACCAACAAAGATGGAAAGCTCGACAAAGAAGAAATAGAAGGTGCACTTAAAAAGGGCGGTTTACCCGACCAAGAGAAAGAATTGTTTGAATATTTCAGCAAGAACGCTGAAGCAGAAAATCCGCTCAGAATCTCAGATGTTTTGCATTATCTTTTCAGCAAGGAGCTGGGCGACAAGGAAGACGCAGTGCTCAATCGCATGGACTTCTTAATGCGGCACTGTTGGGAAAATCAAATCGACGAACCCAAGCTGTTTGCGCTCGGCAAACCTGACGATGGAATTGGCTTGCACGGCGTGCAGCAGGGCACTCTGGGAGATTGCTATTTTCTCTCTTCGCTGGCCGCTGTCGCCTGTATGACACCGGACACGATCAAAAATATGATTACCGAAAACAAAGACGGCACATACACGGTTACTTTTCCGGGGGCGAAAAGCGAGCCGGTCACTGTCAGCGCCCCTACTGAAGCTGAACGCGGGCTCTACAACGGTGCCAGTGAAAACGGCATCTGGGGGTCGGTTATGGAAAAGGCTTACGGCGCTTACTGTCACAAGCACTTCTGGCGGCGCACGCCGCTTAATTGGGGCGGCGGTCTGACCACTACCGAAGGCGCTGACGGTGGTGGCGTCTTTCTGGGCAAGTTGATGACACTGCTGACCGGCAAAGATGCCGACCAGGATTGGCAGTTATTTACTTTCGATTCGACCACCAAGCGAAAACTCATGGAGCATGTGGGAGGCGAAGAGAAGGTGCCGGTTGTGGCATGGCAGAAGTTCTTCCATAAAACCAACGTGTCAGGCGTTGAGAACCACGTCTACAGCGTAGTCAATTTCGATCCCAAAGGAGAGGAGGGCGGCACCGTCACGCTGTACAATCCATGGGGCCACAAGGAATCCATCACCTTTAAGCAATTCTCCAAGCGATTTGTCGCAGTCGCCTATAGGGACAAGTGAATTGGGGTTTGAAGAGTAAGCGACCCATAATTAGGGCCTCATCCGTTCGGTTGATTACCAATTGGAAAAATACTCACTAGATTTGGATTGAGGCACCCAGAGGAGTGATTACAGGATTGACGATTTGTAAAACAATCATATTTAGGGGACTCCGGGCCTTGGTTATGGGTATGTTCAGTTCGGAATCGCCTGGCAGGATATCTCGGGATCAAGAGTCTTCTAGATCACCACGAGAAATTGGATGACTGAAAAGGGCGCACTGTCGGATTTAAAAAAAACTTTTGCCAATCTCAAGCTTTCCACAAAGCTGTCGCTTAGTTTCGGCATGGTTTTTCTGGCCTTTATCGCCGTGATTATCACTGCGTCGCTGACGCTTTCGGAAATGTCGTTTTACCAGCAGAACGCATTTGCCAGAGACATTCCTGCTACCGAAGGAATGGCCACCTTAAGCGTCAACATCAGGCGCATGAAGGCGGCTGTGCAGATGTTCATTCTTCTGGAAGACCCGACCGGCAAAGACAAAGCTGTTGCTGAAATCGAAACGGTGACCCAAGAGAACAAAGAGATTATCGACCAGCTCAGGGACCTTTTTCATGATGATCGCGAGATGAGCGATTTGCTTGGCTCAATCGACCATCGCCTCGGTAAATTCAATGAGCGCATCAAGTGCGTTTTTCTGCCGGCCGCCTGCGACCGCAAAGATGTCTCTGCCAAAACATCAGTTTTGAAGGACGAGCGCGAGAATGTCAATCAAATGGAAAGTCTGGCTAATGAACTGAAGGAGTTGACCAATAAGTATGCAGCCGGGCAAACGCTCAGGGCTAAACAGCAGGCCCAGCACTCCATTGAAGTATTGTGGGCGGTTTGTGTCCTGGGTGTGACGACCTCCCTTTTGATGGTTGTCGCTCTATCGCGTCTGACCATTGACCCTTTGACTCAGTTGACTGATGCAGCCCGCCAGCTCGAGGCATCACAGCATGCCACCCTGGTTGAGGACGAAGGGCGCACAGACGAAGTTGGCACTCTTACACGCACATTCAACAATATGGTCAAGGCCATCAACGACAGGCAGAGCGAACGCGACAAAGCTCTCAGTCGTCTGGAAGTTTCCAATTCCGAATTAAAGCAGTTCGCCTATGTAGCTGCCCATGATTTGAAAGAGCCTCTCAGAACAATATCGAATTATTTGTCGCTTTTAGGAGAAAGACTGGAAGGAAAGCTCGACGATAAGGGAGAGCGATTTTGGAAAACCGTGGTGGACAGTGCCGGCCGCATGGACGCACTTATTTCCGGGTTGCTTACCTACGCTAAATTGGGCAGCAAGGCTCTGGCGCCTGAGCAGATCGACATGAATGAAGTGGTGTCGAAAGTGCTGGGCGACTTGAAAGTGGTCGTCAACGAGTCACGGGCAACAGTTGAGCCCCACAATCTTCCTCTTGTTTTTGCCGACAGCACGCAAATGAGCCAGCTCATTCAAAATCTGGTCGCAAATGGGATTAAGTTTCACGATTAAAAACCACCCAAAATTGATATTGGCGCCAATCGCGTCTCCAATGGCTGGATGTTTTATGTCCGGGACAACGGCATTGGCTTTGACATGCAGTTTCAGGACCGCATTTTCCTCATCTTCCAGCGTCTGCACGGGCGTGACGATTATGCCGGTACCGGCCTTGGTCTGGCCGTTTGCAAACGCATTGTTGAGCGTCATGGCGGCAAAATCTGGGCTGAGTCCAAAGAGGGCGAAGGCTCGACATTCTATTTCACTTTGCCCGATGATCTGGTGCAATTGTCCTTGAATGGCGATGGCAAGGCCTTCGCTTTCAGCGAAGGCCAGGGCGCCCAGTCGCTAAATTCCGTGGATTGACGGCAATACCACTTTTAGGGGAATGACTGCAGGTGTTTATTGTGACAAGCTGGAGACTGAAGTGAGGCGGTGAAAATTTCTTCTTACGTGACTGATTCAAAGCCAAAAAAAGTCGTCGTAGCCGATGATGATCAATCGGCCATAGAGCTTTTGCGCGAAGCATTCGAAAGGTCTTCTCTGACTTGCGAAATTGACGCGGTTTTCAGCGGGCAGCAATTGCTCGATTACTTGAAGAAAGTGGACGCGGCCATGGAAGAACGCCCGTCTTTAATTTTGCTGGATTTGAACATGCCCGGCAAAGACGGCCGGCAGACACTCCTGGAGATCAAGGCCGATCCCAGAATGAAGGACATTCCCATCATCATTATGACCTCTTCGGAATTGGAAGAAGACGTGGACAAGAGCTATCAGTGTGGTGTCAACGCCTATCTGAAAAAACCCAGTGTTTTTGCCGATCTGGTCAAGATGACCAGTGCCATCAAGGACTTTTGGTTCGGCTGCGCAACTTTGCCGCATCATCCTCTGACCTGATCGCTGGCGAAACTTTGGACAGTTTGGTATGGTGACCGCGTCGGTATTTGTTGTTGAAGAAAAATCAAAAGGAATTGTGTCATGAGCTTCTGGCGTCAATCCGCTTCATTCAAATTGGTTTTGCTGTCCATCAGTTTTGTGCTCTGCGTAAGCACGCTTTTCTGTCCTGTCATTGTGGCCGCTGAAGAAACCACTGATGAAGACCGGGTCTTGGTTGTATTTGTTTTCGACAAATCATGCCGCATATCATGCGATGCGGTTCGACCGATATTCAAACAGTTAAAAAGCGAATACGGAGAAAAGGTCAAATTTGTCGAGCTTGATGTCTCAAAAGAGGTTTTGAAAGACACTCAGAAGACTGCCAAAGAGCTCAGGGTGGGACGCTTTCTTGATGATACGGAAGACTGGTATCCGGCTGTCGGTGTGTTTACTGGCGGGCGCAAGAAAGTAAAAGAAATTCTTGGTGCCAAGCCGAAAGAGCAGTATATTGAAGCGATCGAGAAAGCGCTCCGGGCCCAGCAAAAAGAGGGCACAATATCTAAGGGTAAGAAGACGACACGATAATCAAGTATTGCCGGCTGTGAGTTTTTGCAATCTCAAAACTTTTCCCAAAATAGTTCCGGCAGTTGGCGTCGCAACCGCTGTCGCTTTGCTTGCCTGCCTTCCTGTTTATGCCGAAAAAGATTTTCAAAGTAAATCGAACGATATAAAGGCGCTCGAAGAGAAAGGCAAGGAATATTCGAATCACAGGCAGTGGGGCAAAGCTCAGGTTGTTTACGGACGGATTTTGCAAAAGCTCGAGAAACAGTGGGGCACTGATGATCCGCGATTGATAAAACCGCTCAACGATTTGGTGCGAGTTACATGTGTGGATGGCAAATGTGCTGACACCGTCCCGTATTTGAATACCCTTTTGAAAATCCGCGTGAAAAAATTTGGACCGTGGAATGCGGATGTGGCCACGACTTATGCTCTAATAGCCGAGGCCAATGAGAAGATGCAGCGATATCCAGAAGCAATCAAGAACTTCAGGCAAGCTATTAAGATAAGAGATCATCTATTTGGAAAAACGGCCGGCATGTCGGTTAGAACCAGGCTGAACGTGATTAGAGTGGCGCTTAAGAACAAAGACAAGACAACTGCCAGGGCCATGCAACTGGAGTGTCAAACTCTTTTGAGTGCCCAGAGAAACCCGGAGCCTGAGCTCGAGAAGCTCCTTTCTTATTACGCGCGCAAAATTTAAAACCGGTTTTTGCAAACGACTCTGTCACTTTTTTGGCTTAAACCTAATGTATGGGTCTGGCTGCATCTCTACTGGTTTGGTGAAATTGTGCTCGATTTTGGTCCGGTCAGATCGCCTGGCAGCGGCATAAGGAATGGTCCCTTGCCCAATCTGCCGATTGTTCTTTCCAGGCAATCGCGCGTCAGCCTGCCGCAGCAAGTTGCCGATCAGCTGAAGCGCTTGATTCTCACGGGTTTTTTCACGTCCGGCGCCGTCATGCCATCTTCTCGCGTGCTTTGTGATGCGCTTCAAGTGGGGCGCTCAACAATCATTGAAGCCTTTGAGCAGTTGAAGTCTGAAGGTTTTCTCGTGGCCGCTGCCGGTTCGGCAACCCGGGTGAGCGAGAGCATTCCCAAAGAAATGCCGGAGGCGCCTTTGCCCGAGACACATCAGCTGCGTCTCAATTCTCTTTCCGACTATGCAAACAGAGTGCAAAAGGAAGGTTTGCTCTATGAGCGCAATAAGGAGCCGGAAATCCCTTTTTACTGTTGGCGCATTGCCAGAGACGCCACACCGCTGCGAGAACTTAAGCAGTTGATGGCGCGTTTTACACAGTCGATGGAGCAAGAGATCTTGCTCGACTATCAACATGATCCGCTCGGATACAAACCTCTGCGTGAGTCGATTGCCCGATATCTGGAAAAAACTAAGGGCATTAAGGCTGATGCGCAGCAGATATTGATTGTCACCGGCTTGCCGCAGGCTCTCAATTTGATCGCGCGCATTCATCTGGAAAAAGGCGATCTGGCTGTGGTGGAAGAGCCGTGTTATCCGCCCGTGCGCAAAAGTTTTGAAAGCGAAGGCGCTGCCACAGTGTCTTTGAAAGTTGATGGCGAAGGGCTTATGGTCGATCAACTTTTGCGCGCCCCGTCTTTGCGCGTGCGGCTGGTCTATTTGTCTCCTACTCACCAATTTCCTACAGGCAACCGTTTGTCTTTGAACAGGCGTTTGAATCTGCTTAACTGGGCAGGCACCAGCGGGGCCTTCATCGTCGAAGACGAGCACGACAGCGAATTTATCTATGCCGGCAAACCGATGCCTGCACTGAAGGCGCTCGACAAATTGGATTCAGTTATTTACATCGGCAATTTCGCCAAAGTATTGTTTCCCTCTCTGTCTGTCGCTTACATGGTCTTGCCCCGCGACCTCGCAGGCGTCTATGCCAAAGTCAGACAATATGGCAGCGATGCGGTGCCCCTGCCGATTCAATGCGCTCTGTCCGATTTCATCCAGCGCGGGCTTTTGCACAAGCATGTAAAACGAATGCAGGGCATTTATGAAACCCGGCGTGATGCGCTGCTTTCCAGTCTCAGTTGGTATTTCGGCGAAAGGGCTCAGATCCAGGGAGAACAAGCCGGACTGCATTTGTATGTTCGTTTTCAAACTAATCTTGCCGACCAGGAGATCGTTGAAAGAGCCCTCCAATCCGGTGTCGGCCTCACACCAATTGCCCAGTACTATGCGGGTCTGGCGCCGCAATCGGAATTTGTCCTGGGCTTTGCCGATCTGGAAACGGCTGAGATTCGTGAGGGCATTCGCCGGCTGGCGGAGATTATTCTCTAGTTCGAGCAAGTCATGGTAACCATAAATAGATGAGCTGCCCAGGCAAATCAGAAATCTAAATGCTAGGCTTAAGGCAGTATTGGCGCCCATTAAGTAAATAGGCGCTGAAGGCAGGTCTATGGAATGACGAGACAGGTTTCGAAACTCTCCTATTTGGGGCTTTCCCTTTTGCTTTTCACAAGTGCTGAGCAAGCCGGTTTTGCTCAATTACAGGCACAGTCCAAAAGCCCGAAAGCGATTGAGAAAACACAGGGCAAGCGCATTGTCCAGTCCGTGGAAATACCGAAAGCGCCCGTCGCGGAAGTGGAAATCAAAGAGTTGAAAACATCAATTGCCGTAGATGTTCTTGCCTCACACTCGAAAGTTTTCAAAACCAAACAGAAGATCACTCGGGTGGCTGTAAGCGATCCTTCCGTCGCCGATGTCGTTCTGATGACCGAGCATCAGTTTTGCGTGATCGGCAAGACTCCTGGCGCCATCAGCGTGACTATCTGGTGCGAGAATAGCGGGCAATAGATAAACGGCGAATAGATTAACAGCGAGATCAATAAATAGGATGGTGTGGAGGCAGCTTCTGGTGGTCGCCTTTTTTTGTTGCTTAGAAATACGATAAAATGTAGTAGGAGTTGCAAAAAAACCAAATGGCGGAAAGCGAAGAAAGCCTTTGGACAGCTTTCTGCGTTTTCCGCCCTTGGTCGCGCTCCGACCTTGCCGGAACCGGGGAGGCACCACTGGTGGTGCGAGGTGCCTCCTCCGGTTTGCTTGGGGAATTGCCGAGCCTGCGGCTGCCTACTGCTTGGTTTGGGCAGGAGGTGGATTGTCGGTCAGCTGACCGTCATCTCCGTCAGCTTGCGGCAGCGAGGTGACGTTGGCTCGCTTGGCGGCGGCGAAGTGCGTTTCGGCGCGCACAACCATCGCTTCGGTCTGGTCAGCCAGCTCGTCCACAACCGTGGGAAGATAGGCAACTGCCGCTTCCTGGTTGATTTTGAACTGCTGCATGACGGCCTTGCGGATGAATTGCGCACCGGTAGCCAGAGCGGCTACGACCTTTTCCAGCTCGGAGCGCTTCTTGGGCAGCGGGTTGGAGAGGCTGCGGACATCGAAGCCCATCGACTGGCAAGCCGTCGACAGAATGGCGGCCGCTTGCTTGGCGAGAGCCAGAGCGACAAGCGATTCGCCGGCCACGGTTTGATCGTTGCTCGTCACGAGCTGCATGCCTTCGGAGAAAGGTTCCAGCCGGTCGGCCAGTCCTTTCAGCCTGAGGAAGCGTTCGTCGAGTTTTGGTTTCAGGGACATAATCTATCTCCTTTTCCGGAGAAATCCGGTCATATGTAGTTTGAGTGCTGCCGGACTCGAGGTCAGCGAAACAGCACAGCGTGTCCGCCTCGCTTCAGCGAGACGAAGCCGACCACTGCAAAGATTGCAGCGATGGCCAGAGAGACGAGGTGTGGCACTTGATCGGCGTTGGTGAATTCGGCAATGGGAGCGATCATGCACATGAAAAGCGCGCAGCCGATGAAGTAGGCGGCCGGCGGCGCGTAGATGTGCATGCGATAGACGCCGTGAAGCGACTTCGGGATCGCCACCATGGTTGCCCAGATGCCGGCGGTGGCAAAAGCCATTACCGGCACTGCCAGGGCGAGAAGAAGTGGATTTAGAGTAGTGAGCAACATGATGTGCTCCTCTTGGTCGAGGGCTTTTTCTCCGCTGGCCCTCATGATGATTGGCGGGTGAGTGGTTGGACTTTACCTCACGGCAAGACGACGGCGTGCGTCAATTCCATGACGCGCAAGCCCGTCTTTCCATGGGGGATGTCGGCATCGGTCGCCGTTCCCATCGCCAGCCTTAGCGCCCAGTAGGGCAGGCAGACGCCGGACAGACAGGACATGGCGATGCCGCCGGACATGCGAGCGTTGATCTCGAGAATGAACGGCACCCCGTCTTTGTCCTTGAACTGGACGTTGAAGAGACCGTTCAAGTTGAGCTTCTCGATCAGCCGCCTGGTGTATTCCTCCATGAGCGGATTGTGTTCGAGAACACGCGAGCCGTCGGCCAGCTTGCTGCGCACCACGCAACGCACGAGCTTGCCCTCATGGGCAAGGCAATCGACGCTGCGCTCTTCGCCGGGCAGATACTCCATGACCAGCTGCTCTTTGAAGTTGCGATTTTCGCCAAGCGCAAAGAGCGCCGGCGATAGCTCCGTCAGAAGCTGCGGATCGATGCCTTCCAAGGCGGGTCGATTGCCTTCGGTGGCGAGGATCTTGAAGCCGTAGCCGAAGATGCCGACTGTGGGTTTGAAGCAGACCACCGGGTGGTCGACTTGCAGGGCGGCCACGCCGCTCATGAAGCTCTTCGCATTGCCTGCCACTTTGTAGCTGGGCACAGGCAAGAGGTCGCAGCCGAGGGCGTCGTAAAAACGTCCCTTGTTGTCGAGCATGGCCAGTGTTTCGGCATCACCTGCCAGAATCACCTTGACGCCCAGAGCGGTGAACTCGTCCACGCGGCCGGCAAAGAGCTCCATCTTGCGACCGGGCAGAATGATGTCCACCTGGTGGCGCTTGACGAAGTCGAGCGCGTAGTCGACATACTCGTGGTCGGCAAGCTTGGGTTCCAGCTCGAACAAATCGGCCAGAATCACGTCGGCGTACTTGCGGCTGTGATAGGACGTGACGATACGAAACTGACCGGCCGTATCCGCGTCACGGATGGGCTGGATGCAGTTGAAGTGAGTGTTCAACCAGACTGTCGTTTGTTTCATATGCGAACTCCTGCAGTGACATTTGCGTCGTTTGAATTGGCTCGGCTGAGCATCTCAGCGATCTGGGAGCGACCGGGGCAGACGACGTAGTCGCACAGCTCCATGAAGCACAGATCGGAAAGCGAGTCGCCGAGACCGACCACGCTGATATAAGGAGGAGCCAGCTCCTTGAGAAAGAAGACCACTGCCTTGTCCTTGCCCAGGAAAGGCGGCATGGCGGCCAGATTGTTGCCGTTGAAGTGCATGGTCCAGCCGTTGGGCAAGGCGGCTTTGAGCAGGCTGGCGATCTGGGACAACTGCTCCACGTCACCGTGGTTATGCTTGCAGTTGAGGTAGAGATCGTTGCCGGCATCTTTGACGATGGTGGCGCGCACGTCGATGGACAGGCGGATGGAAGCCTCCTCGACCAGGCCTTTCAGGCTGGCGAGATTGCCTTTTTCCAGTCCGGCCTCACGGCTGATGTGCTCATGCCAGCGCGGCTCCGGTGTCCCCTCGCCAGTGAGGATGACGCCGCCGAAGCTGCAGATGGCATAGCCGTGGAACGGCAGTTTGACGCGTTTGAAGCTGGCCGTTTCCCGGGCGGTGACCGGCACAACCATGCCCGCCGTCAAAAGGAAGTTGAGGAAGGCCAGCTGCTTGGGCGTGGAGTACGAACTGGGCTCGCCGTTTTTGTTGACGGCACCGACTGTCAATTCCACTCCGGGCGGGCATTCACGGGGCGGCTGAATGTGCACGCCGTCTAAATCAGTTAGAACAATGGTGATCATTTGATTTGCTCCTTCAGACCAATCGCCCCTCGCAAAGAGAAGGCGTCGACTTGCATTTTTTGATTACAGTTGGCGCCTTCATCTGCAGAATTACGCGGGACCAGACTTAGCAGTCGGTCCCTGCGTAATCCTGGTAAAGTGCGCGCCTCAGTCGTCGGCCCGGACGCCATAGATGGCGTGACGAGCGACGATGTCGTTGGCCCAGCGCGAATGCGTGGTGGGCTCGCACATGCGCCCGCTGCGCATCTTGAAGACAGCCGGAGCGTTGGGCTCCAGAATGCGCTGCGCTTCCTCGAGATCGGTCTCGGTGACGGCGAAGTACTTCTCGATCAGTTGCACTTGATCGGGATGGATGGCGGTCTTGCCGAAAAGGCCGTTGTTGAGGTCGATGGACACTTCTTCGGCCAGTACCTCGGGATGGACCATGGACTCGAAAACAGGCGCCGTCAGACCGAAGCCGTGCGGAATGAACTCACCGGCCAGGCGCGAAATCAGCTGTCCGACCGGAGTGTCGTAGATGGTGCGCTTGGGATCGCGGCGCACCCTGAGGCAGTTGTTCAGGTCGTTGCCGCCGATGCGCAGGCAGAGGATGCGACCTCTGGCGCGGGGATCTTCCTGCAGCATGCCACGCAGCTTGCGCATCTCGTGGTAGTCGAAGGCCTCGGCCGTTTCCAGCGTGGGCATGAGCAGGAAGCTGCTCTTGGCGCTGATGTTGGCCAGGTATTCATGCAGGTTGTTGGCGGTCAGCTTCGGCAAAACGAAGCCGTCGATCTTCTCGATGCCTTCCATGGCGACGCACAGCCCCATGACGTGCGGGTTGCGCACACGAACGAAGCGCAGGGGGCGCTCCTTGTTGTTCATGCAGGGCAGTGCCAGAGAGAGATTGTGCAGGGCTTCGGCCACCTGGTCTTCACGGACCGCGTCTTCGGTGCAGAAGATCACGGAGCGCAGAAACGGGTACTTGTCGCCGTTGCCGATCGAGACGAGATTCTGGGGGGTCTGCGTAGTGGGTACGTACAGTGAGGCCCCCAGGTCGAACTGGGAGGTTATCTTGCGGGCCATATTGCTATTCTCCTAACGTCTTGATGATTACGGCCGCACGGTAGGGCAGCTCGGGTTCCAGCTCGATGGTCACGCCGTGGGTCTTGGCCAGCGTGACGAGGTGTTCGACGTCGGCCGCGTCTTGATCGCGGACGATCAAGCGATCGGGCACACGCCTGAGCAAGGCGCGCGTCGATTCGCCGATGCCCGGTTTGACCCGGTTGCGATCGGTGACACCCCAGCGCGGCATGGCCGCGGCGATGAAGTCATCCGAGTTGCGCTTCAGCGCTTGGCGCTGTTGCGGTCCCCAGATGCAGACCGGCGAGGCGGCAATGTCGGCGAGGCTGGCTGCCATGATCGGCGTAAGCAGGTCGACGAAATAGCGCGAGAGATCTTCGCCCACCTTGTCTGCATAGAACATGCAGGCATGGAAGTCGCCCGGTTTGACGTAGTCGTCGTTGAGCACGGTGCGGCTGACCAGACCGGAGACGATGGCGTTGAGAATCGCCGACGGAATCAAGTAGTCGTCGGAAGTGGCAGCCAATCCGGCCACACCGGCCAGATCGGAAACCACGACCAGCGCGGGATCGAGATGTGTGCCCCGGCTGGCGTTGTAGTCGGCGATGGTGGCATGCAGCTCGGTGGAGATGGCGCCCTTGCCGGTCCAACCGTCAAGGAAGACGACATCGGTGTCGGCGTGCCGTTCCAGGATGTAGTCGAGCGCTTCTCTGTCCACGCCGCGATC
This sequence comes from uncultured Candidatus Obscuribacterales bacterium, assembly GCA_964531315.1. Lineage (GTDB taxonomy): Bacteria > Cyanobacteriota > Vampirovibrionia > Obscuribacterales > Obscuribacteraceae > QKMZ01. Next base: position 11,937 of record CAZHEZ010000033.1, on the reverse strand, counting down.
GCGAATGATCGAGATCGAATAGTGCACGGACTGGCGTCCGAGCATGCCCAGGGCTCGATGCAGAAGCACACCGACCGGCGTGCCGGCACGAGCCAGGCTGACCACCACCACTTCCTTGCCGGGGCGCAGCGCCAGCGTGCGGGCCAGGCTGGCAATGTGTCCGGCGAACTTGACCTTGTTCTGTTCGAGGGCGCGGTAGAAGAGTTCCATGTAGCGCTTATCCGGCGTCTTTTCCACCGAGAGCATCTCGGAATAATGACGCTTGCCGCTCTGAATGGCGCGCTCCTTTTCCACCACGTCGGTCTCGACGATGGAAACCGGCTTGAGCAAGAAGGTCACGTCGGCGGGCAGATAGCTGCCGCTGAAATCACAGTTGGGCTTCATGAGTGTGCTCCTTTCGAGATTAGATTGAAGAGAGCGCGCGAATTCTGCGTGCCGTTGGGCATGAAGCAGAAGTCGCATTCGCTCATGAAGGGCAGGTCGGTGAGGCTGTCGCCCATGCCGACCGTGACTGCGCCCTCAGGCACGATGTTGTCGATGAACCAGCGGGCCGCCTTTTCTTTGCCGAGATAGGGCGGGTAAACGGCCAGGAAATTGCCGTTCATGTGCACGGTCCAATCAGACGGGACTGCTTTGAGAAGCAGCGCATGCAGCACGGCAAGCTCACCCAGATTGCGCTGGTTGTGCTTGACCGAGAGGAACATATCGATGCCGTAGTCATTGAGCAGAACCGCACGCACGTCGATGCCGGCCGTTTTGGCTTCGCTTTTCACCAGAGCCTGAAGCCCGGCCAGAACAGGCTGAGCTTGAGCGGCCGGAGCCTCGACATAGCTGCGCCATTTGGCCAGCGGCTGCCCGTTGGCACCAAGCACGGTGCCACCGAAGGCGGTGATGCCGTAGCGCCGGAAAGGCAGGCGAATGCGCCTGAGCGCTTCGCTTGAGCGGGCCGTGGTGGGAACCACTTCGCAGCCGGATTGAAACCAATCCAGCATCACCTGCTGCTTGGGTGTCAGGAACCCGCACACCTCGCCCTTGTTGTCCCAGGCAGCAGGCTTGGCGCCGGGGACGTCAGAGGTGCGGCCGGTGGCGATGAGATTGTCATCGACATCGGCCAGCAAGAAGATCGGCTTAGATTTTTTCATAGCTAAACTCCAGAGTTTCGGCGCCCAGCGCCTCGACCAGCCTCGGGTCCACGGAACCAACGGGGGTTTCGTGGCAGAGGAGGACGCGGTCATAGTCTTGGCGGCGCGCGTTGTACAGGAAATTGACAATGCCATCACCGTAGTTGTCCGTGTGTTCGATACGGCAACCGATGGCAAGGCCGGTCATGATCGGCGAGCGGGTCGTCGACTGATAGAGGACATGAAAGCCAGCGGCTTCCAGTCTCTCGGCAAGCAGGAAGGGCGGATAGGCGAATTCGCCCGTGCCCAGAATCAGCATCTTTTCACCGTGCTGACCGTGAGCGCAGTACGGCAAAGACGGCATCCCGACGGACTCGACCAGGTTTTCGATGCAGCGCTGGGCCGCACCGTCGACGTTGTAGAGGTTGGCGGGCAAACCGAGTCTGCCGAAATTGCTTCTTAGAGTCCCGTCCCGGAAGCTGTCCGTGCCGGTCACTTTGGGCATCTCGACCAGCTTGAGCGTGGGGGCCGGCGTGAACTGATACTCGCCCGAGAGGATAGCCACCATCGTGGAGGGCAAAGGCATCTGCGCCTGCATCTCCTGGCTGCGCTTGGGCCCGCGCCAGTCGGTAATGACGCCCGTGACCACGCGTTCGACGTGATGCATGATCGTGGCCATGTTCTTGACCAGGTTGACGAAGGTCTTGCCGGTCGAGGCCTCATCATCGATGAGCACCAGCGAGCGCGCGCCATAGAACGTGGCCTTTAATGCGGCATCTTCAGGCTCATAGATGATGTGGTCGGCAGCATGCGAATGCTCTTCCAGAAATTCGATCGCGCGCCGCTTGACCAGCGGGTAGCGAGTCGACTGGATGAACATCACATCCTGTCGTCCGGTCAGGCGGACGTATTCGTCGAATACGCCGTTGCCCAGGCAGATGGCGGTTTCGGCCATGCCGATGAAGACGACCGGACCGGGCAGGTTCGGGTCAATCTGGCTGGCCAGGCGCGTGTGCACTTCGCGCACCTTGGAAGGGAGCACTGGAATGTGCTTGCCCAGAACCTTGGAGACGAAGAGGAATCCGCGCTTGGGATTCTGCCGGGCGGCAAAGCCGCAGATTTCGGAAAGCGGCATGGAGGTCTGGAACACCTTGATGTCGAGCATGCCTGTGGGCAGCTCAACGGTGCGTGCCTCGATTGCGCTTCCGTCAATGACGAACTTGCCGGCGCCCATAAAGTTGTGACGTCCGGCATCCAAAACATGATGTGCTTGAAACATTGAGATTGCTCTCCTTCATGTGGCGCTCGCGCGCATTGCTATTTGCGCTCAAAGCGCCTTGAACGGCAGACCGGCGGGCTTAAGTCGCAGTCTTTCGACTGCGAGATAAGCTCCGCCGGCAATGCCGCAGGATTTGAATTTCACGGACGTCGAAGACGCCGCGTTTACGAGGTGGAGTTACACGTCGCTAAAAGCGGCGCGACTTGAGCCGATTAGCTGGCGCGCTTGGCGGCGCGCAAGGCGCGATTGCGTTGGCAGGCTTTGCAGGCGGCAATTTCACGCCGGCGCAGCTCGTTTTCCAGCCAGTCGGTATAGCGAAGAAGCGGCTTCCAGGCGATCAGAATCGGCAGGATCGCAGAGGCCGTGGCGATGATGGCGGCCACCCAGTCGATGGTGCCGTGAGCAATCAGCCCCTGTCCCACCGGCTTGGCCAGGCAGAAGATGCCGAACAGCTCGAGGGCGAGGATGCCGCCCAGGAAGATAAAGCCATGGAGCAATCCGAAGGCGATGTATTTCAACGTTGGCATATGGAACCTCTTTTGTAATTGAAGAGAACGCACGGAGTTAACCGCTTAAGGTCAGCTCCGTGCTGATCTGCAACAGGCGCGTGCTGCTACGCGCCGGCTGCGGGATTAAGCCTTGGCAGCGGCTTGGCGAGCAGCCCGGTTGGCCCTGCAGATCTTGCAGGTGAGACGCTCGCGGCGGCGCAGCTCGGTCTCCAGCCAGTCCTGATACGGATAGAGGACGTAGACGGCCAGCGCGACGATTGGACCGATCACGCACGCGGTGGCGGCAATGACGCCGAACCACGGGTTGTAACCGGAATGGATGAGCGTCTCACCGACCGGCTTGGCCAGCCAGAACATGCTGGCCAGGAAAGTGGCGGCGATGCTGCCCATGAACAGGAAAGCGTGAGACAGTCCGAAGACTGCATTTTTCAGCATTTGCAGAAACATGGTATTTCCCTTTCGAGTTTAGTTGCCTCGATTTTGTGTTGTTATTCAGCCGGGCTGGTTGCTGTTTCTTGTTTTGCAGCCAGGCTAGACAACGACACGCGATCTTTGGTGCAGTCCGCAGGGGCGATGCAACGCCCGGGTCCGACTGCACTAGAGATGGCGTGTAGACTAATGGGCTTCTTTCATGAGCCTTTCTTGACAACGCGCGGCAAAATTTTTTCTTGCCAGAGTAAGGCAACGCATGATCGCGCGCGTTGCAACACGCGAAAAAAAATTCGCGCCTGCGGAATCATGTGTAAGTGTCAGTCCAGGCTCTCAAAGAAATAAAGCGCGAGCGACGCCTTGCTTGTGACAAGGCGCCACCCGGCTTTACCGACCTGCTGTCCTAGCGCCGGCGGCTGCCGAACAACAGGAACAGAATCACGATGATGAGGAGCAGACCTGCTCCGCTGATCTTTGGCATGGTAAAGTCTCCCGTCCCGGTATGCCGGGACTTATGGTTGGTGTTTCTTGTCCAGCGCAAACCCGGCGGTGCTGCTGCTTTTGGCAACAACACCGCCGGCTGCGGCGTAGCGATTTTGCGTCGCTGCGACTTAGCTCTGGGCTTTGCTCTTGTGGAAGATGCCGAAGACGGCCTTGCAGAGCCCAACCACTGGCTTGGCCAGCGAGTCGGCCAGCTCCGCGAGGTTGCCCATCACTTCGCCCAGCCAGGTGAAGACCGGGCCGAGGATCGTCTGCAGGAAGGTCACCTTGTCGTAGATGACGCCCGCGACGACGATACCGATGATGGTGCCGAACTTCTCGAAGCTTGTGAAGTCGATGTGGAAGAAGTATTCCACCATCAGCTGCACGCCGATGTAGCCGACCAGGACGTAGGCGACCTTGGCCAGAATCGGAAAGACGTCCAGCAGCTTCATGAAGGCCTGGGCGACGAACTGCATGGCGATGATGCCGATGACGACGCCGGTGATGACCACCCAGAGCTGGTTGGACATGGCCACGGCGGCGATCACGTTGTCGACCGAGAAGGCCAGGTCAGTGAAGCCGATGTAGACCATCGTGGCCAGGAAAGTCGACTTGGCCTGGTGCGCATTCTGCTCGTCTTCCTCGGCGACGCCGAGATGCGAGCACATCAGATAGATGAGGTAGCCGGCGCCCAGGAGGCGAATCCACGGGTTGGCGATGATGATGCCGGCGAAAAGCAGGCAGACCACGCGCAGGAGGATGGCGATGATGATACCGTAGCGCAGGGCCTTGGGACCCTTGCCGTTCGGCACGCCCTTGGCGATGGCAGCCAGCACGAGCGCGTTGTCGACGCTGAGCAAGCCTTCGAGTAGAATGAGCGCGCCGATGATCGGCAGTGCCGCCGTGATGATAGGCAGGTAGTGTTCCATGATAGCTCCTTACGGGTTCGCAGTCTGCGAACCGTCGTTAGTCACCAGCGCCGTATCCTTGCTTGGCGCGGTAACGGTTGAGATGAAAGGACAGGTTCTGGAAGCAGGCGCAAAACCCGCTTCACCAGCCCATATCCGAGACCTCGTGGCTGTAGCTGAAGCCACGCTGACGGTCGATGTGTTTGCAAGTTCGACCGTGCAAACCGCTGCGGAACTTGACGGCATGCGCCTTCTTGCGACGGCACAGCCTTCCGCCGGTCAGTTTGGGAAACAGCGAATTCATTTTTGGAATTCGACTCGTTGTTTCCGAAGCTAGCCGTTTGAAAGAGGAACGCACGCAGTGCGCTCACAAAGGAAAGAAACGACGCCTGCTTTTGGCAGGCGCCGTTTCTCGAGAGGCATCTTATTTCTGACCATGAGCGATGGTCTCGCTCAAGCGCGTCTCGTAAGAGGAAATCATTTCCTCCGCCTTGGCCAGGTCACCGGCTTTCAGCGCCTCATCCGCTTTCTGTGCGTAGGCGGTCAGGGCTTTTCCGGGCGTGACGTTGTTGGCCGCGGCTTTCGCCTGAGCATCGGTCAGCCGCTTGCGAAGCGATACGACAGTCGGACCGCTTTCCTTGGCAGGCTCCGTGGACGTCGGCTCGGCCTGTGGCTTTGCAGCCAATTCAGCCTGCCGGGTCTCATAGGAGTGCACCATCGATTCGGCACCTTCCAGGTCGCCTTTGCCCAGAAGTTCTTCCGCCTTTTCAGCGAATTTGCCCAGGACTTTGTCATCGCCATGACCGCTTTGCACGGCTCTGGCTTTGGACTTGACTAGGCGGTCTTTGAGCGCGGCCTTGGGGTCGGCTGCCGGTTGCGGCGCGGTCGTGGCGTTGGCAGTCGCATTTCCAGTGGTCGCCGGCGCAGTCGCCGCTTCCTTAGGAGGATGGACTTTCAGCTCGCCGAGCTTCACCTCGTAGGAGTTGATGTAGTTCTCCGCGACGTCGAGTTTGCCATCCTTGATAGCGTCCTCGGCCGCCCTGGCGAAATTGACCAGCGCCTTGTAGGCGGCAAAGCCGTGCGATTCGGCGTCTTCCTTGGCCTTGTCGAGGCGACGTTTCAGTCGCACATCGGCCGGCGCGGCAGTCCAGGAAGAGATCAGTCCGGCGACGCGAGTCTCGTAGCTGGAGACCGCCATTTCGGCAGCCGCTACGTCGAACTTCTCGCCATCGGCTTCTTCGAATTTCTCCTGAAACTTGTCGAGAGCCTTGTCGTTGGCCAGCCCCTTGTCGGCGTTTTGCTGACGCTGACGCTTGGCTGTTTCCATGCGCGTCTTCAGGTTCTGCACCTTCTGGAGCAGAGCCTCCATCGTGCGCACTGTCTCCTTGTAGAGACCCTCCAGCCGCGTTGCTTCGCGATTCCAGCTGTCCAGACCGCTTTCCACTTCCGCGAATTTCTTGGCGGTAAGGGCGGTCTTGATGGTTTCCAGCTGGTCGACCAGGTCTTTGGTCTTGGGCGGTTGTTCGGCCGTCACACCGGTCAGTTTCTCGTCCGCGCGTTTCTGCGCGTCGAGAGCCTGGGCGCGCACGGTGCGCACTTCTTCCAAACGGGTGTAGGCGCGTTTGACGTCTTCGCCGATGGACTCGCGGTCGTGCTCCATTTTTTGGATGACGACGCGGGCCTTGGTGAAGTAACCCTTCAGTTCCTCGTCGAATTTCTTCGCCTGGATGGACAGGGGGTTGGACTGACGATTGCGGTCGAAGGCGGTGAGCCGGGCTTCGAGATCGCTGATCTCGGCGGGCTTCGGCTTGCCGACTGCGTTGACGCGACCGCGCAGCGTGTCGATTTCGGTGGCGCTCCACGTGGCGATGTCGGCCAGGTCGAGCCAGCGCTGCCTGATGTCGACGAAGAATTTGTTGACGCGAGCAAAGGCCTCGACCATCGTATTCTTCAGTTGATCAGGCGTGGTTGTCTGGCTCTGGGTGGTGCCTCCGAGCAGACCGCGCTCGTTTAGCGGAACAGTGACGAGCGAGAGTTGAATCGACTGCCCGTTCAAGAGCGTGTCGATCTCCTCGATAGCGGCGGCCCGACCGATGACCATCGGCACGTGCTTGCGCTTTTCTTCGGCTGCTTCGACGACGTCGCGGATCAGCTTCAGGTATTCCCAAAGCTTTTCGACCGTAGTGAATGCTTCCCGACACTTGGTGTCGGTTTCGCCCGCCAGCTGAGTGGCTTTGGCAGTCTTGAACCCAGCCCCATCCTCGATAGAGGTGAGGTTGGTCGAGATATTGCCCAAGTCCGTCTTCCAGCTGGCCAGCTTTTCATCGAGCTGATCAAGAGTCATATTTATTTCTCCAGATTTGCAGGTCCGCCCCTGGTGAGGCAAGACCACAGGTAATTTGGGATAACCTGCGGACTGCCTGCACCAGAGGCGGTGCAAGGCCAGCCGGAGGCGTGCTCAGTTAGAATCCTTCGTATCTACAAAGGACTGGCGCGCCGACCGGCTTGGCGGTGTTTCGACAGAAGCGCACGCATGTGGCCTCCATGGAAATCACCGCGCTACCAGATAGCGCTTAGAACAGACGCGTGATGGCGGCCGTCAGGTCGCCCACGGTGCGGCCGTCGGCGGGCTCGCCGAGAGCAGCGAACTTCCACTCTCCGTTGTGGCGGTAGAGGCGGGCCATGATCATGGCCGTGTTGGGCACCTTGGCGCCCAGCTCGTAACGGCAGAGCTCCGCGCCGCCGGCCGCGTTGACGATACGCACGAAGGCGTTCTCGACGACGCTGAACTTCTGTCCGCGGTAGGAGGTGACGGCGAAGACGATGTGCATGACTGAGGCGGGGACCTTGGTCAGATCGACCGAGATCACCTCGTCGTCACCGTCGCCGGCGCCGGTCAGGTTGTCGCCGGAGTGCACGACCGAGCCGTCCTTGGACTTCAGCTGCCGGAACCAGACCGTGTCGACCTGGTTCTTGGCCGCGTCGTACAGCGCGCAGGACGCGTCGAGGTCGACCGTTTCCGAGCCGCAGTCCCAGCCGAGACCCATCTTGATGACGGAGAGCGGGTTGCCGCCGTTGAGATCCTTGGAAAGGGAAACCTTCTGTCCCTTGGTGAGTGTAACTGGCATGGTGAATTCTCCTTACGCCGTTGAGGCGAATTTCTGGGTGGGTGAAACGCGTTGGCTGCAATTGATCAGCCAACGCGTTTCGATTACGAAATCGATCGATCAGCTATTGCTGGCGCGGAGCTGCGGATCAGCCGACGGCGATGCCGTAGTTGCCGCAGAGCGCCGCGAGACCGCCGTCGTAACCCTGGCCGACCGCGTTCATCTTCCACTCGCCGTTCAGGTTGTAGATCTCGGCGAAGATCATGGCGGTGTTGGTGGAAGCGTCCTCGGAGAGGTCGAAGCGAGCCAGCTCGGTGCCGTCGGCTTCATTCACGATGCGCACGAAGGCGTTGGTGATCTGACCGAACGACTGGTTGCGCTCCTTGGCCTCGTAGATGGTGACCGCGATCGCGATCTTCTTGATTTCGGCCGGCACCTTGGTGAGGTCGATCTTGATCGTCTCGTCGTCGCCATCGCCGGCGCCGGTCTGGTTGTCACCGGTGTGCTCGACGGCGCCGCAGGCCGAATGCAGGTTGCCGTAGAAAACGAAGTCGCCTTCGTTGCGGGTCTTGCCCTGGTCGTTGAGCAGGAACGCGGAAGCGTCGGCGTCGAACGACTTGCCGTCGGTGACGCGCGCGTCCCAGCCGAGGCCAACGCGGATCTTGGTCAGTCCGGCGCCGCCGGCGGTCTTCGTGAGGGAGACTTTCTCGCCCTTCTTCAATGAAACTGGCATGGTGTTTTCTCCTGGGCCCTCTTGGGGCAATTTGGGTTTGCGTGAAAGATGAGGCGAGCAAGCATGCGCTTGCCCGCCTGCCTTTGTGAGCAGAGTTTGAGTTAGAGACTCGAGACTGGCAGCCGTCGGCTAAAGCTGATTAGCCGACCTGGATGCCGAAGTTGCCGCAGAGCGCCGCCAGACCGCCGTCGTAGCCCTGCCCGACCGCGTTCATCTTCCACTCGCCGTTGTGGTTGTAGATCTCGGCGAAGATCATGGCGGTGTTGGTGGAGGCGTCCTCGGAGAGGTCGAAACGGGCCAGCTCGGTGTTGTCGGCGTCGTTCACGATGCGCACGAAGGCGTTGGTGATCTGGCCGAACGACTGACGGCGCACGTCCGCTTCGAAGATGGTGACGGCGATGGCGATCTTCTTGATGTCGGTGGGGACCTTGGTGAGGTCGATCTTGATCACTTCGTCATCGCCGGCGCCGGCGCCGGTGGTGTTGTCGCCCTGGTGCTCGACCGAGCCGCAGGCGGACTTCTTGTTGCCGTAGAAAACGAAGTCGCCTTCGTTGCGGGTCTTGCCGGCGTCGTTGAGCAGGAACGCGGAGGCGTCGGCGTCGAACGGCTTGCCGTCGGTGACGCGAGCGTCCCAGCCCAGGCCGACGTGGATCTTGGTCAAACCGGCGGGGCCGGCGGTCTTGGTGAGGGAAACCTTTTCACCTTTGGCGAGGGAAACGGGCATGGTTTTTTCTCCTTTTGCTCCCGGCTCTTAGCCTGGGAAGCTCGGTTTGCGGGAATGCGTTGAATGTCCAACTGAGCCGCAAGTCAAATGCTCCGGCTGGGCTGGAGATATCCGCGATACGGGAAGCCGGTTTTATCCGGCTTCCCGCACGAGAACGAGCTAGTTCAGGCGACTGGTTCGGCGAAAGCCGATTAGTCGTCGAGGGCCTTCTCGAGGATCTGCTTGGTGGTCAGGCCGACGCACTCGTCGACGGTCAAGCAGTTGACGCAGTCGAACGCGGCGCCCTTGGCGACGAGTCCGTTGTTGAGGCGCTCCAGGAAGTCGGACGCGTGCGCGTCCTTGCCCGTCTGGATGAACGAGAAGCCGATCTTTTCGCGACCGTAGCCGGCGGCAGCCAGGCGCTTGGTGGCGTCGATGATCAGGTTCTCCAGCGCGCGCTCGCCGGTGGCGCCATCGGACGGCTGGCCGTCCGTGATCACCACGTAGATGCGCGGCTTGGTCTTCGGGTTGGGCGCGATCGCCGGAACGTCCGGGGTGCCCTTCGAGAAGAAGCCGCCCTTGGTGCCCTTGACCGCCGGCTTGCCGAGCAGCTGGTCGAGGTAGTCGTCGACGCGAGCCTTGAGGGCCTTGGCGTGGTCGGTGCCCGAACCGTCGGCGCGAGCCGCACGCAGAACGGACTGGGCCTTGGCGTCGGTGGTGTTCTCGTTGACGTCGTGGATGTCGACGTCGAAGCACCACACGGTGATGCCGTCGTCATCGACCTCGCCGGCTTCCTTCACGAGCAGGCTGACGGTCTTCTTGCTGTCGTCGAGGCGGGACAGACCGGAAGGGGTATCCTTCTTGTCCATGGAGCCCGAGGTGTCGATGCCGGCTTCGATGTCGTACTGGGAAAGGTCACGCTTCTTGAGGCTGAGTGCCATGATGCAATCTCCTTTTTTCGCGAAATTCGCGATGGTTAGAGCCGAGGCGCCCTGCTGTGCAGTGACGCCCCGGCCATTGTGCCGGTGCAAGGAGAGTTTCCTTACTTAGCCGGCGGGAACGAGAGATAGACCCGTTTTGAGGCGAGTCTGGTTACAGAACCGGAAGTTGCGTGCCGATTACTCGGACGCGTCGATGCCGTAGCGGGTGCACATCGCCAGAAGGCCACCGTCGTAGCCCTGGCCGATGGCGTCGAACCGCCACTCGCCGTCCTTGCGGTACACGGCGCCGAAATCGAGCGCGGTGTTCGTGGACGCTTCCTCGGAGATGTCGAAGCGGCAGATCTCGGTGTTGTCCTCGGCGTTGACGATGCGGATGAAGGCGTTGGTCACCTGACCGAAGGTCTGGTGGCGCTTGACCGCGTCGTAAATGGTGGCCGTGAAAACGATGCGCTGCACGTCGGCAGCCACCTTGGTGAGATCGACGATCAGCGACTCGTCTTCGCCTTCGCCGGCGCCGGTGCGGTTGTCACCGGTGTGCTCGACGGCGCCGTCCTTGGTGATCAGCTTGTCGCCGATCTTGGGCATGCCGTAGAACACGAAGTCCGCGTCGTTGCGGACCTTGCCGAGGGAGCTGAGCAGGAAGGCGGAGGCGTCCAGGTCGAAAGCGTCGCCGGAAGTGGAGCGGGTGTCCCAGCCGAGACCGACGAGGATCTTCTTCAGACCGGGGGCGTTTTTGGTGAGAGAGATCTTCTCGCCCTTCTTGAGGGAAATCGCCATGATGTTTTCTCCTTTTGCGCGTGAGCGCGATTGGGTTATGCGGCCGAAGCCGCAACAAACAGTCGTTCGAACGACTGCCGCGACTGAAGCAGGATGCTTGCAGGCGCGATTTAGATAAGCGCGACTAAGCGACGGTTCGTAAGATTCCGCTAGCTTGGCGCGCTCAGCTTGATAGTTCGCGAACTACCTCTACCCTGGATGCGGACAACTGCTTCGATTTGACTGGAAGGTCCCCACTGGTTCCTGGAAGGAACGCGTTGAAGTGAAGGGATTTAAGTCAATAAGCGAAGGTGGTTGGGCTTTTCCGAAATCACAGGGGGAAACGAGGTACAAGACAATTATGCAAAGTGCCAGGTGTTAAATCCGCATACACTGTTCTGGTTATTGCATCTCAGATACATATCTGTTTCTGAGAACACTTACCTTTCTATCCAGCCGCGCCCCTCTTGACTTCCGGGGTTCAGGGGCGGGAATTCTGGGGTAGCAAACACGGCGGATTGTGAGCCCGTGCGGCGATTTGGGAAGTCAAGATGAGTCGCCTTACATATTGATTGATATTCATAATAGGCCTATTAAGTGTGCTACCTAGCGCGGGCAGTTTCTGAGCCGGCGCTCAAGGAGCCATTCTTGAACTGGCTCTCATGATCGAAACGCGCATCTTAAGCGCGTCTAAGCGATGTCAAGCAGGCTGGCGTCGCCCCGAGAGGTACACCACAGGTGGTGCTGATTCGATTAAGCGAAACTCAGATGCGACGCAGTCACAAAAATTGCGAAAAATTGCAGAATTCTTCTCTTCTGTATCTAATCTCTAAGCATCGCTCTTCTACGATCAGGTGAGTGGAAAAAGCTGGGATCAGGTCTGGTTTCCCAAGACTGGTCAGCACTTTTTTCCCGGCCCTTGCCGCGCTACTTAGCGCTATCTTCGCTGGGCCCATTCATGTTCGGCA